>NZ_BAABRI010000001.1:0-382915 GCF_040362925.1 Haloferula sargassicola
CCCCATTTCGGGGCCCTCGCCACTCCACCCTTGCTTGAGAATCCAATCCAATCCTACCTCTCTGCCGACCCGCTCCACCATAGCTTAGTTTAGCCACTCAGTGGCCGGACTTTGGGGGCCAGCTCAGCGACCATTCCTCGAAGAGCACTCCATCCCATTTTCCAAGTTTCAATCCGCGCCCCTCGTGTGAGGGGCGACAAACGGACGAGCGGAGCGTGTCTGCCCAACGATAGTTTCAATCCGCGCCCCTCGTGTGAGGGGCGACCAGGAAGGGGAAGTAAGGAAGGGAAAGGAAAGGTTTCAATCCGCGCCCCTCGTGTGAGGGGCGACGGCGCCCGGAGCCCCATTGAACGAGCGAAAGATTGTTTCAATCCGCGCCCCTCGTGTGAGGGGCGACGAATGACGTGGGCATGCTGTGCGAGCTGGGCGAGTTTCAATCCGCGCCCCTCGTGTGAGGGGCGACGATCGACTTCGACTTCATGCGCGAGCGCCTCGTCGTTTCAATCCGCGCCCCTCGTGTGAGGGGCGACGCCTCGGCGTGACCATGCTCCCCGGGCTGACCGGGTTTCAATCCGCGCCCCTCGTGTGAGGGGCGACCGCGGAGTCCGAAAAGGCATAGATTGGCCTTCGGGTTTCAATCCGCGCCCCTCGTGTGAGGGGCGACACTGGCTCCAAAGCGTGGTGTCGTGCTGGGTGATGTTTCAATCCGCGCCCCTCGTGTGAGGGGCGACGGCCGGGCCGGCCACGTTAGCCCATGAGCGACTTGTTTCAATCCGCGCCCCTCGTGTGAGGGGCGACCCGTCAGGGATCTTTCCGCCTCAGCCGTTCCAACAGTTTCAATCCGCGCCCCTCGTGTGAGGGGCGACCTCCAGCCGCATCGGATCCCGGCTCATGCCCATGTTTCAATCCGCGCCCCTCGTGTGAGGGGCGACTCTACAGTGAAGGCGCGTCGTGGTTGGATGCGCTGTTTCAATCCGCGCCCCTCGTGTGAGGGGCGACATCGGCAAGCTTCCTTGGGGCGGCCTCTACTGGTCGTTTCAATCCGCGCCCCTCGTGTGAGGGGCGACGCTGCGGATCCAGGACTCCACCGAATCGACGTTTGTTTCAATCCGCGCCCCTCGTGTGAGGGGCGACCCGGCATCGGCGTCGACTACATCTCAATGAGTCAGTTTCAATCCGCGCCCCTCGTGTGAGGGGCGACAACTCGCCCCAGCGTGGACTCTCGATCCTCGGCAGTTTCAATCCGCGCCCCTCGTGTGAGGGGCGACACTGAAACGATGGGAGACTACGACAAAATTGGAGTTTCAATCCGCGCCCCTCGTGTGAGGGGCGACATGCTGGACTGGCTGCTCCTGACGAAGCGGCCTCAGTTTCAATCCGCGCCCCTCGTGTGAGGGGCGACTGCCACCTGTAACGCTCCACGTCCCGGAGCGAGTGTTTCAATCCGCGCCCCTCGTGTGAGGGGCGACTTACCTCATCTATGCCTGCGGCCTGAGGGTCAGCGTTTCAATCCGCGCCCCTCGTGTGAGGGGCGACATGAGGACGGTGTCGTTCACGTGTCCCGCGAGAAGTTTCAATCCGCGCCCCTCGTGTGAGGGGCGACCGCCCAAAGCTCAGCCTTGCGACCTGCATGAAGGTTTCAATCCGCGCCCCTCGTGTGAGGGGCGACGTTCTGAGGCGGTGGCACGGGCGGCAGCGTAGTCGTTTCAATCCGCGCCCCTCGTGTGAGGGGCGACCGCCCGCAATTCCGCGCCGGACTATGGCGTTGTGGTTTCAATCCGCGCCCCTCGTGTGAGGGGCGACACTATCGCAAACCGACTTTTTCGACCTACGGCGCGGTTTCAATCCGCGCCCCTCGTGTGAGGGGCGACGGGGCTGGGTTAACGAGGGTTTGCACCGTCACTGGTTTCAATCCGCGCCCCTCGTGTGAGGGGCGACCGGATTGCTCCGCGGTGGGGACCGCACCAGCGATGTTTCAATCCGCGCCCCTCGTGTGAGGGGCGACGCGCGGAGCTGGGCGGAGCGGGATCGTCGATACGGTTTCAATCCGCGCCCCTCGTGTGAGGGGCGACGCGCGTGATCCACGGCACCAAGGTGGACATGTAGTTTCAATCCGCGCCCCTCGTGTGAGGGGCGACACCTCTCGTCAACCGAACTTGGCCGTTTTCTGTGTTTCAATCCGCGCCCCTCGTGTGAGGGGCGACCGGCGGCAAGAGCGGCGGCATCCTCGTACTGCGGGTTTCAATCCGCGCCCCTCGTGTGAGGGGCGACGAGCGTCGGCGTGGCGAAATCCTCGATACTGACCGTTTCAATCCGCGCCCCTCGTGTGAGGGGCGACCTGAAAGGAATTCCCATTGCGGAAACTTCTTTCGGTTTCAATCCGCGCCCCTCGTGTGAGGGGCGACACGGCGAGGATGAGGTGGGGTTTCATGATAGTTCGTTTCAATCCGCGCCCCTCGTGTGAGGGGCGACCTGGCCCCGGCCTCGGAGGTCTCGGGTTATTTGCGTTTCAATCCGCGCCCCTCGTGTGAGGGGCGACCACGGCATCGGTTTCCGGCGTCTCGGAAGACGGAGTTTCAATCCGCGCCCCTCGTGTGAGGGGCGACGGTGCCCACGAACCGATGGATCCACCTTTATGCAGTTTCAATCCGCGCCCCTCGTGTGAGGGGCGACTGGAGCAGAGTCATCATGATGTCGCGTGCTTCGTGTTTCAATCCGCGCCCCTCGTGTGAGGGGCGACCGGAAGCGCTACGAGCTGGCCGGCCGGATCCAGGAGTTTCAATCCGCGCCCCTCGTGTGAGGGGCGACCCATCCCGCGGCTCAGCGGCAGATCCCAGCGAATGTTTCAATCCGCGCCCCTCGTGTGAGGGGCGACACGGTGGCCGTGGTAGTTCCCGCGGCCACCGGCTGTTTCAATCCGCGCCCCTCGTGTGAGGGGCGACCGCTCCCGGTTGTGCATGCCTCGTGCCGCCTGCGCGTTTCAATCCGCGCCCCTCGTGTGAGGGGCGACCTTTGATGCATTCAAGCAACGGCTCCTCATGGGGTTTCAATCCGCGCCCCTCGTGTGAGGGGCGACAAGCAGGACAGTCCCCGCCCGCGCCTCTCCAGCAAGTTTCAATCCGCGCCCCTCGTGTGAGGGGCGACACCACCACCCACGCCCGCCAAACCACTCCCAACGTTTCAATCCGCGCCCCTCGTGTGAGGGGCGACCGTCCCGCCACACCACCACCCAGGACTTGAACTGGTTTCAATCCGCGCCCCTCGTGTGAGGGGCGACCCTCGGTGACGGTGACGACGCCGACCGAGGGCGTGTTTCAATCCGCGCCCCTCGTGTGAGGGGCGACTCTTCGACGACGAGATCGAGGAGCCGGATCCAGTGTTTCAATCCGCGCCCCTCGTGTGAGGGGCGACAAACGGGCAATTGCGGTTCCAAAACGGGATGCTGTTTCAATCCGCGCCCCTCGTGTGAGGGGCGACTAGACGCTCTCGCTGCCACCCGTCCGCACCTTCTCGTTTCAATCCGCGCCCCTCGTGTGAGGGGCGACCACCGATCGCAGGCCCATCCCGCTGCCCCAGTCGTTTCAATCCGCGCCCCTCGTGTGAGGGGCGACGTCTTCCGCGGCCGCCGAGTTCGTGTAGTTCAGGTTTCAATCCGCGCCCCTCGTGTGAGGGGCGACCGGTCTTTCGCTGTGGATCCTAAGACATTGGAGCGTTTCAATCCGCGCCCCTCGTGTGAGGGGCGACCTCCGGGGCGGTAGGAAACACCCCGGAGCATGCTGTTTCAATCCGCGCCCCTCGTGTGAGGGGCGACCGTGGAAGCCTGAAGTCGTTCAGCGTGAATCACAAGCATTTCGAATTTCGCGAGCCCCCCGCGCGAGATTGGAAAACGCCCTGAGGCTTCTCAATGTGTTCTGTCAAAGACCTGAAAGCCAACAACTTCCGAAGAACGCGAACCTCCCGGGATTCAATGGGCGATCCGCGTTCGCGCAAGCTGGATTAAAGGATCAGCGGCCCATCGACATCATAGCCGGGCCGGGCTCCATGGTGCTCAACCTTGTGGTGCCAGTTCGAGCCCAAATGGTAGAACCGCACCGAGTCGGTTTCCTCATCGATCAGGTCCAGGAGCCTGCCCTTCAGGGTCACAAGCTGCGCCGGGTCCACCTTGCATTCGAACACCGAGTTCTGCACTCGCTGGCCGAAGTCTTCGCAGGCTTTCGCCACGCGACGCAGCCGTGCCCGACCCTGCGGAGTGGTGGTCGAGACATCGTAGGTGACGAGAACGTACATGGGAAAACGCTGAAACGCTGAAACGCTGAAAACTGAAAACTGAAAACTGAAAACTGAAATGCTGGAACGAGAAGGGTCGGGTCACCGTGCGAGGAAGGCGGGATAGGCGTCGAGGTCGCCGCGGAGATGACGAGCGAGGAGTCGCGCCTGAAGTTGCGGGAGCAGCCCGATCGTCGTTTTTTCATCCAGAAACGGATGCAAGATCTCAGCCTGCTTCCGTTCTTGCCAGGCGTGCAGAACGGTCTTGCGGGCATCCGGCTTCATCAGCACGGCACCGCTTTCCTTTATCTCGAAATCCGCACTCGTGAGCTGCCGCCGATTGAGCAAGGACAGCGCCGTCCGATCGGCGAGCCACGGCCGGAACTCTTCCATCAGGTCGAGCGCGAGCGAGGGCCGCCCCGGACGGTCGCGGTGGAGGAAACCACACTGGGAATCGAGTCCGCAGCTTTCCAAGGCACTTCGGCAGTCGTGCATGAGGAGCACGTAGAGGAATGACAGCAGCGCATTGATGGGATCCAGCGGCGGGCGGCGCGACCGGCCGGCCATCCGGATCTGGGGATCTTGGTTGGTCAGCAGATGGGGAAAGGAGGCGAAGTAGGCGGTGGCGGCGTCGCCCTCGATGCCGCGGATCGAGTCGAGCCCCGTGGCACGGGACAACAGCTGGATGCGCAGCGCGATGAAGTCCGCTCCCTGGGCCAGGGCGAGGGCCCGCTGCGGATCCTTGGCACCGTGGTCGCGGCTGGCGCGGAGGAGGACATGGCGGGAGTTCGCCAGCTTGGCGGCGATCATGTTGCGGGCGATCGCCGCAGCGGCGGGCTCATGGTCCGCCCGCCGGTACTGCTCCCGTCGTAGCAGGATGTTGCCACTCGCGAAGCCGTTTGAGGCGGCGAGGAACTTGCCGTGCGGCGTGTGGAAAGAGAGAGCCACCTTGGCATCGGCGCAGGCGGCCATCAGGGCGGCGGAGCAGGAGATGTCCCAGCCGAAGCAGGCGATGCCGTCCAGGTTGTGCAGCGGGACCCGGAGCTTCGTCTCGCCCTCATGCCGGATCTCGATGGCGGCTCCGTCTTTCCGCAGATAAGCGCCTTCGAGGGTGACGAAGAGGGTGTTGAGGTGGCGTTTCATCGAGGAAGATGGGAGATGGGAGATGGGAGATGGGAGATGGTGGGGGTCAGGGCTCCGGGGGGCGGCGGGTGGAGTTGAGTTGGGCGTCGAACCACGCCGCGACACCTCGCTTGAAACGCAGCGCTCGCGGCTGGCAGATCTCGATCAGCGAGCAGGCATCGCACTTCCGCGCCTCGTAGTCCGCAGGTGGCGTTTCGCGCTCGCGCATCATCGCGTGCAGCGCGGCTGCAAGCTCCCTGCAGAGCCCGCGCAGCTCCGCATCCAGCGCGACCTCGACCCGCCGATGGGTCTTTCCATAAAACAGCAGCGCTCGCGGAATCTCGACCCCGAGCATTTCCTCCAGCGCCATCGCCTGCGCCGCCACCTGCACCTCGTCCGCCCGGTGCGCCTTCGGCTTGCCGCGTTTGTATTCCACCGGCAGCACCCGGCCATCGGTGTGAAACTCGACCACATCGCACTGGCCGGACAGGCCGAGTTCGCGGGAAACCACCGGCATGCCCCGCGTGATCCGGATCCCCGGCCGCGACTCGTCCGGACCCTCGTGGGCGCGGGCGTGCATCCGGTTTCCCTCCGCCGTGTAGCGGTTCTCCGCCCAGGCCTGCTCCAGGTGGATCAGCGCGCACTGCCGCGGACAGTAGAGGAAATGCTGCAGCGCGGAGAGCGGGAGGAGGTCGTCGTCGGAAATCATGACGCGCGGCGTGTTTCAGTCGTCCTTCCGGACAACGCTCTTGATCTCCTCCGGGGTGAATTCCAGCGAGCCGATCCGGAGCCGCGGCTTGCCGTGCGAAGGTTTGGACTGAGCCAATTCGATCCGGCCGACGATGGACCGTGCATGGCCTTCGATCCGGATGCGCACCCGCCGGCCCAGAGGCACTCCCCAACGGCGCTCGAAACGAAGCCGCTCTTCGTCGAGCCGCTCCCTCCAGCGTCGGTATCCGCCACCGTCACCGGGGGCGTCGAAGTCGAACTCTCCTTGGTCGAAGCTCATGGAAAGACGGGGTTCTCGTTAGTCCGCCGTGTAGGGGTCGGGCGGCCAGCCCTCGGGGAAGTGGCCGAAGACGCCTTGGAAAGCACGCACGGTGGCAGGTGGCGGGCCGGCGCGGGCTTCGCGCTTCGCCGACTGGGTCATGCGGTCGAGCCGGGCCCGCTCGCGGGCGAGGTCCCTCTCGCGACGCTGGCGCTCCTCCGCCGCGGCCAGGGCGGCCGAGGAGTCATAGTTCTCCGCAGCTGGCTCCGGCGGATCGAAGGAAATGAGATGGATCCGCGGAAAGGCATATCTCCAGCGGGCACCGTGGGACTTCAGCCGGCGGAAAATGAACTCATAGATCGGGCCCAGATCGGTCCGACCGGAAACCATCCATGTGCCCAGGTAGAACCTGATGTAGTCGGAGCGATTCAAGCGAAAGTCATCGTCCGAGCCCCTGTTTCCTTCCATGAAGTCGGCGATCATCCCCCCGGAACCACGGAAGGAGCCGAGGCTGACGGCGCGGCCGTCACAGGCGATGACCTCATGGTTGTCCGAAAACACATCCCACAGGCACCTGCCGAAAAGCTCGGCGGCTTCCTCGTCATCGTCCGTGTCCGGCGATTCGGGCTGTTCCGACATCCGCGCGGCGAATTCCTCGAAGGTCTCGACCGCTTCGGGCTCAGGCGGAGTGGGGGAAGGAGGCTGGCTCGGATCGTCCGGCCGACGGAGAGCCCGCAACCTGGCCATGGTTTTCTGAAACCGCAGGTGCTCGGCAAAGAGCTGCTCCAGGCTGGGATGGAAAGCCGCGCGTAACGGCGAAGCCCGCCAGCCTTCGGGACAAACCTCGTCCCTCCATGCGTCGAATTTCCCGCCATCCGGGAAAAGCCGGTGCAGGAAATCCATTGCCTCATCCATGGAGTATTCGGAGGAGCCCATGAGTCATGGTGGAGGCAGCTTTTCCGCCAGCGCCACCCGCCGCGCGAAGTCGCTGCGGATGAAGTGGATCAGGAAATTGCCGAGGCTGCGGGAAAGGTTCGCCAGGTTCTCCGCCGGCAGTCCGTTCGGATGCGCGGTCAGGATGCCGTGGGCGAAAATGTGGCGCATGCTCGCGGCCAGCGTCAGCACGGAGAAATCGTGGCCGTCCCGGTATCGCGCGAGGAAGGTGGCGTGGGCGGGGAGGATGGATTGATCGAGCAGGAAGCCGATGAGCCGGTGCTCCGGATCGAGCGCCCGGCAGTGCGCCGCCAGCTCGCGGACGTGTTTTCGCGGATGATGGGCGAAAAGCCGGCGATAGGGTGCCCGGTCATTCGCCATCTCCGCGTAGCGCTCGAAGGCCGACCAAGCGAAGAACGCGCGGGTCAGCGCGTCATAGCCGCTGGTGGTTTCCTCGGTGAAGCCATCGAGCCGCAGGCCCTGGAAACAGGTCACCAGCCGGAAGCGGTTGGCGAAGCGGTAGAAATCGAACTTCGTCCCGACGAAACCCAGCGGAGCGACCGAGTCGCCCCGCGCCTTCACCACCGCCCGCGCCCGGCAAAACCCGGGCAGGGCGGCTTCGAGGTGGGCGGGGTCGTCTGACACGGGTCAGATGCGTTCGATGATCTCTACACCATCAGGGATCGCGGAACGATCGATCTCCACAGTGTAGTCAGAGAATGATCGAGGGACTTCGACATCGTCTTTTTTCGTGACCTTCACGGCATCGAACAGCTTGTGGCTCGGTGCTGAGCCAAGAGCGCTGTCATGTTTGAAAATGATGAGCGCGCGAGGGTTCATGCTGCCGGCGGGGCGGGCGGCGGACTGGTCGAACTGGAAGGCGTTCTCCAGCGATTGGAAGAGGAGTTCGAGGTCGTCGTCGCTGAATCCGGTTTGCTTGGCAAGGAAAGGGTTCACGAATCCTTGGGCTTTGTAGAGGCCGTAGGGGATGGTGAACTTGCGACCCATGGTGCGTTCTTTCTCGATGTCCTTCTCGTTGGTGACGGAGGTGCGGGTGATGGCGTGTTCGCTGGAAACGATCGGGTCAATCGAGCGGGCGAAGGAAATCTGCACGGGGCCGCGGACCTGGCCACAATTCACCTCGGTCGACATGACGGCACCAAAGGTCCGGATGTCGTAGTAGTTCTCGCACATCCAGGCGGTGGCCTTGTCCTTGATCTCCGGTTTCACGGTCTTGGCGGGTGTTTCTCCAATGGCTTCGTAAGCCTCCTTGTGCTGGAGGTTGTGAACGGCACCTTCGGTGAAGTAGATACGCTTGCCGTCTCTTCCTCCGCCAGTCATGGCGACGAAGTTGCGGATCTTGCGCTTGAGGCAGACGTCGGTGACGAGGCCTTGGCCGGACTCGACGTCGATGCGGGGAAGGTTGCCGGCATCGGGGTCACCATTTGGGTTGGCGTCCTGGGCATCGAAAAGGAAGAGGAAGTCGTAGCGGTGGTTCATGGTCAGTGTATCAGTTGAAGGTTTCAAGCGGCGGTGGTTTCAGTTTCGGAGGTAGTCTCTCTTTTGGTGAAAAAGTCTTTGCGTTGGTGGTAGTAGCCGATGGCGAAGATCCCTTGCTTCTTGAGGGGGAATTGGTTCGGGAAACCCGAAGCATCCAGATTGCCGAGGATGTCCTGCACCAATCGGTCGCGGACGATTTTTGCTCCTTCCCCGAGCTTGCTGAGGTGATGGGGATAGGTGCGCAGGATGCGAGGGAATACGCTGGCCGGCGTCGCGGAAGCAGCGCTGTAATATTTGTCGCGCAACCCAGCATTCACGCTGCCAAGCGCGTCTTCCTGGGTTTTTTCGAGTGCAGCGAAAAGCCGACCGAGAAGGTAGGCCGGTTCGGTATTGGCGGTGTCTAACATGACGGGGATGGTTTGTTTGTGATTTCTTACGAGCACCGCCTTGAGGGTGGCGGCACGGAGATA
Organism: Haloferula sargassicola; assembly: GCF_040362925.1. Lineage (NCBI taxonomy): Bacteria > Pseudomonadati > Verrucomicrobiota > Verrucomicrobiia > Verrucomicrobiales > Verrucomicrobiaceae > Haloferula > Haloferula sargassicola. The sequence continues at coordinate 9,280 of NZ_BAABRI010000001.1, forward strand.
GTTGATGGTGCGGTCGGCATGGATGCGTCGGATGACGGCGGCGAAAAGACCTTCCGGGTAAGGAGTGCCTTCGATGATCGCGCGGGCGAGTGATCCGCCGAGCAAAGGCGGGATCTCATCGGCGACACGGGCGGTTTCCCGGAGGATTTGCCAGATGGCGGGGAACTCTGGATCCGGCATCCGCTTGCCGACCTGTTCAGTGAACTGACGCACCATTTCGAAACATCGGTGATGCCCGTGCAGCTTGTCGATCAGGTCCGCCACGGTCGAACGGTGGAAGAACCGGATGGAAACGCGCGCAGCGTTCGGTGCGAGGCCGAGGATGTAGAAGGCGGTCTGAGCTTCGCCAAGCTCCTGGTGGCGTCCTCCGCTCCGGATGGCTTCGAGGAGACGACGGATCTGCTGGCGCTTGGTGACGTCCTGGACTTCCTCAGCGGCCTGCGAGCCTCCTCCCAGAATGTCGGCGAAAATGTCTTCGACGATCGTCGGCTTGTCGGTCCAGAAAACGGTGGTGGTGTCGCCGATGCGGATTCGATGCGTGTCAGAGTGAGGCCCGGTAAGGAGGGAGTTCAGCGCCGTGCCGTATTGGAAGGCGGCGGTTTCGCTCACCGGGGCGTTATAGCTCTGGCTTTTTGCATAGGATTCATAGGCGGAAGCATTGAAGGAGACCAGGGAAGCACCGGCTGATTGGGCTCCAGTGACGCCTTTGATCTTCGGGTGCAGGCGGGCGATGGGGGAAACCGCGCCCGACAGGAGGCATTGACCCTGCTCAGTTTCCTCGCTCGCGGCGCCTGCGAGCGATTCGGTCCACCATTTCTTGATTCGCGCGACTTCATGGACGGGACGCTTTTCTCCTTGGAGGGCGAAGATGCCGAAGCCGGTCCCTACATCGTTAAGGATGGGATGGTCGGTCAGTTGTTCGGGGGACCAACCTTCGAGAAAGCGACAGACCGCGGAGAACGCTGGATCGTCGATGGCTTTTTCTACTTCCAAATGCCGCTGACGGAGGGCTTCAAACCGAGCCTGCCCGAATCCCTCGGCTTTGTCCTCAGGCTGCCGACCTAAGAGATAGGTCTGATTGTCCCAGAGCAGCCCGGGATTGATACCGGCACCCGAGGGCTTTGCCTCACCGGGAACCAGCATCACCGTATTCTGAAGCTTTCCCTTCTCGTCTGGCGTTCGCGCGTCCTCGATCTGGACAAGCGAGCCGTCTGGTCGAATGCGGATGCGGAAGCTGATCTTCTGCGGGGAGAATCCCGGCGGCGCGATTTCGTAGGAGGGATCGGCGGCGAGGCGGGAATAGAGATCGTTGAGGGCTTGAAGGATCATGACGAGGGAGGGCATGGCGGATAAAATCCGCCGCCACGGTTCAGATGGCGAAGGGAAGGGCGGGGACGGTAATGATGCCGTCGGTCATTGTGGCTCGGAAGAAGTGAGGAATGGTAGAGCGGACCTTCTTCGTTGCTCGGTCCTGCTCGAACTCGATGTCGTGGAGCATGAAGCCGAGGTCTTTTTCGCCAGCGAGCGAATCGTGGGGGGAGGGGAGTTCGGCTTCGTTTTCGATGAGTTCGAAGCGCACGGGAAACTCGCGGCAGCCGAAGTAGGGTTGGTGGAAGGCCTGTCCTTTACGGGCGCGGCGCTTGAACATGTCGAGGTGCTTGCCGATGGCCTCATTTTCCGGAGCCGGGGCGTCGCCCTTCTCCAACCGGGGATCGAGGATGTGAACGTGGGCTTTGATGAGGTAGGCGACATCCTTGAGCAGCAGGGACGCGCGTTGCTGGCGGTTCTCGGCGACATCCATCGCGGGGCGGATGGAGACATCGCGCATGGCAGCGTTGACGCCGGTGCCGCCTTGGACGGGGATTTTGGAGGCAACCTCGTTACGGCGGATATTCGTAAAGCGGATCGGGTTGAGGACGTGGATTTCGTCGATGATCCAGCGGATCTGGGGTTTCCAGTAGATCGCTTCGAGGATGCCGCGGGCGGCGGAAGGGGTCATGACGTCGTAGGAAACGCGCTCGACCTTCATTTCTGGGCGGCTGAAGAGGGCGTAGTCGCCAGTGGCTTTAAGATGAATTCCGTAGTTCATGGAAGTATTTGCGAAAGGGTGTTGACTTGGTGAGGGGATGTCGAGTAGGAAGTCCGCGGCACCGGAAGCTCGAGCTGGTAAAGCAGGCCCCAATGGACTGGTTGCAAATGCAGGTTCGAATCCTGCGGTCGAGTGCGTCACAAGGCTCGTGCTCCCGGTGCCCAACTATCTCCAGCTGATTGCTGGCGTGGGGCAGGCTTTTGCTGTGTCCCAAGTCATTCCTCACACGAGGGGTGCGGATTGAAACATGGATGTGTTCGCGAATACCGTCATCACGACTGTGATGGCGGCTATTCTTTGCAGGGAAGATTAACATATCAGGGAATTTGAGGCGGTGTCGCTTTCAAGAAAGCTGATGCCGAAGTCGGACGAGTAGTTGATCTCTTTGGAAATCAGGACATGGAACTGGCCATCACGAAGGACTTCGAACGACCGGATGTTCTCGTCCCGGACCTTCGGTGAGATCTGGACGGCGTAACGCTGGAGACCGCGGAGCAGGTCGCGATGGGGAGGGATCGCCGGGTTGCGAAGTTGCTCGATCAGCTTTCGGGCCTTTTCGTCGTAGGGGATGAGGACGGGAACCTGCCAGTCGTCGATCAGGCGGAACTTCTCGGCAACGCTGGCGAACTGGAAGCAAAAGGGGAAATCGCGGTCGTTGTTTCTCCTGAAGCTCTCCGTCGAGACGATGTCCTTCGAATCCCATCGGCTCTTCTGTTGGTAATAATAGAGGTCGAAGTAGGCGTGAATGGCCTCTTGGCCGAGCAAGTCCGGATTGAGGTCGATCAGGCCGCTGGCGACTTGTGCGGTCTCGCGAAAGTAGGCTTCGCCCTTCTGGTCTTCGGGAGCGAAAATGTAGGTTTCGCCTCGGGTAGGTAACTTGCCGTTCCGGTTGCAGCGGCCGGCGGCTTGGGCGATGGAGTCGAGCCCGGCGAGGGAGCGATAGACGACGGGGAAATCGACATCGACACCTGCTTCAATGAGCTGGGTGGAAATCAAACGGACCGGGAGGCCCTTTCGGAGGCGTTCGCGAACTTGGGCTAGAATCTCCGAGCGGTGCTCCGGGCACATGAGGGCCGAGAGATGATAGTTTTCTTCGGCATTGCCCAATTGACGGAAGAGCTCCCGGGCATGTTTCCGACGGTTGACGATGCAGAGGGCTTGAGGCTGCTTGAGAAGACGTTGAGCGAGTTCGGTATCCGCGAGCGAACCGAGGAAATGAAGATCGACCCGCTTAAGGGCGGCGAAAAGGGCGGCGGGATCGCGGATGATTTCCCGGCAGTTTTTCAAGCCGATCGGAAAGTCGTCGGGATGGTGATGAATGGCAGGCTGGGTCGCGGTGCAGAGGACGGTGGTGGTGTGATAGTGATCGGTGAGTTCGCGCAGCACGCGAAGGCAAGGGGAGAGGAAATCGACTGGGAGAGCCTGGGCTTCGTCGAGCACGACGACGGAGTTGGCGATGTGGTGGAGTTTGCGGTTTCGGGAAGTCCTCGCTGCGAAGAGTGATTCGTAAAATTGGACGGCGGTGGTGATGATGATGGGCGCGTCCCAGTTTTCCGTGGCGAGGCGCGATTGCTCGGTCTCCTTGTCCGGGGAGAGCGCGGAGTGGTGTTCGATAAGAGGGGTGAAGGTGTGGGTCTGGAGAGGAGCTACGATTTCGCGAATGACCTCGGCGTTTTGTTCGATGATCGAGGTGAAGGGAACGACGAAGATGACTCTTGTCTGGCCGTTGGCGATGGCGTGGAGAAGAGCGAAGAGCAGCGAAGACAAAGTCTTCCCTCCGCCGGTCGGAACAGTGAGGGTGAAGAGGCCGGGCATTTCAACCGATGCCTGGATGCAGTCATCGACGACGGCCTTTCTCTGAAGGTTGACGGTGTCCTCCAGGTTCGGGACTCCCAAGGAATCGATGTGAGCCCGGACGAGGTCGGCAATTTTCTCCAGAGCTTGGTCGGGAACGGAGTTCCGTGCCGAGGTTTGGCGAGAGTTCATGAAACTCTCGGTGGCAAGAAAATCGGCATCGACGAGGCCTGAGAAAAGGAGGCGGGTAAAGAAGCCGAGTGTGAAGTCGTCGCCTGACTTCAGGAAAGGGGGCGCATCAGGGAACGGAAACTCAAGAATCTCCTCAGGTGCGCAGGAGTAGTCCGGCAAGTCGGCTTTGGTGAGGCGGGCGCGTTGGCAGGCGTGATTCGATTCTGCATCCAAGAGGCCGGAGTGATGCCCGGCGATGGGGTAGGCGAGGAGATGGCCGAGAAGGTGGGTGGCGGCGGCGTGTCGGGCACCTGCGGTGGAGTGATCGGTTTTTCCGGTGACTTCGGCGACATGGGGGTCGGCCTTCGAAGCGAGATATTCCTGCCATCTCGGCGCGAACTTCCCGAGATCGTGCCAGAGGCCAGCGAGGTAGCCCCATGGGTGGGCGGCGTCGCGGTTGGGGCCGGGAGGGAACATGTCGGCGGCGAAACGGGCGGTCCAGTAGGCGACTTTGTTGAGGTGGCCGTGTTGCGGATCCATGGCTTCGCAGCGGGGGCAGTTGTCCCGCCCGCACTCGTCGGGGCCAGCGCCGAAGGGGGTGAAGAGAGGCTCCCACGGCCGACCAGATTCGGCGCTGTGGGCAAAGGGGGGACGAGACATGGGAGCGAACACTGGGTCGTTGGAAGATAGAGCCACCGGACCCGTGGGGGGCGGGCCCGGCGGTAGGAGGTCAGGCGGCGGGCGCTTCGGGTTCGGGAGTGCCCGGGGATTCGTCTGTTTCTCCGGCGCTGCCGCCGAGGTCGCGGATGATGCGGGAAGCGGCCCAGGCGGCGGCGAACTCGGGGCCGCCGGGGTTTCGCCGGAGGCGGGGGACGAGGCGGTCCATCTTTTTCAGCAGGACGGCCGCCACGCGGAACTTCGGCCGGAGGGCGGCGGTGAGCGCCTTGCGGCGGGAGATGGCCGCGGAGGGATCGGCCGTGACGCGCTCAAAATCGTCGGTTTCCTTCTTCAGCGCGGTGGCGTCGTCCGGGGTGAGACCGTATTCGGCGAGGCCGGCGGCGTCCTCGGCGAGGGCGGCGGTGAGCTTGGTGTGGAGCAGGCGGGCCTTGGCGATGAGTTCGGCGTCGCGCAGGCGCTGCCAGCGGTGGAGGGAGAGATCGATCTGGGCGGCATCGCCCTCGCGGTCGTTTTCTTCAAACCAGTCCGAGAGGGTTTGGCCGATCTCGTGGGCGAGGGTTTCAAGCTCTTCCTCCTCGCGCTCCTTGTCGCCGGCATAGCCGGTGGTGGCGGCTTGTTGGTCGGAGATGAGTTGGGTCAACCCGTTCACCACCGTGCCGAACTCCGCGGCGCGGGTGGTGAAGGCGGTGGGTTTCTGGTTCTTCCAGGCGGGCTGGAAGGCAGGGTTTTCGAGGAGTTTGAGCACGGTGAGGTGCATGTTCTGGCGGTTGGCGAATTCGTCTTTCATGGAGGTTGGGGGTTATCGTTGGTCAATTTTCAGGGGGAAGGTGTGATGCCGGGGGCTCCCGATGCGCGGTGCAAGCCGTCCAGGCCGTTGCGTAAGCTGACCGGGCCGTTGCGCGAGCCGACCGGGCCGTTGCGTGTGCCGACCGGGCCGTTGCGTGAGCCGACCGAGCCGTTGCGTGAGCCGACCGGGCCGTTGCGTGAGCCGACCGAGCCGTTGCGTGAGCCGACCGGGCCGTTGCGTGAGCCGACCGGGCCGTCGCGGGAACCGACCGGGCCATTGCGCGAGCCGACCGGGCCATTGCGTGAGCCGACCGAGCCGTTGCGTGGGCCGACCGGGCCGTTGCGCAGGCCGACCGGGCCGTTGCGTGGATCGACCGCGCCGTTGATAGGTCTGGCTTTGAAGTTGGGGGGAGGATGCCGGGCAAATGCTTGAATAGGCCGGTATGTCGCGGGGCGCTGTCCGGGGTTTCTTCATGGCACGGGTGAAGACCTTCATGGCATCAAATAGAGAGGTAGTTAGAATGCCTCGGGGATGGCAAGATAGAAATAGGGAGAATGAGTCACCCTGTGGTGCAGGGGCATGCAACATTGATATCGTGGGAGGAGGAGGTCATGACGGTTTTCCGAAGTTGGAGAGGTTGATGGGAGAGGTTCGGGCAAGGGCTTTCGAGTGTCTGGCTCGCTTTGAGAAGCGCTTGGCTCGGCGGATGGAAGCGGCCGCCACGGATCCCGCGCCGCGGGGGCAATGAACACCTCGCGACTCTTCGGGGGAAAGATGAGGTGGCCGCGGCGCGGGAAGATGTGTCGGGCGAAAAGGAGAAAGAATGAAGTGGGGATGGGAGCGGAGCCGGGGGATGGAGGGGGCGGAGAGGGCACAGGCGGGAGGTCGGTGCTTCTTTCTTTGGAAGATATTTACGTTAGCTTAATGAACTGACGAAGCGTGGAACGGGGGCATAGCGAAAAAGACGATGGGTGCAGTGTGGGTGACGGGCCAGCGCGAGGCGAGTATAAAAAAGCAAGACCATCGTAACGCACGATGGGTGCCGCGGCCGGCATGGGGATTTGGACGGCGCGGAGAGCGGTGGGAAACGAAAAAGGAGGGAAAGCCGCCTGCGGTGGAAGGCGGATGAAAAGGAGAAAAAGGGGGGCTGGGCAGGGGATCCTGGAGCGCCTCGGGCAGGGCGGGCGGCTGGGGGGGCGGAGGGTTTCGAGGGTGGGGCGCGATCGACCGGGGGCGGTCGACGCTGCCGCCGCGTTTTTAGATTTCGTCGCTTTTGTCGATTTCGTTGTTCCCGAGTTTGGCCGGGCTGCCCGTGTCCCTTCGGTGTTTCGGTGTTTCGGTGTTTCGGTGTTTCGGTGTTTCGGTGGTCGGAGCGCGTGGCGGGTGGCTGGTTTTCCGTGAACCGGCTGATGGGGGACGATGAGGCTCGTGGGGTGAGGCGCGGGCGATCGAGGGCGGTCGACCCTACCTTTGAAGCGCGGTCGATCGGGGGCGGAGGCCCGGCCGTTGGCATCTTCAGATTTCGTCGCTTTCGTCGATTTCGTTGTTCCTGAATTTCCCCGCGCTGCCTGTGTCCGTTCCGTGATTTCCGTGATTTCCGTGATTTCCGTGATTTCCGTGATTCGGATGGGAGGATGGAGGGCGTGGCGGGTGGCTGGTTTTCCGTGAACCGGCTGGTGGGGACGATGAGGCTCGTGGGGTGAGGCGCGGTCGACCGAGGGCGGTCGACCCTACCTTTGAAGCGCGGTCGATCGGGGGCGGAGGCCCGGCCGTTGGCATCTTCAGATTTCGCCCCTTTCGCTGATTTCGTTGTTCCTGAATTTCCCCGCGCTGCCTGTGTCCGTTCCGTGATTTCCGTGATTTCCGTGATTTCCGTGATTCGGATGGGAGGATGGAGGGCGTGGCGGGTGGCTGGTTTTCTGTGAACTGGCTGATGGGGACGATGAGGCTCGTGGGGTGAGGCGCGGTCGACCGGGGGCGGTCGATCGGGGGCCGCGACCCTGCCGCTGGCGTCTTCAGATCGTCGCTTTCGCTGATTTCGTTGTTCCTGAATTCCCCGCGCTGCCCGTCCCTTCCGTGATTTCCGTGTATTCCGTGGTTCGGATTGGAGTGGTCGGAGTGCGTGGCGGTCGACCGGGGGCGGTCGACCCTACCTTTGAGGCGCGGTCGACCGGGGGCGGAGGCCCTACCGTAGGCATCTTCAGATTTCGTCGCTTTCGTCGATTTCGTTGTTCCTGAATTCCCCGCGCTGCCCGTCCCTTCCGTGATTTCCGTGTATTCCGTGGTTCGGATCGGAGTGGTCGGAGTGCGTGGCGGTCGACCGGGGGCGGTCGACCCTGCCGAAAATGAGAAAGCCCGGCCGCGGGAGGGCGGACGGGCGGTTGGAGTGGAGGTCTCGGGCGGGCAGGTTGCCCGCTCTCCCTAGAGGGCGGCGAGGATGGCGTCGGCCATTTCCCGGGTGCCGACCTTTTTCTCGCTGGCGGCACCGGTGGCGATGTCGCCGGTGCGGTAGCCTTCGTCGATGACCCGGGCGACGGCGGCGTCGATGGCGTCGGCGGCTTTGCTTTCGCCGAGCGAGTAGCGGAGCAGCATGGCGGCGGAAAGGATCTGGGCGATGGGGTTGGCGATGCCCTGGCCGGCGATGTCGGGGGCGGAGCCGCCGGAGGGCTCATACATGCCGAAGTAGAGGTCGCTGCCCTCCTTTTTCCCGCCGAGCGAGGCGGAGGGGAGCATGCCGAGCGATCCGGAAATCATCGCCATTTCATCGGAAAGGATGTCGCCGAAGAGGTTCTCGGTGACGAGGACGTCGAAGCTGTCCGGCCGGCGGACGAGCTGCATGGCGGCGTTGTCGACGTAGAGGTGGCTGAGCTCGACTTCGGGGAATTCCTTGGCGATCTCGACGGCGGTCTCGCGCCAGAGGACGGAGGAGGCGAGGACGTTGGCCTTGTCGACGGAGACGAGTTTTTTCCCGCGACCCATGGCGGCGGTGAAGGCGACGCGGAGGATGCGTTCGATCTCGCTGACCTTGTAAACCATGGTGTCGAAGGCGGTGACTTCGCCCTCGCGGACTTCGCGGCCTTTCGGGGTGCCGAAATAGACGCCGCCGGTGAGTTCGCGGACGCAGAGGACGTCGAAGCCGTGGGGGATGAGCTCGTTTTTGACCGGCGAGGCGTGGGTGAGCGAGGGCAGGCAGACGCCGGGGCGGAGGTTGGCGAAGAGGCCGAAGTGCTTGCGCAGGGGCAGCAGGGCCCCGCGCTCGGGCTGGATCTCGGGCGGCAGGCCTTCCCATTTCGGGCCGCCGACGGAGCCGAAGAGGATGGCATCGGCCTGCTCGCAGGCCTCGACGGTGGCGGGCGGGAGCGGGTGGCCTGAGGCATCGATGGCGGCGCCACCGACGAGTTGCTCGTTGCGCTCGGTGGTGAAGCCGAATTTCGCTTCGACGGCGTCGAGGACGCGGAGCGATTCGGTCATGACTTCCGGGCCGATGCCGTCGCCGGCGAGGACTGCGATGCGATGGGTGCGAGACATGGGGGGGAAGTAGCCAGTAGCCGGTAGCCAGTAGCAAGGGGAAAGCGTGGAGCAGGGAGCAAGTAGCAGGGAGCAAGTAGCCAGTAGCAAGTAGCAGGGAGCAGGGAGCAGGGAGCAGGGAGCAGGGGCAGTGAGGCAGTTGGCAGTTGGCAGTTGGCAGTTGGCAGTTGGCAGTTGGCAGTTGGCAGTTGGCAGTTGGAAAGCGTGGCGATCCGGGAGACCGGGGGGCAGGGCACGCATCAAGGGGAAAGCACGAGAGGATTCAAGTTCTGCCCCTCCCCCAGCTACTGGCTACTGGCTACTGGCTACTGGCTACTGGCTACTGGCTACTGGCTACTGGCTACTGGCTACCGGCTACCGGCTACCGGCTACCGGCTACCGGCTACCGGCTACCGGCTACTGGCTACTGGCTACTGGCTACTGGCTACCGGCTACCGGCTACCGGCTACCGGCTACTGGCTACTGGCTACTGGCTACTGGCTACTGGCTACTGGCTACCGGCTACCGGCTACCGGCTACCGGCTACTGGCTACTGGCTACTGGCTACCGGCTACCGGCTACCGGCTACCGGCTACCGGCTACCGGCTACCGGCTACCGGCTACCGGCTCCCCCAGGTGGAAACCAAGGGCCCGATTCCAGTTGGAAATGTGCGGGACTGCGGCAGGGTCGCGCGGTGGACCTTCTTGTAAATCTCGGTTGGCTGGCGCTCGGGCTGGTGTTGCTTTCGGTGGGCGCGGACTGGCTGGTGAAGGGGGCCTCGGAGATCGCCCTCAGGGCCGGCGTGACGCCGTTGGTGATCGGGCTGACGGTGGTCGCCTTCGGCACCAGCGCGCCGGAGCTGCTGGTCAGCCTGAAGGCGAATCTGGATCCGAACACCCAGGCTGACATCGCGGTGGGCAATGTGGTGGGCTCGAACATCTGCAACATCGCCCTGCTGCTCGGGCTGGCGGCATTGATCCGCCCGTTGGTCGTCGGCAGCCAGGTGATCCGGCGGGAAATCCCGATCCTGCTGGGCGTCACGATGGTCTTCATCGCGATGATCTGGGACGGGGAGCTGGCGCAGTGGGAGGGCCTGCTGCTTTTCGCCGGGATCATCATTTATGTGATGGCCAGCATCAAGGTGGCCCGCAAGCACCCCGGCGAGGTGCCGGTCGATCTGCCGGACGACGTGATCCGCGAGTCCCGCGGTCCGGCGTGGAAAAGCGTGGCCTGGGTGGTGATCGGGCTGGCGGGTCTGGTTTTCGGCGCGGACCGGTTGGTCGTCGGCGGCGTGGCGATCGCCCAGAAGTTCGGCGTGCCGGAGGTGGTGATCGGCCTGACGCTGGTGGCGGTGGGCACCTCGCTGCCCGAGCTGGCCACGACCATCGCGGCGGCGCGGCGCCAGGAGACGGACATCATCGCCGGCAACATCATCGGCTCGAACCTCTTCAACATGATGGCGGTGATGGGGCTGGCCTCCGTCCTCAAGCCGATCGAGGTGGAAAACCTCAACCGCCTCGACCTGTGGGTGATGGGCGGCTTCACCCTGGCGCTGGTGCCGCTGCTCGCCCGCGGGGCGCGCATCAACCGGGTGGAGGGCGCCCTGCTGATGGTCGGCTATTTCACCTACTGCACCTGGCTGGTGAAGCCGGAGTGGTTCGGGGGGTGAGTCACTCCAGCCCGGCGATCGTGGCGGAGCCGGCATCGAAGAGTGTCCACTGCGTGCCGTTCCACGACTGGGTGTTGTGGCGCCCGGAGATGGTGCCGTCGCTTTGGTCATCGCAGCCGACCTTGATCAGGAAATACTGCGGGTTGAGGTTGGTGTCGGCGATGAAGTTGATTTCGTGGGCCGAGCTACTGCCGGAGTAGTAGTTGAAGGTCCCGCTGACGACGGAGCCTGTGGCGGGCGTGTAGGTGACGGTGCCGGCCGTGCCGGTCTCGTCGAAAGCGAAAACCAAAGAGGCGTTGGTGACGGCGAGGTTGAAGGAAAGGTTCGCCGTCAGGGAGGGCGCGACCGCTCCGGGATGCCGGGCGAGCACCGGGTGATAGAAGGCGCGGGAGCTGGAGGCGTCGTCGAGTGTGAGGGAGGTGACCGCTGAGGGATCCTCGTTGATTCCGAGGTGGTTTTTCAGCGCCGGCAACCAGGTGGCGAGGTCTTCCGAGCGGGTGAAAGCAAGCATGTCTCCGTGTTCGAGAGGGCTGCTGACGACGAAGCGGGACGAATCTCCGGGCGTGACTTCCAGGGCGCCCTCGAGCGGAGTCACCGTCGGCAGGTTCTGAGCGAATTCATCGAAGGCCTCCGCGGCGGCGTCGGTGCGCTCGAAGGTGATGGCCGTGATGGACGAGCCGTCGTTTCCCGCGGCGTGGATGGCATCGATGGTGGCGCGGCTGGCGGCGTCCGGCACGAGTCCGAAGAGGGTGTGGACGTCATCGAGGTGGGAAGGCGTGGAGTTTCCGACGAAGAAGATCTGGCTGCCGTTGGAGTTGGGCCCGCTGTTGGCCATGCTGAGGACGTAGGGGACGTGGCGGAGCGAGAGATCGAACTCGTCCTTGAAGGTGTAGCCGGGACCGCCGGAGTTGGTGCCGGTGCCCGAGCCGGTCTGGGCGATCTTGAAGGTGGCATCGTCGACCACGCGGAAGAACTTTTCCCCGATGTAATACGGCTCGTGGGAAAGGGCGCCGGTGTCGGCGTCGATGTGCGCCCGGGTGCCCTCGGTGAGCGTGATGAAGTTCGCGACGGCCTGCGGGGCCTTGTCGTATTGCAGCTCCACGGTGATGTCGCCCACCGTGGTGGAAACATGGGCCAGCAGGGCGGCCGGTGCGGTCGAGGGGAGGGCGGCGGCGAGGACAAGGATGAGGGCGAATCTCACGCGGCCGAGCCAAGACCAGAGTGGCTCATCCCGCAAGGCGCGAGACGGGCTGGGATTTGTCGCCAGTGGGCCGTGAGCAGGGAGCAGGGAGCAGGGAGCGGGGAGCGGGAGCGGGAGCGGGGAGCGCGGCGATGGCTGCGGCTCAGACCGGATCCGGGTCGAGGTCCCCGGGATCACCCACGGTCGAGGAGTCGGGCGGTGGGTTCCTGAGCGTTTTTTCCCAGATGTAGCGGCGGAAGAGCACCTTGATGGAGGCAGTGAGCGGCACCGCCAGCAAGGCACCGACGAAGCCACCGAGGATGAGCGACCAGAAGATCATCGAGAAGATGACGGTCATCGGGTGCAGGCCGACCGAATCGCCGACGATCTTCGGCGCGGTGAACATCGAGTTCACCTGCTGGGCGAGGAAGAAGATGGCGCAGACCGCGGCAACATTGGCCCACGGGTTGTCGCCGACGATCGAGGCGTGGCTGGGGTCCGAGTAGTGGAAGAAGGCCAGCAGGCAGGCGGGGATGAGGGTGAGGATATTGCCGACGAAGGGGATGATGCCGACAATCGCCATCATGACGCCGAACAGGATGCCGAGCGGCAGCCCGAAAAGCGTGAGGCCGATGCCGATGAACAGGCCGTCGATGAAGGCGACGAGCACCTGGCCGCGGAAGAACGAGATCATGTAGCCATTGATCTCGGTGAGCGTCTCGATGACCTCGGTCTTGAAGCGCGAGGCCTTGAGGGGGACGTATTCGTGCCAGTGCTCGCGGATCGAGGCGGAGTCCTTGAGGAAGAAGTAGAGATAGATCGGCGTCATGACGAAGCCGAGGATCAGGCCGAGGAATCCCAGGACCTTGCCCGTGCCGCCCTTGATCCAGCGCAGGGCGTCGTCGTTAAGGTCCTTGAGGTAGGACCACATCGAGGTGTCGTAAAAGTCCAGCGTCGGCGGCTCCGGTAGATCCTCGCCGGCGTTCTTCGCGGCCTGGCGGGAGGCGGAGTATTCGTTGAGCTGCTGGGTCAGCGTCTCGCGCGGCGGCGCGCCGGCATCGGCGGCCGGGGGGGCGGTCTTTTCCGCGGACTCCGGGGCGGAGAGCAGGGTGTCGATCACCGGCCGCGTCCAGCTGTAGTCGCTGCGGACGACGATCAGGTTGGTCACGATGCGCTGCTCGAAGGGTGCGTTTTTGGGAATGACCTCCTCGGATGCCGGGGTGAGGGAGGGGGAGTTGGCGCGGAAGGCGTTGATCTGGTTTCCGACCAAGGGGATGGTCAGCGCGACCAGCGCCGCGCCGAGGGCCAGGAAGGCGCCGAAGGTGGCGATCACGGCCCGCAGCCGGGTGAGCCCGCGTTTCTGGAACCAGCGGACCACGGGATCCAGCAGGTAGGCGATGATGCCCGCCACGGCCAGCGGCACGATGACCGGTTGGAGGAACCCGAGGGCCTTGCCGACCAGCCAGATGATCAGGGTGAGCAGCAGGCCGAGGACGGCGATGGCCACGCCGGTGGCGGCATTCCACAGGGTGCGGAGCTGGAAGGGAGTCGGGTGGCGGCGCATCGGGGGAGAGGCCTAGCAGTTCGAACGCCGCGGGGGGATGGGAAAATGCGGTCGCGGTTGGAACCGCGCTCAGCCCTTGGCGATGCGGTCGAGGATGCCGTTGACGAAGCGCGGAGAGTCGGTGGTGCCGAACTGGCGCGCCAGCTCGATGGCTTCATTGATGGCGACCGGCATCGGCACGTTGTCATCGAAGCGCACCTCGAGCGTGCCCAGGCGGAGGATCGCGCGGTCGATCGGATCCACGCGCTCGGGCGCGAAGTTCTCGATCACGCGTTCCAGCATGCGGTCGATCTCCTCCTTGCGGGCGAGCACGCGATCGACGAGGTGGTCCACGCTTTCCTGCAGCTCGCGCAGCTCGGCGCGGGACTCGCGGATGCGGGTCAGCTCGGCGTGGTCGGGGAAGTCCTCGGGCTTCTCGATCATGCTGAGCCGCGCGGAAACGCGGTCGAGACGCTTGATCGAGCCCAGCACCGGCTCCAGCCGGGCGCGCAGGCCGGGGAAGTCGAGCAGGATGCGGGACAACTCGTTGCGGGCGGCGATGAGTTGGCGGTTGATGAGGAAAAGCCGGTCGACCAGCGGCGTGAAGCGGGACACCACGGCTTCGTCCTCATCGTCCTGAGGCTGGCGGGAAAGCGCGGCCATCACCGAGTCCCATTCGTTTTCGAGGTCGGCGATGCGTTGGAGCTGGGCGGCCTGGTCCTCCAGATCCGGGTCGGCGCGCAGGGTGGCCAGGGCGGCGGGCAGGCGGGTGGTGAACTCGTCGCGGCGCTCCTCGCGTCCGATGTTCAGATGCTGGATCGTTTTGCGCGTGGCGAGGATGATCGCGCGGCGGTCCGACTCGGTGACGAACTGCCAAAAGGCCTCGCGAACCTGGGCCGGGTCGTCGCCGCCTTCGAGATCGGCGCAATAGAGGAACTGGATCGCCGTCCGGCGGATCTGGCGTCGGCTGGGCATCAGCGGGTGCCGATCGGCATCGTGCGGTTGATTTCCTGAAACACATCGACCATCGCGGTGGCGGCGCGGGCGGCTTCGCGGCCGCGGTTCAGATTGGCGCCGATGCAGCGCGCGTAGGCCTGCTTTTCGTCCTCGACGAGGAGGACCTCGTTGATGACCGGCAGCTGGGCCTCGATGGCGAGCTGCTGGAGGCTGTCGACCACCGACTTGGCGACCAGGTCGGCATGGGCGGTGGCGCCCTTGATGATCACGCCGAGGGCGATCAATGCGGCCGGTGCCTGGCGTTTCAGTACGGCGGCGGCGACCACGGGGATCTCGAACGCGCCGGGCACCCGGATGACATCGACCCGCGTGTTCGGCATCAGTTCGCCCAGCTCGGCGATCGTGTTTTCGACGAGAGCGTCGGAAAACTGCTCGTTGTAGCGGGAGGCGACGATGCACACGCGGGTGCGCGGGCCGATGATGCGGGGCTTGGGCGGGAGCGCCGTGGACATGCGGCTGCTATGGTCGGCCGTGGCTCAAATGTCAACGAAGCGCGCCCGCGATGCCTAAGACGCCGCCGTTTTCACCAGCAGCCCCCGCTCGCGGGCGACCGAAAGCGTCCGCGAAAACAACAGGCCGGCGACGGCGAGGTAGGCGACATTCAGCCCGCCGGCGAGCACCAGATCGCCCGGGTTCAAGGTCCCGGTGGCCACCATGCTGCGCATGCCGTTGAAAACGTGCGCCGGCGGCATCGCCAGGGCCACCCACTGCATCCAGCCGGGCAACACGTTCACCTCATAAAACACGCAGGCAAAGGGCTGGATCATGAAGGGAATCGCCCACGCCAGCGACTCCACCCCGTGCCCCCAGCGCAGCACCAGGGCGGTGGAGAGGATCCCGAGCGTCCAGCCGAAGATCATCAGGTTGGCGTAAAAGGCGAACAGCTTCCACTGGAACTGGAACAGGTTGAACTGGTAGGAAATCCAGGCGATGGCCGCCAGCACGACGCCGGTGATGACCACCCGCAGCAGGCCGACGACGAAGGTGGCGGACAGGTATTCCGTCATCCGGATCGGCGCGGCGAAGACGTTCAGCAGGTTCCGCGTCCAGACATCCTCGAGAAACGAGATCGCCACTCCCTGCTGGGAGCGGAACAGGGCGTCCCACAGGATGATGGCGCCGATGAGAAAGGTGATCATCCGCGCGAAGCCGTCCTGCCCGCCGCTGCCGGCCTGCTGCTGGAGATACATGGTCACGAAACCCCAGACCAGCAGCTGGACGATCGGCCAGAAGAACAGCTCGACGGCCCTCACCGGATTGCGGGTATAGAGCAGCACCTGGCGGGTCACCAGCGCCTGGACGGTCGAGGGGCGGAACATGGCGCGGCAAGCTGGCCGATCATCCCGCCGGAGGCGAATGGAAAGAGCACGACCGGGGAGAAACCGGTTGCGGGGGAATGAAAAACTGCGGAGTATCGCGGGAACCTCCTAACAAACGATGCTCAAGGAATTCAAAGAATTCGCCTTCAAAGGCAACCTCGTCGACATGGCCGTGGGCTTCATCCTCGGTGCGGGCTTCACGGCCGTGGTGAAGTCACTGGTCGACAACGTCATCATGCCGCCGCTGGGTCTGCTGCTCGCCGGTATCAACTTTTCCAACATCAAGTGGACGATCAAGGCAGCGGAAGGGGACACCCCCGCCGTGGCGATCAAGGTCGGCCAGTTCCTTCAGGACTTCGTTTCCTTCACCATCCTCGCCTTCGTCGTCTTTATCATCGTGAAAAAGGTGATCGCCGGGCTGAAGAAGGAGGCCGAAAAGCCGGTCGCCGCTCCGGCCGCTCCGACCCCGCAGGAGAAGCTCCTGATGGAGATCCGGGACTTGCTGAAGAAAGACTGAGCCGGATCACACCGCCAGCACGGCGATGCCGTAGTCGGCGAGGATCGAATCGCGAGTCGCCAAGGTCAGGCTTTCAAGCTGGCACTGGGCGATCAGCGCTCGATCGAAGGGGTCGCCATGAATTGCCGGCAGCGCCGTCGAGGCCATCGCGTGGCTGCCGGTGAAGGGCATCGCCTCGATCCCGTTTTCGGCGAAACGGGTATGAAAATCGAGCGGTAGCCGGAGTTTGCCCTTCGACACTTTGAGTCCCAGCTCCCAGACCGAGGCCGCACTGGCGAAGACGAGATTCGACGGATCGGAGATCGCCTGACGCGCCTCCGGTCGGACTCGCTGCGGGTCATCCATCCACCACAACAGCGCGTGCGAATCGAGGAGGATTCTCATTTCCCGGCGCGGTAAGCGGTGGGGTTCTCGGCCACTTTGCGGGAAAGGTTGGAGGGTTCGACTTCGCCTTCGGTCATCAGTTGGATCAGCTCCGGGTCGGCATCCCAGCAATCCGGTGCTTCCCAGATTTGGCCCGCAAGGAAGCCGCCGGTGCGAGGAGCGATCGGGGGCGCATAAGGAACCAGTTTGGCCATCGGTTTGCCCGCCTTCGCGATGACAATCTCCTCACCGGCTGCCGCCTGCTCGACTAATTTCGAGAGGTGGGTTTTGGCTTCGTGGATATTCATGCGACTAGACTAAGTTTAGTCCGGTTCCATTCAAGCAGGTTTTCTCCATTTTCTGAAAACGGGTCGTGACTCCGTCACATTCGGTTCACCGCCAACCGTTCCTGAAGCCAAAGAAAAAGCAGGGACCCCACGTGGAGATCCCTGCTGAAAACGGTTTCAGAGCGAATTACTTCTTCTCCATCTCCTCGATGTCGGCGCGCTTGAGGGGCTCTTTCTTGTCCGCCCACTTGGCCCGGTATTCCTTGGCCTGCTCCGGAGTCACCATGCCCGCGTCGTTGCCAAAGGAGCTGCGAACGTAAGTCATGATCGCGGCCAGCATTTCGTCGGTCTGGAAGGTGGCTTCGAGCGGAGCCATCACCCCCATGTAGTCCTGCGTTTCCTTGGCGATGCCTTTGAGGATCACGCCCGCGAAGATGTCGGGCTTTCCGGTGGCGATCGGTGAGCCGGCCAGCGATGGCGCCATCTTTTTGTCTCCGACCGGGAGGCCGGTGCCGTCCGGACCATGGCAGGCCATGCAGGTGGCGAAGGCGGTCTTGCCGGTCTCCATCAGCTTGGCCTTGGCGGCGTCATCCTGGGCGGCGGCGAGGCCGAGGGTGGCGAGAAGTGGGATCAGAATTCGGGTCATGAGCGTTGGGTGCTGTATTTCGGCGCCACGATGGAACCCGTTTCCCCGAAACGCAACCTCCGCGTATTCTCCCATCAGCATGTTTCTCTGTCATGGCCACGCCACGGTTGTCGTCGGGCCGGGCCGCGGTCAGGCTGACCGCCCATGGCGAATCCGTCCTTGAAAATCCGGCTCTTCCCGCGCGCGGAAACCACCGTCCGCGCCGGGCACCCGTGGGTTTTCGCCGAGTCGGTGAAATCGACCAATCGCCCCGGCGAACCCGGCGAACTCGCGGTGGTGTACGATCGCCGGGACCGCTTCCTGGCGGTGGGCTTCTGGGATCCGGAGTCGCCGATCCCGCTGCGGATCATTCACTCCGGAGCGCCGGAAAAAATCGACCGCGGCTGGTGGCTCGATCGGGCGCGGGCCTGTCGTGACCGCCGCTCCGGCTTCGGCCCGGACACCACCGGCTACCGCTGCATCAATGGCGACAGCGAAGGATTTCCCGGCCTGGTGGCAGACCGCTACGACGACACCCTGGTGGTAAAACTCTACAGCGCGGCCTGGGTTTCACGCTGGGCGGAAATCGAGAGCATCCTGCGGGAGGTCTTCGAGCCGCGATACCTGGTCCGGCGGGTGGCGAGGAACCTGGCGGACCTCGACGAGGGCTTCGTCGGCCAAGCCGGGCAGGAGGTCGTGGTGTTTTCGGAAAACGGACTGCGCTTCGAGGCGGCGGTGCGGCACGGCCAGAAGACGGGCTTTTTCCTCGATCAGCGCGACAACCGGGCCCGCGTCGAGCAGCTCGCGGAGGGTCGCGACGTGCTGAACGTGTTCAGTTTCTCCGGCGGCTTCTCGGTCTATGCGGCGCGCGGCGGGGCGAGCTCGGTGACCGATCTGGACATCAGCGCGCATGCCTTGGAGAGCGCCGGGCGGAACTTCGAGCTCAACCCGGAGGTGTCGGTGAAACGCGAGGCCGTCCAGGCCGATGCCTTCGCCTGGATGGCGGAAACGACGGGCCGCTGGGACCTGATCGTCACCGATCCGCCCTCGCTGGCGAAGCGCGAGCGGGAAAAGGCGGGAGCGCTGAAGGCGTATCGCAAGCTGAATGCCGACGCGATCCGCCACCTGCGGCCCGGCGGCGTGCTGGTGGCCGCCTCCTGCTCGGCGCACGTGAGGGCGGCGGAGTTCCTGGCGCTGATGCGCGAGGAGGCCCGCCGCAGCGGACGCCCGTGGCGGGAGCTTTGGACCAGTGGGCATGCCGCCGACCACCCGCCGGGCTTTGCCGAGGCGGAGTATTTGAAGGCGATCGCGATCGAGCTGGGGTGAGGCGGGGAACTTCGCGGCACTTGCCTCGCGGAGTGGTGACGCTTAGGGGGAGGCATGGCCCGACGTTCCTTCAGCTTCATGCTCGCCTGGCGATATCTCAACCCCCGGCGGGCGATGCTTTCCGTGGTGGCCATGATTTCCGTGATCGGCGTCATGCTCGGCGTGCTCGCGCTGGTGGTGGTGATGTCCGTCTACTCGGGCATGGAGCGGGAAATCAAAAGCCGCTTCCTCGGTTTCATCCCGCACATCCGCATGGATTACGCGCCGGACGGGATGCACTTCGGCCTCGCCGACTGGCGGACCATGGCCCGGCAGGTCGAGCAATTCGACGGCGTGGCCGAAGCCGGTCCGGTCGTGCAGGATTCGCTGATGATGGACGTGGAGGGCCGGCGTCTCTATGGCACTTTCCAAGGCATCGATAGCGAAAGCGCGGCCGCCGTGAAGGGATTGCAGGCAATGCTCGACATGGAGGACTATCCCGGAAGTTCGGCCGACATGAGCATCGACGACCGGGTGGTCATCGCCTCGCGCACCGCCAAGCAATTCGGCATCGGCGTGGGCGACAAGATCAGCCTGCTCACCATGCGCAATCTGGAGGAAGTCGAGCGCGTGTTCGACAAAACCAAGCAGCCGCCGGTCAGGGAAAAGTTCGCCGCCGAGCTGGAAAAAGTTCGCGAACTGGTGGCCACGACCTGGAAGGAAACCGACGAGGGCTCGCAGCTCACAACCGACGACTTCAACGCGATCTACACGCCGCTGCTCAACATCCTCCAATCCGAGCCCCGCCAGCAGGAGGAGGAGATCGTTTTCAATGCCGTGACCCTGCTCGACTCCGCGGCAAACGACGAGGTGAACCGCATCCAGAAGCTCGGCAAGGCGTCGCCGGAGCAGTTTCTCGCCATTCTCGACGAGCTCAAGACGACCGACGTCGAAAAAATGGACGCCGGCGCGCTCAAGAACATCGAGCAGTTCGTCCTGCCCAAAGAGGCGGTGGTGATCGGCGTGTATGCGGCCTCGCAGATGGCGATGACGCCCGATGTCTTCATGCCGCTCGGTTTGGCGCAGGAGCTGGCCGGGCTGGATGGCGAAGTGCAGGCGATCGGTATTCGCCTCGATGATCCCTACCTGGCCCGCCAGGTCGCTCAGGAGATCGCGTCCAAGCTGGGTGAGCCGGGCTGGATGCTGACCCCGTGGATGGAGGTGGAAGTCATGAAGAACTTCTCCGTGCTGATCGAGCAGCAGCGCGTGATGATGTATTTCGTGCTGTCGTTCATCGTCCTGGTGTCGGCCTTTTCCATGACTGCGGTGATGTTCACCGTGACCATCCAGAAACGCCGGGAGATCGGGGTGATGAAGGCCCTCGGAGCCGCTCCGGGCCAGATCGTGCGGGTCTTCGTCTATCAAGGCATGGTGCTCGGCATGTTCGGCGCGCTTTCAGGGATCGGTCTTGGATTGCTGGTGATCCGGGTGCGGCAGCAGCTCCAGGTCGCCCTGCGCGGCGTCGGCTTCGATCCCTTCCGCGCGGACATCACGGGCTTCAGCGTGCTGCCGGCCCACGTGAACCCGGCCGAGGTAGTCGTCATCGGCGTCGTCGCCTTTCTCCTCTGCGCGCTGGCCGCCTGGCTGCCCGCCCTGTTCGCCGCCCGCAGCGATGCCGCGAGGTCATTGAGAAATCTCTAACCTTGGAAAAAACCGACCGTCTTCGAATGTCGGACTCGCTTTGTAGTGGCCCTCGGGACGCTGCTCCGCTGGGATCCGACGCAAGGTGATCGAAGAAATCTGGAATCTGGCCATCAGCCCGGGGGTGTTGCCCCTGTCGATTCTGCTGATCCCCATGGCCCTTTTCTGGGTCACCTGCCTCATCGGCAGCTTCGATTTCGATTTCATCGGCTTCGATGGCGGCGAGGGCGGGTTCGACTCCGGCGATGGCGGCGACCTCGTCGGCGGCTCGATGCGCTGGCTGTTCCGTTTTTTCCATGGCGATGAAGTCCCGGTCGCCGCGCTGCTCAGCTTCCTCCTCGTCTACCTGTGGGGCGGGGCCATGCTCGGGCACTACTTTTTCCCGCCGGGAAACGACGGCGTCGAAGCCGCCAAGCTCGATGCCTGGGCGCTCCTGCCGGCCTTGGTGCTGACCAAACTCACCGCGCTCGCGCTGCGGCCGATGTTCATTTCCCTGCGCGGACTGGAGGGCGAGGCCAAGCCCGTCCTGGGTCGTGCCGGTCGCGTCCGCAGCCGCGTGTGCGATGCCAGCGCCGGCCAGGTCGAGGTCGAGGACCCCGAGTCCCCCTTGCTCATCAACGCCCGCCTCGCGCCCGGGGCCGAGCCGCTCTCCCGCGGAACCCGCGTCATGGTCGAAAGCCGTGACCCGGACCGCGACGTCTATCTCGTCAAAGTCCACCCCGAGAACTCATGAACCTAACATCATACGTCATCGCCGCGCTGGAACTCCCCGCGTGGATCGGCATCGTCGGTCTCGTCATCGGCATCCTCCTCGCCGTGCTGGTCATGGTCAGCGGCGTCTACGCCATGCTTTACCGCAAGGTGAAGAAGGGCACCGCGCTCGTCCGCACCGGCTTCGGCGGCACCCAGGTGAACTTCAACGGCATGCTCGTCTTCCCGGTCTTTCACCGGCTGGAAACGATGGACATCTCGCTGAAGCGGATCGAGATCGACCGCACCGCCAAGGGCGGCCTGATCTGCAAGGACAACCTGCGCGCCGACATCAAGGTCGCCTTCTTCGTGCGGGTGAACCACGCCTACGACGACGTGCTGCGCGTCGCCCAATCGGTCGGCTGCGAGCGCGCGAGTTCCCAGGATTCGATCCGCGAGTTGTTCGACGCGAAGTTTTCCGAGGCGCTGAAAACCGTCGGCAAACGCTTCGACTTCATCCAGCTCTACGAGGACCGCGACACTTTCCGCGATGAGATTTTGAAGGTGATCGGCACCGACCTGAACGGCTTCGTGCTCGACGACGCGGCGATCGATTATCTCGAACAAACGCCGGTCGAGTCGCTCGATCCCGACAACATCCTCGACGCCGAGGGCATCAAGAAGATCACCGAACTCACCGCCGGTCAGGCGAAGCTTTCCAACAACATCCTCCGCGACAAGGAGAAGGTCATCAAGCAGCAGGACGTCGAGGCCCGCGAGGCGATCCTCGAGCTCGAACGACAGCTCGCCGAGACCGAGGCCAAGCAGCAGCGCGAGGTCGAGAGCGTCCGTGCCCGCGAGCAGGCGGAAACGCAGAAGGTCCGCGAGGAAGAGCGCCAGAAGTCGGAGCGCGCGCGCATCACCGCGGAGGAGGAAATCCAGGTCGCGGAGGAGAACAAGCAGCGCCAGGTGCTCGTCGCCCAGCGCAACAAGGAGCGCACCGATGCCGTCGAGGTCGAGCGCGTGAAACGCGACCAGCAGCTCGAATCGATCGAGCGCGAGCGTCTCACCACGCTCAAGGATATCGACAAGGAGAAGGCCGTCGAAGTGGAGCGCAAGGCGATTCAGGACGTGATCAAGGAGCGCGTGGCGGTCGAGAAATTGGTCGTCATCGAGCAGGAGCGCATCAAGGACACCGAGGCCTTCGCCGGTGCGGATCGGGAGAAGCAGGTCAAGGTCACGCTCGCCGAAGCCGCCGCGCAGGAAGAAGTCATCCGTCGCGTCAAGGAGGCCGAGGCGGTGAAACAAGCCGCCGAGCTCGCCGCCGACCAGAAGGTTTATGAGGAAGTGAAGGCCGCCGAGGCCGCGCGCAAGGCCGCCGAGCTGAAGGCCGAGGAGCGGATCGTCATCGCCGAGGCCGAGCAGGCCGCAAGCGAGAAGGAGGCGAGCGCCAAGAAGATGCTCGCCGAAGCCACGACCAAGGAGTCGGCTGCCGTGGGCATCGGCGAGGCCGAGGTCATGCTGGCCAAGGCCGACGCGACCCAGAAACAAGGAGCCGCGGAAGCCGAGGTCGAACGCCTCAAGTTCGAGGCCGAGGCCGAGGGCATCCACAAGAAGGCCGAGGCGATGAAGCTCTTCGAGGAAGCCGGCCAGGCGCACGAGGAGTTCAAGCTGACGCTCGAAAAGGAGAAGGCCATCGAGTTGGCCGAGATCCACATCCAGAAGGACATCGCCGAGGCGCAGGCCGCGGTGCTCGGAGAAGCCATGAAGTCGGCCAAGATCGAGATCATCGGCGGCGAAAATCGGTTCTTCGACCAAATCACTTCGGCCATCGCCCGCGGCAAGGCCGTCGATCGGCTCGTGGACCACAGCGAGACCCTGCGCGACGTGAAGGACACGTTTTTCAACGGCGACCCCGACTACTTCCGCGCCCAGCTCAAGGACTGGGCCGGCCAGTTCGGCGTGACCGCGGAAGACGTCAAGGACCTCACCGTGGGTGCGGTGCTCGGCAAATTGCTCGTCGACGCCAGCGGCGAAACCCGCCGCAAGCTCCTCACCTTCCTCGGCGCCGCCGACCGCTTCGATCTCGCGGACACGAAGGCGACCGAGGTTTTGAAATGAGGAGGAACAACGAAATTGGCGAAATGGACGAAATCTGAAGAGGGATGAGTGGGATTCTCTACAAGGAGGAAAGCTACCAAGTCATGGGGGCCTGCTTCGAGGTCTACAAGGAGAAGGGGGCTGGATTTGTGGAGCCCATCTACCATGAGTGCCTTGAGATTGAATTCGAGCTGCGGGAAGTCCCCGCAGTGCATCATCCTCACCTTCCTCTGACCTACAAAGGACGTCACCTGAAGCGCAGCCACCAGGCCGATTTCGTGACCCACGACAAGATCCTGCTCGAAGTCAAAGCCGCCAAGGCGCTCGACGACAACCACCGCGCCCAAGTCGTGAACTATCTCAAGGCCACCGGTCTCAAGCTCGGCATCCTCGTCAACTACGGCCGGATCGGTGGCCTCGAATGGGAACGCATCGTCCTCGCCGACTGGCTCCGCGACCAATCGGTTCCTCCATCTCTCCAGTCTTAAATTTCGTCCATTTCGACCCTTTCGTTGTTTCCCCATCCGGAGCCCCAGCCCATGCCAGAGGAGAATCCCAAACCAGACCAGCTCGAAGGCGGTGTGTATGAAGTCATCCGCGCCCGCCTTGAGAAGCACGGCCAGACGCTGCGCGAAAAGCTCGAAAGTCTCAATGCCGAGCGCCTTTCGGTGTTCGGAGGCGTCGAGACCGCCCTGCTCGGCACCGAGCGGGTGTCCACCGAGCACAACTGCGTCGCCCGCGACCTGGTCACGGTGGGGAAACACCGCTTCCTGTTCGGCTACAACATCCAGTTCGGGCTCAAGCAGACGACCGATATCCAGGACGTCTTCGCCGCCTACGATTACGATCCGGAAAGCCGCAGCTTCACGCCGGTGCCGGTCAGCGAAATTCTCGACGATCCCCGTTTCTCCGAAGACTTCGCTTATCTCTACAAGTACTACCGCGAGACCGTCTTCCAGAAGTTCATGGTCATCGGGCCGCATCTGTTCATCGCGATGCGCGCCGGCAAGACCCTCCAGGACATCAAGGTCTTCAAGTGGCGGATCGTCGGCGGGAAGCTCGAATATGTCGGCAACCGTTCCGATCACGAATATGTCTATCCCAAGCAGCACGAGTTCGAGTGGCAGCGCGCCCACCGCGGCATGCATCGCTCGGGGCTGCATCCGCATATCTCGATCGAGGACCGGGTCTTCGTGGAAACGGTCGGCGGCGACCTGACGATCAAGGTCGAGGACAACACCGAGTCGGGCGAGGGGATCTATGCCGAGCCGGTCACGGAGAGCGACCAGACGCTCGACGACGCCGAGATCTTCTACGCCTGCGTCGGCTCGCTGATCCTGCTCAAGATCCTGCCCTATCGGGAAAGCCTGCACCGCTATCTCGTCTTCAACGAAAAGACCAAAACGGTGCATCGCCTCGATGCCATCGGCGATTCGTGCGTGCTACTGCCCGACGATCACGGCATCGTTTTCGCCAACGGCTACCTGCTCCAAAGCGGCGAGCTGAAGACCTTCGACCACGGCCTCCTCGACATGCGCTTCGAGCGCCGGGTGGCGTCGTCGAACGGCGAGGACGTCCTGTTTTCCTTCTACAACCGGCCGAACGGCGAATACGTCCTATTGTCCTACAACCGGATCCAGCAGAGCGTCGAAACGCCGATCCTGTGTTCCGGCTTCTCGCTCTTCGGCGATGGCCAGCTCGTGCTGTTCCGCACCGACGGCCAGCCGCAGAAGCACCACGCACTTCAGATATGGCAAACGCCGTACTTGGACGACGAGGCGGCGCTCGACAGCGCGACCGACCCGAGTTCGTTCCTGTTCAAAATCGGTAATCCCGAGCTGGTCCGCGGCATGGCCGAGGCGCGTGAGCTGCTGACGCTGCTGCACAAGGACGACTCGTTCGCCGGGCTCTACCTCGACCTCGTGAAGCGCGCCGGCGACCTGCTGGACGCGTATTTCTGGCTTGATCGCGACGAGTGCGGCTCGCTCGCCGCGCCGCTGCGCGAAATCAAGCAGGCGGCCGAGGCGGCGATCGGCGAGTTCGAGAAAGTCCAGCGCCTGCGGGAAACCGCAGCCGAGCGGACGAAGGCGGTGAAATCGGCAGTGGAGGCGGCCGTGCGCGAAGCGAAGACCGCGCCCGGCGACGAGCTCAAGCCGCTGGTCCATCACCTCGCCACGCTGCGCAAACTGCGCGGGGAAATCATCGGCCTGCGCGAGGTCCGCTACACCGATCCGGCGGTGATCGATGTGATGGAAAAGGAGGTCGTCGAAACGACCGACGCGACTTCGCAGCGGACGGTCGATTTCCTGCTCGGCGAGGACTCGCTCAAGACCTACGCGGACGCGATCGACGAACAAGAGGCCGGGCTTTCGAAGATCACGAAAGTCACCGAAGCCGACGAGGTTGGCGAGGCGCTCGACAAGGCGGCGGGCGAGCTGGAGATGCTGATCGAGATCGTCGGCGGCCTGAAGATCGCCGACGCGACGCAGACCACGGCGATCATCGAGCGGATCTCCGCGCTTTACGCAAAACTCAACGGCACCCGCGGGTCGCTGCGCAACCTACGCAAGGAGCTGGCAAAGGGCGAAGGCGAGGCGCAGTTCGCGGCGCAGATGAAGCTGCTGTCGCAGGCGCTGGCGAACTACCTCGACCTCTGCGACACGCCGGAGAAGTGCGACGAGTCGCTGACGCGCTTGATGGTGCAGGTCGAGGAGTTGGAGGGGAAATTCTCCGAGTTTGACGAATACATCGAGCAGCTCACCACCCGGCGGGAGGAAATCTACGACGCCTTCGAGGGTCGGCGGACGCAGCTGATGGAGGCCCGCCAGAAGCGGGCGGGCGCGCTTTTCAAGAGCGCCGAACGGATCCTCAACGGCATCCGCAACCGCGTTTCGGCCTTCAAGGAAATCGAGGAGGTTCACAGTTATTTCGCCACCGATCCGATGATCGAGAAGGTGCGGGACATCGTCGCGCAGCTCACCTCCCTCGGTGATCCGGTGAAGGCGGACGACCTGCAGACGCGGCTGAAAACGCTGCGCGAGGACGGCGTGCGGCAGTTGAAGGACAAAAAGGACTTGTTCGTCGACGGCCAGAACGTGCTGCGCTTCGGCAAGCATGCCTTCAGCGTGAACACGCAGGCGCTGGAGATGACGATCGTGCCGCACGAGGACACGATGGCGTTTCATCTGGCAGGCACGAAGTTCTTCGAGCCGATCACGGATCCGGCGTTTCTCGCGACGCGGGATGCGTGGGATTTGGAGGTGCCGAGCGAGGGGCCGGAGGTGGCGCGGGTGGAGTATTTGGTGTGGCGGTATTTGCTCGCGCCGGCTGAAGCCAGCGCTCCGATGGCGGGTGACGAGCTGCTGGGGAGGGTACAGGCCTTCATGCAGCCGAGATATGCCGAGGGATATACCAAGGGCGTGCATGACGAGGACGCGGCGAAGCTGCTCGATGCGTTGCTTCCGGTGCACGCGGAAGCGGGGCTGCTGCGCTACGGTCCGCGGACGCGGGCGGCGGCGATGGTGTTCTGGGAATCGTGGAGCGATCCGGCGAAGGAGGTGCTGGAGGGGCAGTTCGCGAGCTACGGGAAACGTCGTGGTTTGTTCAGCGAGGGCGGGGATTTGGAGCGGTGGAAGCTGCGGCTCTGGAAGGCCTTTGTGGCTTGGGAGGAGGAGATTGGATTGTTCGGGGGCATGGCGGATGGAATCCGCCGCCACGTGGTGGATTATCTCGGCGATGAGCTCGCGGGGGGCGATGGCTTTGTGGTTTCCGCAGCGGCGGCGGAGCTGGTGCGCGGTTTGGAGCATGCGTTGGTGGCGAAACGGGGGGAGAAGATGTTTGCGGAGTCGATCGACGGGCTTTCGCCCGAGGTGAAGTTTGAGGTCGCGCGCGATTGGTTGCTCGGTTTTTCCGCGAGCGGCGAAGGGGTGCTGGAATCGATGCCCGCGGGCCTGCGCCACGCGGTGATTGATGAAGCGGCGGCGCATCTGGCGCGCGGGGGATTCGAACAGCGCTCGGTGAAGACCGTCGAGCTGGCGGTGAAGGTGGACGGGCTGAGATCGAGCCATTCGCGGATCGAGGGCGGCGAGCTGGAGATTCACTACAGCGAGTTCCTCGACCGGGTGGCGCGGCACGAGGCCACGGTGGCGAAGGATTTCCGCGAGCTTTCCACGCTGAAGCAGCGGATGACCGAGGAGCGTCGCGCGGAGATGCGGCTGGATGAGTTCAAGCCGAAGGTGATGAGCGCCTTTGTGCGGAACCGGCTGATCGACGAGGTCTATCTGCCGCTGATCGGCGACAACCTCGCCAAGCAGCTCGGCACGGCCGGCGCGGACACGCGGACGGACCGCATGGGCATGCTGTTGCTCATCTCGCCGCCGGGCTATGGCAAGACGACATTGATGGAATACGTCGCCAACCGGCTGGGCCTGACTTTCGTGAAGATCAACGGCCCGGCGCTGGGTCACGACGTGCTGTCGCTGGATCCCGGCGAGGCTCCGAACGCCGCGGCGCGCGAGGAGGTGATCCGCTTGAACCTGTCGCTGGAGATGGGCGACAACGTGATGATCTACGTCGATGACATCCAGCACACGAATCCCGAGTTCTTGCAGAAGTTCATTTCGCTCTGCGACGCCCAGCGGAAGATCGAGGGCGTGTGGAAGGGCAAGGCGCGGACCTACGACCTGCGCGGTAGAAAGGTCGCCGTGGTCATGGCCGGCAATCCCTACACCGAGAGCGGCGGCAAATTCCAGATCCCGGACATGCTCGCCAACCGGGCGGACACCTACAATCTCGGCGACATCCTCGGCGGACACGAGGCGGCGTTCAAATCAAGTTATATCGAAAACTCGCTGACTTCGAATCCTGCGCTTTCGCGACTCGCGAGTCGCTCGCAGAAGGATGTGCTTACGGTGATTCGCATCGCGGAAACCGGCAGCCGCGATGGAGCGGACTTCGAGGGCAACTACACGCCGGCGGAGATCGACGAGATGGTCGCGGTGACGAAGCACCTGCTCGGTGTGCGCGACACGATCCTGCGCGTGAACCTCGAATACATCCGCAGCGCGGCGCAGGAGGATGCGTATCGGACCGAGCCGGCGTTCAAGCTCCAGGGCTCGTATCGGAACATGAACCGGATCGCGGAAAAGGTGCTGCCGCTGATGACGCCGGAGGAGGTGCGGCAGATCGTGATCGACCACTACCGCGGCGAGTCGCAGAACCTGACCAAGGCCGCCGAGGCGAACCTGCTGAAGTTTTACGAAATGGAGGGTCTCTTGGATGACAAGCAGGCCGCGCGCTGGGAGCAGATCAAGAAGGACTTCAACAAGCACAAGCTGCTCGGCGGAGCGGGGGAGAACGACCCGGTCGCGCGGGTGGTGGCGCAGTTGACGCAGTTCAACGACGGGTTGCTGTCGATCCGCGAGGGGATCGCGGCAGCGGGCACGCACTATGCGAAGCCGCAGACGCTGGGGGAGGAGACCGTGGCGAGATTGCGGGAGATCATCGAGGGCTTGCGGGCGGTGCCGGTGGAGGTGGACATCAAGGTGGTGCCGGTGCAGGACCTGGATGGGAGCATCGAAAAAATGGAGAAGTCGTCGTCGCCGATCGACGTGGACCCGGAGATCCGGCAGCCGCACGAAGAAAGGTGAGAGCGGTAAGCGGCTGTAGGTAGTCCCCCCTTCAGGGGGTTGCGGAGAGCGGGTTTTTTGATGGGGGCGCTCTGGCAGCGCGGCCCCCTGAAGGGGGAACAACCTGCGGATGGGGGCGGAGTTGTTGGGGTGGACGGAGGGCTGTAGGTAGTTCCCCCTTCAGGGGGTTGCGGAGAGCGGGTTTTTTGATGAGGCGCTCTGGCAGCGCGGCCCCCCTGAAGGGGGAACAACGTGCGGATGGGCGCGGAGTCGTTGGGGTGGACGGAGGGCTGTAGGTAGTTCCCCCTTCAGGGGGTTGCGGAGAGCGGGTTTTTTGATAGGGGCGCTCTGGCAACGCCACCCCCTGAAGGGGGAACTACGTGCGGGTCGGTTCCGTCTCAAGGATGTCGTCGGCCGGGGCGGGCAGTTCGTGCTCGATCTCGCTGCCGAAGAGCTCGATGGCGGTCCTGGCCACCCGGGCGGTGTCATACCAGGCATAGCCGCCGACGCCGACGGCGCTGAGCAGGGGGATGATCCGTGAGATGCCTTTGCCCAAGGCGCGCTGGGTGACCTTGATGCCGACCTTTTTCGCCGCCAGCTCCAGCGAACGGTAGCTCGCGCGGCGGACCAGGTAGCGCTCACCGACGCGGACGACGAGATCGCGCACCGCCTGCGCGGCGGTGTGGCGGAACAGGCAGTAGAGCATCTGCTCGCGGGAAAGCTGGGCGCGCTTGTCGAAGACGGCGGCGATGTCGGCCACCATCTGGGCCTGGATTTTCCACACGGCGATGATTTCCGGCAGGATGGTGGCCCAGGCGAGCGGTCCGGGCGGCAGGGCGAGCACGCCGGCGGTGGTGGCGGCGCGCGAGGCGGCCGCGCCGGTGATCCGGCGCGCGGCTTCTTCCGGCGAGGCGGCGGGGTGGCGCTGGCTGTCCGGGATGTGGCCGAGGAAACGGAGGATGGCCTCGCTGAGGGCGTGGGCTTGTTCCTTGGGAAGGGTGGCGTTCATGCGGTTGAATTCACCTCTAGCATGGGCCCGTGCGCCCGATAGGAAAACGATTGTTCTGCCGTAGCGAATTCTCCATGTTCCCCCGCTGATGCCTTCGCCAAGTCCGTCGCCCTTTTACCAGTTCACCGATCGGGAAACCCGCAGCGGTCAGGCGCCGCGGAAGCTCGAGGCCAGGCGGTTCCGGCCGGCCATCCGCCTGGCGCACGTGTCCATGGGTGTGGTGATGGAGCCGCGGGAGGTTTATGATTTCTGCCTGGTGTATTTCTTTTCGGCCTCGGGAAACTGCTGGATCAATGGCAAGAGTCATGGCTTCACGCCCCGGACGCTGCTGGTCCAGCCTCCGTTCCAGCCAAGCCATTTCGAGATGGATGCCTCGATGTCCACCCGCCATGTCGCGGTGCATTTCGACCTTTGCGAAGGCTTTCCTGATCGCAAGCCGATCTATCTTCGCAAGCCTTACGAAGTCGATCTTTCTCCGGATCTCGAGGTTCCGGTGGAGACGGTGTTTCCCGCCGGATACCCGCTGGCCCAGGCGCTGCTGCAATTGGTCGAGGCCTGGCAACACCAGGATACGGTGGGCGGGCTTCAGGCGAACGCGATCCTCAGTCAGGTGTTGCTGGATGCCTGCAGGTTTTCTCGGGTAGCGAACGAGCCCCGGGGGTCGATGCGGGTCCGCGAGTCGGTGGCCGTGGCCATGCGCTATCTCGAGGAGCATCATGCCGAGCCCCTCAGCCCTGAGATGGTGGCCGAGGTGGTGGGCTACAGCGCGAACTATCTGTGCCGGATGTTCCGCCAGGATACGGGGTCTTCCGTCATGGAGTTCCTCACGATGGTGCGGATGCGGCGGGCCATGGAGTTGTTGCGCAGTCCGAGATATTCGGTGAAGGAGGTTGCGCGGCAGGTGGGATATCGGAATTCCCGCTATTTCAGCCGGATCTTCCAGGAAATCCGCGGGGTCACCCCGACGCAATGGCGCCAGGCGAGGAGCGGATCCGATCCCCTTGAGGAGTAGCGAAGCACGTCCAGTGCACCCTTTCCCCGGATCAGGGACCTTACGCCCGGGAGCATGTTTGCTAGGCTCCCCATCGTGAAAAAACTCCCCTTCCTTCCGTCCCTGGCGGCCAGCGCCGCGTTCGCCGTGTCCGTTTCTCAGGCCGCCGTGATTTTCACCCCGCAGGAGGGTCCCGCGCGGACCTCCTTCGATGGCGAGATCAGTCCCAATCTGATCACGGCGGGGCAACCATCGCTCGCCTCGATGTCCGCGAGCCATCCCGGTCAGTTTCCAGGCACCTTCCCGACCACCGGGTTGAACGACGGAAGCGCCGCGGCCAATGGCAACCTTTCCTACTGGGCGACGATGAACAACGGCGACCCGGCAAACTGGATGCCGGTCACGATCACCTTCGAGCTGACGGGCAGTGCCACCGGCTATGACCTCACGGAAATCCAGTCGATCGCCGGTTGGAACGACTCGTATCTCGGCGACCAGAGCTTCCAGCTGCTTTTGTCGATCGGGGGCGGTGGGTACTCGGATTTCGGGACCTACACGAACACCTCCACCCTGAACGGCGGTACCAATGCCACGCTCATCTCCTTGACCGACACGACCGGAGCGATCGCCAGCGGAGTGACGGGCATCCAGTTCGTCTTCATGAACCCGGGAAGCACCCAGGGTGGCGATGGTGGCACGGTGATTCACGAGTTGCAGGCCTTCGGCACTCCCACGGTGGTGCCGGAGCCCGGCGTGCTCGGCCTCGGCGGATGGGCCGCCGGGCTGTTGGGCCTCGCCCGTCGTCGCCGCGGCTGAACGGCCGTCGCCTGGAGCCCAGAGCTGGCGGGGTGATCCCGGCCGGCTGCTCTTTCTGACCGATGACTGCTTTTGAAAAAACCGGCCTGCTGGTGGGAATGCTGGGGCGATGGTGCCTCGTGGTGCTGTGGATCGGCTGGGGCGCGGCCCGGGCCGAGCTGCGCATTCTGCCACTGGGGGATTCGATCACCCGCGGCGAGGGTGCTGCGGCGAGCCTGATTCCCGGCGGCTACCGCGACCCGCTGGCTCATGACCTCAGCGGCGGGGCGATCTCCTTCAAATTCGTGGGCGACAACTCGTCGAACCCGACGGACTACCTCACCGATACCTTCCAGGCCCAGCACAGCGGCCACGGAGGGTGGCGGATCGACCAGATCCAGAACA
This sequence comes from Haloferula sargassicola, assembly GCF_040362925.1. Lineage (NCBI taxonomy): Bacteria > Pseudomonadati > Verrucomicrobiota > Verrucomicrobiia > Verrucomicrobiales > Verrucomicrobiaceae > Haloferula > Haloferula sargassicola. Next base: position 41,450 of record NZ_BAABRI010000001.1, read on the forward strand.
ACATCACCAACTGGCAGGGGGCCTTTCTTCCGGATGTGGTGCTGCTCCATATCGGCACCAATGACATCCTGCAGAATTCCGACCTCGGGACCGGCTCGGGAGCGGACACCTCGCACGCGGTGGCGAGGCTGGTCGCCCTGCTCGACACCCTTTTCGCGAACCATTCCGAACTGCATGTCGTTCTTTCCACGCTGATCCCGATCCAGGACGGGCGGGACGACTTCGTGAAAGACTACAATGCCGCGCTGGCCACCACGGTGGTGCCGGAATTCCTGAACCAGGGCTTCTCCATCGTGCTGGTGGACAATTACGCCAACTTCGTGACGGCCACCGGCGCGTGGCGTCCCGAGCTGTATTCGGATGGCGTCCACCCCAATGCCACCGGCTATGAAAAGATGGCCGACAGCTGGTTCGCCGCGGTGGAGGAGATTCCCGTCCCTCCCGATGAGCCGCCGCCTCCACCCCCGCCCGCCACGCTCCGCTCGACCTCGGAGGTGGCACCCGGGATGACGGCATTCGACGGTGATATCCGGCCGAATCTGGTGAGGGCGGGGGCGCCGACGCTCGACGGCGTGACCACCAGCCATGAGCCCTCGATCCCCGGCACTTTCAAGACGGCCGGGCTGAACGACGGGTCCGCGGCCGCGTTTTCCAACCTCACCTACTACGCGGTCAACGAGCCGGTGGGCAACCTGCCGGCGCTGGTTACCTTCACGCTCGCCGGCAGTGCCACCGGCTACGACATCACCGGCGTCGAGTCGCTCGCCGGGTGGCAGGACTCGAACATCGGCGACCAGAAATTCCAGCTCCAGCTCTCAATCCAAGGTGGAGACTTCCTCGATTACGGCACCTATTCCGCCGTGGGCGAAATGGGCGGCTTCGCTTCCAAGGTGAGCGTCACCGACGAGTCCGGCGTGCTGGCTGGCGGAGTGACGGCCGTGCGGTTCCTGTTCCTCAACCCGGATGCGGTGCAAGGCGGGAATGCCGGCACGGTGGTGCGCGAACTCCAGGTTTTCGGCACTCCGAGCGAGCCCGCGGAATCGCCGCCACCGCCGGACACGTTGGAGTCCTCGATCGACTTGATGGAGGGAATGGACGGCTTCGACGGCGCGATCCGCAGCAACCTGATCCAGGCCGGGCAGGCCACCTTGGGCGGGGTGGCGGTGAGCCATGGTCCGTCGCTGCCGGACCTGTTCACCACCGCCGGATTGAATGATGGCTCCGCGGCCTCGACCGCGAACCTGACGTATCACGCCCTTACCGATGCGGCTGGGAACCTGCCGTGCGTGATCACCTTTTCCCTGGCCGGGAGTGCGACGGGCTACGACATCACCCGCGTCGAATCGATCGCCGGGTGGCAGGATTCGAACATCGGCGACCAGAAATTCCAGCTGCTGCTGGCGCGCTCCCACGGCGCCTTTCTGGACTTCGGGACCTATCGCGCGACCGGCGAAACGGGAGGATTTGCGTCGCGGATTGCGGTCGGGGATTCGTCCGGCACCCTGGCGACGCAGGTGACGGCGGTGCGTTTCGTTTTCCTGGATCCCGAGGCCAGCCAGGGGGGAGACGGCGGGACCGTGATCCGCGAGCTTCAGGTCTTCGGCCAGCCGAGCGACGCGGAGCTGGAAAAGGTGGAGTTCCACTTCGTGCCGGGTCCTCCGTCATCGGCCATGCTTTCCACCCCGGTGTCGGGTTCGGCCACCTACGTGTTCCAGCGTTCCGGAACCTTGCTGCTGTGGGAGGATCTGGAAAGCCGGGAGATCGGGCAGGGCGACCCGGGACTGCTGGAGTTCACGGACTCCGAGCCGCCGGCCGGCCGGGCGTTTTATCGGATCCTCCGCCGCTAGGCAGGGAGGCGAAAGTCCGACTCCATTCTTGGAATGCGGCCCGGCTCTTCTAGCTTCGCCGCGTGGCGGAGAGAAACATCGTCTATTTCGACCTCGAGACGCAGCGCAGCTTCAACGACGTGGGCGGATCCGCCCACAAGGACAAGATGGGCATGTCCGTCGGCGTGACCTACAGCACCGGCAGCGGCGAATACCGGATCTACGGCGAGGCCGAGGTCAACGCACTGGTCGATGAGCTGGTCCGCGCCGACCTGGTGGTCGGCTGGAACCACGTCGAGTTCGACTACCCCGTGCTCCAGGGCTACACGATCTACGACCTGCCGAACCAGACGGTGAACCTCGACATGATGCTCGACCTGCAGGAGCGCCTCGGTTTCCGCCTGAAACTCGATGCCGCCGCCGCCGGCTCGCTCGGCATGGGCAAGACGGCCGACGGCCTCGATGCCCTGAAATGGTGGCAGGAATACAAAAAGACCGGCAACAACGAGCCGCTGATGAACATTGCCGAATACTGTGCCTTCGACGTGAAGGTGACCAAGTGCGTGCACGAGTTCGCGCTCGGCCATGGCCACCTGAAATATCACGACCGCGGCGGCCACCTGCAGGAGGTCGAGGTCGACTGGAAATGATTTATGGCTGACCTGGGTGACATCGCGATGCTGCGGGTGGTCCGCGAACGGAAATACGGGCTCGGTCTCGATTCCGAGGGGCCGCTCGGCGAGGTGCTGCTGCCGCGCGCGGAAATGCCGGACACCTGGGAAATCGGCGGGCTGGTGAGCGTGTTCCTCTACACTGATTCCGACGACCGCCCGATCGCCACCACCCGCCGGCCGAAGGCGAAGCCAGGCGAGTTCGCGGCGCTGAAGGTGGTCGCGACGACGAACTTCGGCGCCTTCCTCGACTGGGGCCTGACGAAGGACCTGCTGCTGCCCTTCGGCGAGCAGAAGACCCAGGTGCGGACCGGCCACCGGATCGTGGTCCGCGTCGAGGTGGATGAAGAAAGCGGTCGCATCATCGCCAGCCAGAAGCTCGGTCGCTACCTCGAGCAATCGATGCGCCCGCCCTTCGTCGCGGGCGACGAGGTCGAGGCGCTGGTCTACGCCCGCACCGAGCTTGGCTACAAGGCGGTGGTGAACGGCCGCTACGGCGGGCTGATCTACCAGAACGAGGTCTTCCAGCCGGTGCGGCCGGGCGACCGCTTGACGGCCTTCGTTTCCCTGGTGCGACCCGATGGCAAGCTGGACCTTGCGCTCCAAGCCAAGGGCCGCGCGAAGATCGACGATTTCGAGGCCGACCTGCTGCGTTATTTGCAACGACTCGGTGGCTTCTCGCCGCTGAGCGACCGCAGCCCGGCCGGGGAAATCCACGACGAGCTCGGCGTCAGCAAGAAGACCTTCAAGCAGGCCGTCGGCGCCCTTTACCGCAAGCGGAAGATCACCGTTTCCGACGAGGGGATCCGACTCGTGGGTCAAAGCGATTGGTCGCCGGGCGAGGAGTGATCCGGGAAGTTCGGGCGCGTTGGGGGTGGAGTTGCAGGATGAATGGGATTGGAAGGATCGGCTTGATGGAGTGGGGAGAGGTTCAGCGATCCGCCAGTCACCTTTTCAGGCCGGGCACCCATTTCCCCCAAAAGCATCCCATCCATCCTGCTCCCGAACCCTCAAGAGCTCGACGCCCCTGCGGCAGGAAGTCCGTTGACCTGCGGCGGATGGCATGGATGTTGCCTGAAACGATCTAACGCCCGCCTTTTCTTCTGACGATGCACCCCCATTCGCTGCCACCCACGATCCACGAAAGCCGACTCTCGCTCAACCGCCTGCTGCCACGGCTGCGCAAGAGCTTTCCCGACGACATCGAGACCGCGGAATGGTATGCCTTCGAGGACCGGCTGGAGCGACATTTCCCGGTGCTCTTCGACCTGCTGTGGCGGGTCTATGGGCCGAGCTACGACTTCTTTTTCCACGTCGAGCAGATCCTCCGCACCTGCGCGGAGTCGTGGCTGGCGCGGCCGCCCGAGTTGAAAAGCCTCGACGCCACCCGGGAAGGGCATGCGCACTGGTACACTTCCAACCGGGTGGTGGGAGCGATGGCCTATGTGGACCTCTTCGCGGGCGATCTCGAGGGGATGCGGGACAAGGTCGGCTACCTGAAGGAACTGGGGGTGACCTACCTGCACCTCATGCCGCTCTTCAAGAGCCCGGCGGGCGATGACGATGGCGGCTATGCGATCAGCAGCTACCGCGAGGTGGACGAAGAACTCGGGACCATGGATGATCTCCGCCAGCTTTCCGCGGAGCTGCGTCACCACGGGATCTCGCTGGTGCTCGATTTCGTCTTCAACCACACCTCGGACGAGCACGAGTGGGCGATGAAGGCCCGCAAGGGCGACGAGAGCCACCAGGCCTACTACTGGATGTTCCCGGATCGCACCGAGCCGGATCAGTATGAAAGGACGCTGCGGCCGATCTTCCCCGACGCCCATCCGGGTTCCTTCACCTACCGGACCTCGCTGGGGAAATGGGTGTGGACCACGTTCAATAATTTCCAGTGGGACCTGAACTACCGCAATCCCGAGGTTTTCAACGCGATGGCGGGCGAGATGCTCTATCTCGCCAACGCCGGGGTCGAGATGCTGCGCATGGACGCCGTGCCCTTCCTGTGGAAGGAAAAGGGCACCAACTGCGAGAATCTCCCTGAAGCGCACCTCCTGATCCAGGCCTTCAACGCGGTCGCCCGGATCGCCGCACCGGCGCTGATCTTCAAGTCGGAGGCCATCGTGGCGCCTGATGATATCAAGAAGTATGTGTCCGAGGAGGAGTGCCACCTTTCGTATAACCCGCCGCTGATGGTGCTGCTGTGGAACTCGCTGGCCTCGCGCAATGCCAGCCTCATGCTGCATGCGCTGCCGAAACGCTTCGAGCTGCCGCAGGGCTGCTCGTGGGTGAACTATCTGCGCTGCCACGATGACATCGGCTGGGGCTTCGAGGATCGCGACATGTGGGAGCTGGGGATGAACCCGCACGATCACCGCTGGTTCCTGAACCGGTTCTTCATCGGCGAGGAGGGCACGAGCTTCTCGCGCGGCAAACTTTTCCAGCACAATCCGACGACCGGCGATGCCCGCATCTGTGGCACCACCGCCTCATTGTGTGGATTGGAAAAAGCCCGCTACGAGGACGACGAGCACCAGACCGAGTACGCCATCCGCCGTATTTTGCTGCTCTATGGAATCATCTTCACCATGGGCGGCATCCCGCTGATCTATCTGGGCGACGAGATTGGCCTGCAGAACGACTACGATTACGAAAAGGACCCGGAGAAGGACGGCGATGAACGTTGGCTGCATCGCCCCTCCTTCGACTGGGAGGCCGCCGAGCGCCGGAGGGAGCCGGGGACGGTGGAGGACCGGATTTTCCACGGCATGCTGAAGCTGTCTCTCATCCGCAAAAACAACCAGGCGTTTCATGAGACGCGGACCGAGTTCGTGGATGTGGGAAACCACCATGTCTTCGGATATTTCCGGGTCCACGAAGGCCAGAGCATCCTCTGCCTCGCCAACTTCAATGACTATCCCGAGGAAATCCCGGCCACGCGATTGCGCCAGCTCGGGCTGCGAAAAACCTTCACCGACCTCATCGCCGGCCAACCGATCGTGGCGACGGAAAAGCTGGTGATGGAGCCGCTGCAGTTCATGGCGATCCTGTGAAGAAAGGATTCTTCAGCGGGTCGGACGGGTCCTCCATTTCCAGAACGCGGCGGCGAGGGCCAGGACCAGCAGCGTTCCGGCGATGACGGCCACGGGGCTCCGCGGCGGCTTCTTTCCGGACTCCGCCACCGGTTCGGGGTTCCGTTCATCGAAGGAACGGCGGGGCCGCGGGGGAGGGGCCATCACTTCGCCCTGGAAGTCGTAGCGTTTCTTCGATCCTTTGAAGGCATAGGTCTGTTTGCCTTCGCGCACCCGGTCCCGCCATTCGAGCCAGAGGTCCATGCGCGACGAACTGTTGACCGGAGGATCTTCCAACATGCCAGCCAATTTGCTGGCGGAAGCTTGACCTAAGGTGGCTTCAAGATCCGGAAGACGCCGTTCGTCGTTATCATCCAGAAACCCCGCAAACATTTCAACCATCTCGGGGGTGTGGATTTGGGAAAGAGCGGAGAAGATCCATCGCCTCTCCGTAAGATAGCGATGATAGGCGGGACTGTTTTCTTCCAACCCCCTATGCTTTAACCCGCGAATCCTGTCAGCGAAATAGTCGGCGTAGCCTTCGGACGAAGACAGAGCTGCGACCGCCCGTTGGTGAACGGGCAGGGACGCCGCTTGGTTCGCGTAGATCGACGGCTGGTGCAGCTTGTTGATGGCCTCGATCAGGAGTCCGAATTTCTCCGCGTCCGGCAAGGATCCGCAATTTTCAATCTTCGTTTTCCACTCTTCGAGGGCGGCGGCTTCTTCTTCCGGCGGAGAGACAATGGCCCGGCATGGAGCCAAGGTGAACATGAGCAGAAAAAGCAGGATCCATTTCATCGAATTAAGGAGAAGGGTTGTTCATTTGCCCCGGCCCACCAACCACGCATCGATCGCATCCCACTCCCCCTTGACCAGCAGCCGTCTTCTCGCCGGGCCGCGGTGAAATGGATCCGAGAACATCAAGCGGTCGGAGTAGCGGGTGCCCGCCAAAGGCGCCGGGCCTCCGCCTTGATTCGGATGTCCTCCACCCATCATCACATGTCCGATCTCGTGCGCCAGTGTGTTGAGTAGCTCTCTTTTGCTCAGCCCCATGTTTCCGGAGAGCCAGATGGTGCGGGAGTCCGGATGGGCGAAGCCCCTGTAACTTCCTCCAGCTCCAAGGGTGCCGTTGCGGACCTGCCAATCGGCAATTTCATCCGCTCCTCCCACGAGATAGGCGTTGATGTCCACATCGGCATCGGTTCCCGCGGAGGTGAGGATCTTGTTTTGTTCGGTGCCGATGTCGCGACCGTTCGAATCCAATGATCCATTCCCTGGGGCAGGCTTCGGAGCGTCCGGCTGCTGGAAATCCGCCCCTGTGGCGACGTCCCAGTTCACGGGGATCGGCTGGGTGGCGCCGGAGACGTTCACGTCCCAGAAGGCGTTGACCTGCTTGCCGTAGAGGTCGTCGAGATATTCCCCGATTTCGGTGGGGGTGAAGGTGTGTTCCGGGTTCACCCGGCCTTCGAGGCCGTGGTTCTGCGCGATGTGCCAGAAGTGGAGTTTCACGGTCCTTCGTTTGATCGCCTTGACCCCGATCGGGGTGGAGAGGCTGTCGGTGTCTCCGAAGGAGATTTCGACCCGCTGGTCGGAGGATGCGGTTGCGTCCGAACTCCAGTTCACCTCCGTTTCGTCCTCGGACAGGGAGTCCGGTTGGATGCCGGCATTCCCGACCTCCAGCGAGAGGCTGGTGCCGGGGGCGGTCGGCACATGGACCACGCTGGCGTTGGGCGGTGAGCCGCCGGCGGGGGCCATGATCCAGATGCGCCCGCCCTGGCGCTGCTCTTCGGGCCGCGCGGTGGCGGAAACGTCGTCCACCCCGGTGGCGAAGACATCGTCGTCCACCCGGATGGGGATGGCACTGGCCACCTTGGAGAATTCCCCCGGCGAGCCGGGCGAGGGGAGGGCCGCGAGCAGGGCACCGGAGCCGGCGATGTCCAGAAACGAGGCGGCGTTCCATTCCCCTGGGTCGAGGCCCGGGGCGAGTTCGGGCAGGTAATGGACCAGCCGGTTCCGCCAGATCAGGTGGCTGTCTTCGATTCCCGTGCCGTCGCTGGAAATGTCGCGGATGTCCTCCAGTTCGGAGATCGTCTCCCATTGCCCGGAAATCCTCGCCCGGGGTGGACCGGGCCCGGCCGTGAGCACCAGGGTGGTTTCCGAGTCGCCGCCGCCCACTCCGACCAACTTCTTGTAGGCAGCTTCGAGGTCGCCCAGGTGTTCGGAACCCGTGCCCAGGCCCGTCAGGTAGGTTTCGATCTCGAAGAGCCGGTTGCCCCAGATGGCGCCCGAATCGTGGATGTAGATTCCAAAGTCCGGAGCGGGAACGAAGGGCGGGGCGGAAGGGTTTTCAGGTTCGAGGTCCCAGATGACCGTCTTGTCTTCGTCCACCCACAGGTAGGGATAGGCGTGGCCTTCGCCCGTCTCGATTTTTTTCTGGGTGCGGACGATGATTTTCCCGTCCTCGGACAAGGCGGAGCCGAATCCGGCGGATCCGCTCTTCAAGACGAAAGTCCCCTTCGCCGCGGTGTCTCCGTGTTTCAGCTCCTGAACGGTGGCACGGGGGGTTGCCCACCAACCGAGATGGGGTGTGATGCCGGTGTCAGCGTCCTCGAACCACGCATCGCCGACGATCATGCCGCGGTCATTCATGGCGAGCAACCGGGTGTCTCCGCCGAAGTCGATGATGTCGCCCCGGTCCCAGACCTTGGTCCGGAACATGACGCGGCCCGCATGGTCGATTTTCACCGGACCTTCGTCCGGCACCCACGGCAGCTGGAGGTCGCCCAGGGGCAGCTCGAAGACCGCATAGACGGAGAGGGGCGATTTCCGCCAGCGGATCAATGGGTTTCTGGGGGCGGCGTCTTCGGCATCGGGAATCGAATCGTTATCGGAGTCGAGCTGCTCTCCGTCCGCGACGCCATCGCCATCGGCATCTCCGACGAAAGGCGAGCCGAGAAGGTGCTGGGGATGGGCGGGATCCAGCAGCAGGGTGAATTCCGCCCAGTCCGGGCTGCCGTCGGCGTCCGAGTCGAGGTTCCAATCGGCCACCAGCCGCAGGAATTTCCTTCCGCCGGGGGAAGGCGGCGGGGGCGGGGGCGCGGCCCGGGCGGTCGCCACGGAGTTCGCAACGGCATCATTCATTTCCGGAAGGTGATCCTGGAAGGCTTCGATCATCGCCTCGTCTTCGGGGGCCAGCGGCGCTCCTCCTGCGGGTGCTTCCTGCGGGGAGGGGAGATGGAAGATCAAAAAGAAGTAGTCTCCATCGTGGTCGGCGAACAAGGGCATGGAGGACCAGTCCGGGTGCAGGGCCTGCGGGATGCGGGCCGTCATGGGAGCCCCCGATGCCAGGGAGGGCCAGGAGACCACCGTGCCGGTGGCGGGCGGGGCCTCGGGCGCGATCATGAGGCTCACATGACGGGTGGGCGCTTGCTCCGGGGGTGGGTCCCCCGGCTCCGGCGGAGGGGCGGGGGCGATTTCCACCAACGGCACCACCTGCTGGTGCCCGAGGCCGTAAATCTCTTCGAGAGTTTCCCAGTGGAGCAGGTCCTGGCTGGATTCGATGCGGTAGCCGACTCCCGGGGCCGACTGGAATACCCAGGATTTCTGAACGGAGCCATCGGTCGCTGCGACCTGCTCGAACCATCGCGGGGGAAGCAGGTCCCCCGATTGGGCGGAAAGGAAGGCCATGCCCATGAAACCCATACTCGCGGCGATGCCGCCTGCATGAAAATTCATGCCAGCATCCCACCATGGAGACGCCGCCGGGGGCAATCGTTTTCATACTATGGCGCGTCATGTCCCACCTCCAAGCGAAGCTGGTCGCCCTGGCCGCCGTCATGCGCAACATGCCCACCGTCCTTCAATAACTCCTCGTAATCCTTAACTCAACCTTGCATGGGCCCCCTCTTGCCTGATCCAAAAACCCCGATCTCCGGCGGTTCTTTCTTCGATCACCCTGATGCCCAAGCTCCGATTTCCTGCTTTTCCCCCCACGGCGGGACGGTAAAAGGAGGATCATGCACGGCTGGGACATCGAGGAGGCCTTGGGGGCCGGGCTGGCGGAAGGCGTGAAGCGCGGCTTCGCGTTGTTCTCCTGCCTGTCGATCGCGGCCGTGCTGGCGGTGGGAACCTCGTGGGTCGGCGTGGCGATCGAGCGGTTTCTTCCCTCGGCCGTTGATGAGTGGTTGGTGGCCGTTGAAAAGCTCGAGTGGCTCTCGCCCATCGGCATTCTGGCCATCCTGGTCACGCTGGTTGCCTGTGCGGTCCGCGCCTTCGCATCCGACGAATTTTTTCCGCGGGAGTATTTCCGTTTCCTCGCCGCGCTTTCGATTTTCGCGGTGCTTGCCGCGCCGCGATGGGGATGGGAACGCTTTATCTCGCTCGGAGTGCTGGTCGGTTGCCTCGGCTCGATCTGGTTTGTCTGCATGGCCATCGCGCAGGCTCGCTGGGCGAAGTACCAGGCTGAGTTGATGGCGCTGAAGGAGGAAAACCAGCGCAAGCGCGAGGAGCTCGGCAAGAAGTTCGGCTAGCCGGCGCGGACGCCGCCTTCGGGCTTCCACTCCAGCCCGCGGACGATCAGGTCGGGATCGAGGTCGCCGACCTGCTTGATGCCGCAGGCAAACATCAACTCCATCGCGGCGTGGACCGTGTGCTTGTGGTAGTTCGCCACACGCGGGGCCTTCTGTTCGGGGACCAGCCCGCGGACGAGCTTCGGGTTCTGGGTGGTGACGCCGGTCGGGCAGCTGTTGGTATCGCAGCGCTGGGCCTGGATGCAGCCGACCGAGAACATGAACGCGCGCGCCGAGTTGCAGAGGTCCGCTCCGAGGCAGAGCATCTTCACGAGGTGGAAGGCGGTGACCACCTTGCCGCTGGCGATGACGCGGATCTCATCGCGCAGGCCTTGCTGGCGCAGGGCGCGGTCGATGAATTTCAAGGCGGGTTCCAGCGGGTAGCCGACCGAATCGGTGAACTCCAGCGGCGCGGCACCGGTGCCGCCCTCCGCGCCGTCGATGGTGATGAAATCGGGGCGGATCCCCGTTTCGTGCATCTGCCGGCAGATTTCCTCGAACTCCTCCTTGCGGCCGAGGCAGAGCTTGAAGCCGGTCGGCTTGCCGCCGCTCAGCTCCCGCAGCCGCTGGATGAAACGAAGCAGACCGGCGGCGTCGGAGAACTCCTTGTGGCCGGGCGGCGATTTCACGGTCTGGTGCGGCTCGATCTCGCGGATGTCCGCGATTTCCTGGTCGTTCTTCACCGCCGGCAAGACGCCGCCGTGGCCGGGCTTGGCGCCTTGGGAGATTTTCAGCTCGATCATCTTCACCTGCGGCTTGGTCGCCTTGTCCTGGAAGCTGTCGGGATCGAAGCCGCCGTCCTTGGTACGGCATCCGAAGTAGGCGGTGCCGATCTGCCATACGATGTCGCCGCCGTGCTCCAGATGATACTTGCTGAGGCCGCCCTCGCCGGTGTTCTGATAGAATCCGCCGAGCTGGGCACCATGGTTCATTGCGAGCACGGCGTTCTTGCTGATGGCCCCGAAGCTCATCGCCGAGATGTTCAACAAGGAGGCTTCATAAGGCTGCGTGCATTGCGTTCCGCCGATGCGGACCCGCGGTGGCTCGTCGGGCGGATCCTCGGCGTAGATCGAGTGGCGCAGGCCCTCATAGGAGTCGAGATAGAGGTCGAGCTCGGTGCCGAAGGGATGGGTTGGCGTCCGGTCCTTGGCGCGCGAGTAGACCAGATTGCGATGATTCTCCGAAACCGGCGTGCCGTCGGTGTGGCGTTCGATGAAGTACTGCTGGATCTCGGGGGAGATGAACTCGAAGAAGTAGCGCAGGTGGCCGAGCAACGGGAAGTTGCGCAGGATGTTGTTGCGCGTCTGGAGCAGGTCATAGAGGCCGATGCCGACCAGCGGGCCGATGACGACCATCGCCCACCATGCGGCGGGAAAGAACCAGCCGATGGTGGCGACGAGGGCGATCGCGAGGACGCTGAGGATCAGGAAAAGCCTTGGCATGGGGGAACTCAGTCCTTGTGGGGGAGCAGGGCCTCGAGCGCGTCCTTGAAGGTCTGGCGGAGGTGGTCGCTCGCATTCATGAGAGAGTCCTCGCAGGTTCCGCGCAAGATGGTCGGACATGACACGAAAGTCGCCGAAGGGCGCTCCTTCCGCGAGCTTCCGGCCCTCTCGTGAGTTTGGGGGCGAATGGCGAAACGTGCTCAATCTTGTGCATCATTCACGGGATGCACGACACGGACTGCATTTTGCGCGGGCTCGTGAAAGTGGTGTCGCCGCCTTGCGAAAGCCCGGGCGGGTGATTGATTTCGCAGGTGAATGCTGCGAGTGAAACCCCGCTGGGGGTCTGGGGACTGTTCGCCGGAGTCGTGGGGGTCCTCCTCGCCGCCGACCTGCTGGCTTATCGCGGCAAGAGCTCCGAGTCGCGACGGGTGACGCTTGTCTGGAGCATCATCTGGATCGCCGCCGGCCTCGGCTTCGGCGGCTTCATCGCCTGGCGCTCGGGCGGCGAGCTGGTCGGGGAATACTATGCCGCCTATGCCATGGAAAAGGCGCTGAGCATCGACAACCTGTTCGTCTTTTACGTGATCTTCCAGAGCCTCGGCGTGCCGAAGTCCTCGCAGCATCACGTGCTGTTCTGGGGCATCCTCGGAGCGGTGGTGTTTCGCGGCATCTTCATCTTCGTCGGGGTGGCGGCGATCGAGCGCTGGGAGTGGATTTCCTATATCTTCGGTGGCCTGCTGCTCTACGCGGCATGGCATTCCTACCGGCAGGATCCGGCGAAGCAGGAACGCAGCCGGGTGGTCGATTGGTTGTCGGAGCATCTCCCGCTAAGCGCCCGCACGGACACCCGGCACTTCACGCTGCGCGAAAGCGGCAAGCGGGTCGCGACGCCGCTGATGTTGGCGCTGATCGCGATCGAGTTCAGCGACATCCTGTTCGCCATCGACTCCGTGCCCGCGGCCCTGTCGATCACGCGCGACCGCTTTGTCGTTTATAGCTCGAACATCTTCGCCATCCTCGGCCTGCGCGCGCTTTATCTCCTGATGGCGGCGACCATCGCCGGGATGCGCTATCTCCATTACGGACTCGCGGCCGTGCTTGCGTTTGCGGCGGTGAAAATCGTCGCCCACCCGTGGTTCGACATCCCGCCGCTGGTCTCGCTCGGCGTGATCGTCGCCATCATCGGCGTCGCCGTGGTCGCCAGCCTGCGGGCGCGGGTCGGGCTTCGGGCGGACTGATGGGCGTGGCCGTGGTCGCCGGTGCGGGGTTGCTCGGCCATTATCTTCGGGTCCCGCATGATCTGATCTCGGTCATTGGTCGCCTTCCGGAAATGACATGGCAGCGATGCCGGGTTGCGGCAACGGGAGGTGGCGTTAGGGTGGAGGTCCATGCCTTTTCCCAACCTGATGGCGGCCTCCTCCTCGACCGGCGACTCGACGCTTCTGCTCTTCGCGCTGGTGCTGCTGCTCTCGGTGCTGGTTTCGCAGTTCGCGAACCGCAGCGTGCTCTCGACCGCGGTGGTGTTTCTGGTCGCCGGCTTCATCTGCGGGCCGGGGGTGACCGGGGCGCTGCGGCTGAGCCCGGACCAGCCGATCGTTTCCGGCTTCATCGAGCTGGCGCTGTTCAGCGTGCTCTACACCGACGGCATGCGGGTCGGCATCCGCGACCTGACCTCGGCATGGAAACTGCCGGGGCGGGCGCTGCTTTTCGGCCTGCCGCTGACGCTGGTGGCAGTGGGTGTGGTGGCGAAATTCCTACTAGGTCTGTCGTGGACCGAGGCGGCGGTGATCGGCGCGGTGCTGAGCCCGACCGATCCCGTCTTTGCGGCGGCGATCGTCGGGCGCGAGGAAGTGCCCTACCGTCTGCGCCACCTGCTCAACGTGGAAAGCGGGCTCAATGATGGGCTCGCCCTGCCGCTGGTTCTCATCGCGCTGGGGATCGCCGGAAAAGCCGAGCTCGAGCTGGCGACGATGCTCACCGAACTGGGCGTGGGAGTGGCCATTGGCGTCGTCGTTCCATGGATCGCCATCCGTCTGGAAAGCACGCGCGTCTTCGCCTCGTCGGAGCCCTATCGGCCGCTGCTGGGCTTCGCGATCGGCCTGACCGTGCTCGCGCTGACGCGGATGTTTCACGCCAACGAATTCCTCGCTGCCTTCGCTGCCGGGATGACGATCGCGACCAAGGACGAGAAGCTGCGGGAGCGCTTCCACGAGCTGGGCGAGCTGCTGGCCGAGCTGTTCAAGCTGGCCGCGCTGCTGATTTTCGGCGCGCTGATCGACCCCTCGTATTTCGGAGAAATCGGTCTCACGGGGTGGACCTTCGTTTTCCTGACCCTGGTGCTGGCGAGGCCGCTGGCGATGCTGGTGTCCTTTGCCGGCACCGATCTGACGAAGCGCGAATGGGTCGCCGCGGCGTGGTTCGGGCCGAAGGGTTTCGCGTCGGTGTTCTTCGCTTTCCTCGTGCTTCAGCACCACCTCGACCACGGCGTGTGGATCTTTCACTTGTTGGCGGTGACCGTCGGGACATCGATCATCGCGCACTCTTCGACGGACGTGATCGTCGCGCGGTGGTTCGATGAAGAAGAGGCTCAGTGACCGGCGGTGAAGTCCCGGGCGGATTTGATCGAGCGCGCGTGGCGGCGAATGTCCTTCCACGGGCAGTCCTTCTGGCTGAGACGTCGGAAGATGCTTTTCAGCGTGTGGCGCTGCGAGATGTCATCGGCATCGACCTCGTCCCACTCGAGCGGGGTGGCGACGGGCGCGCCGGGTTTCGGCCGCACCGCATACGGCGGCGTGACGGTCTGGCCCCAGGCATTGCGCAGGGTGTCGAGGAAGATGCGGTTGCCCCGTTTGTTCTTCCGCTGCTCGGTGGTGAAAAGCTCGGGGTCGCGCCCGACGAGAATCTCCGCGAGGTCGCGGGCGAGCTGGCGGACTTCGTCGAAATCCGGACCGCGGCGAAGGGGCGAAACGACGTGCAAGCCCCGCGAGCCGGTGGTCTTCACGAAGGGTGCGAGGCCGGCTTCGTCGAACAGCTCGCGGGTCATCATGGCCGCCCGGCGGAGGCCCTTGAAGTCGCCGCCCGAAGGATCGAGGTCGAAGACGAGCAGGTCGGGTTGATCCGGTTCATCGACCCGACTCAGCCAAGTGTGCGGGGTGATGCAGGCCTGGTTGGCGAGATAGACGAGGGTGGCGGCGTCATCGGCGATGACATGGTTCACCGTGCCGCCTTCCTTCTTCAGCTCGCTGGTCCGGATCCATTCGGGGAAATAGTCGGGCGCATCCTTGTGGTAGAAGGTCTTCCCATCAATGCCGTCGGGCAACCGCTGCATCGTGATCGCACGATCGCGCAGATGGGGAAGCATCGTTTCCGCGATGTCGCGGTAATACTCCGCCAGATGGCGCTTCGTGATGCCGTCGTCGGGGAAAAGAAGCTTGTCCTCGTGGGACAGCTCGATGCTGCGGTTGTTTGCCTGGATGCTGCTCATGTCGATTCGCGGACGACGTCCTTGGGGTTTTTGTCGCGGCGCAGCCCGAGGAAACGCGGATGTCGCAGTTTTCCCGAGCCGGTCCATTCGGTGAAGCCAACCTGACCGACGAGTTCCGGTCTCACCCAGTGGACGCCTGTGCCGGGGAGGTCGGGGTCGGAAAAGGGCGGCTCGTCCTGTTCGAGCTTCTTCAATCGGCCGCCGAGATCCTCGAGCAACTCGTTGTTGTAGCCGGTGCCGACCAGGCCGGCGTAGCGGAGTTTCCCCTGCTCATGATAACCTAACATCAACGCGCCGAATCCCGCCCGGCTGCCCTTCGGGTCGGTGAATCCGCCGATGACGAACTCCTGCTCGCGGACGCACTTGAATTTGAGCCACTTCTCCGAGCGCGAGTGGACGTAGGGCGCGTTCGCATCCTTCGCGATGAGGCCTTCCCAGGCCCTCTCGCAGGCTTCCTTGTGGTAGCTCTCGCCGTCCGCGTTGCGGTGCGCGCTGAAGCGGAGAGGCGCCTTGAAGTCGATCGCCCGCTTGAGCAGTCGCTTGCGCTCGCGCAGGGGCAGCGCGGTGGTGTCGTGGCCGTCAAGATGCATGAGATCGAACAGATAGTAGGTCACCGCGATGCCCGACCGGCGCGCCGTGTCCGGGTCCCTGACCTGCATGCGGCCCTGGAGGCGCGAAAAGCTGGTAACCTTGCCATCGAAGGCGACCACCTCGCCGTCCGCCACGAAGTCGCCGCAGGCCTGCGCGAGCAGCGCATCGACGAGTTCGGGATAGGTGTTGTTGATCTGCTTGCGGTTGCGGGTCATCAGCCGGACTTCGTTTCCCTCGCGGAAAACGAGCACGCGTTCGCCGTCGAGCTTGCGCTCGAAAATCCAGTCGTCGTTGGAGAAGTAGTCCTCGGTCAGCGTGGCCAGCATCGGCCCGCACCATCCCGGGTGATTCTGCTTTTTGAGGAGTTGGCGGCTTTCGTCGCCGAGGATGTCGAAGCGGTCGCTCATGAGTCATCCTCCTTCTTGAGATCCTCGATGGTGTCTCCACTGAGCACCGATTCGGGCTCCGTGCTGACCGGATTGCGGCGGGCGTCGGCTTCTTCGTCTTTCATTTTCACCAGCAGCCACTGGGGCTTGTCGCCCTCGAGGATGCGGGTGATGGCGTAGCCGCCTTTAAGCTTCTTTCCGTGGAGACACACGGTGGCGTGTCCGTCCTTGAGGGCCTTCGCGAGGTCGATCTCCCCGCCGTCCTTCTCCGTGGTGTTTTCGAAACGACCGGTGTCCCAGACGATCACCTGGCCTGCGCCGTATTCGCCTTCCGGGATCGTGCCTTCGAAGTCGGCATAATCGAGTGGATGGTCTTCCACCTCGATCGCGAGCCGCTTTTCCCTCGGGTCGGTGGAGGGTCCTTTCGAAACCGCCCATGACTTGAGCGCGCCGTTGCATTCGAGACGAAAGTCGAAGTGGTGCCGGCTGGCGTCGTGTTCCTGCACCACGAAGATCGGCCTGCGGTTCGACTTCGAGTTCGCGGCGGGCTCGGGCGACTTCTTCAGGTCGCGCTTGGATCGGTAGTCGTCGAATGCGTGTTTCTTGCCCATGGTTTAGCCAAGATAGCGCATCTTCGGGAGATGTCAGGGACTGACGACCTGCGTCAGGTGTTCTTTCGTGGTCACCCTGAAAAACTTCCGTGCCGCATCGGCAGCCGTGCGGTAGGTCTGCGGCCCGGTGAGGGCGGTCTGGCCGGGGATCGCCTCCCAACTGGAACCGGGATCGAGGGTCTGAATCGTGGCTGAAACTCCGGGGTTGGGAGTGAAGCTGAGGGTGAACGTTCCGTTGTCCGCCGCGGGTGAAAGGCCGGGGGCATCGACCGTGGGGACGAGGATGAAGTCATCGATGCCGACATAGGCCTGGTTGGATACGCCGGACACAGGGAAGACCCGCAGGCCGACTTCTTCGATCGAGTTAAGGAATGCCGCCGACGGCGTAAACGACCGCGGCCCGGTTTCCTCGAAATAATACCAGAGATCGTCGAAGCGGATGCGGAGGCCATACCAATCGGGCTCGGTGCCGAGGTCTTCCGGAAGGTAGAGTTCGGAAAAGTAGTATCCCGGCCCGGCCGGGCCGTTGGCGTAGATGGCAAGATCGATGTTGTCGATTTCCGCAGGATCAATCGACACCGAGACGTCCACCGCCGAGATCTTCACGCTGCCGTAGTCTCCGACAAGAGCACCCCCGGCGGTGAATTCGTCGGCGAAGAACCAGACGCCCTCCCCACCGAGGAAATAGGAGTAGGCGTAAGGGTTCGGATCGACTTCGGTGTCCGCCCAGAGGGGAGGAGCCACCAGCTCGTCGTCGTAGGAGTAGAGATTCCAGGCGTCGTTGTTGTTTTGGGTGGGGAAGGTTTCCCAGGCACCCGCCAAGGCGTCGGCATGGGCGAAGGGGACGATGAGGAAGAAGAGAAGGCAACGCATGTCATGGACCGACGGGAGTCGGGGCGGATTTATTCACCTGGGACGATTCGCGCCGGCGGAAGCCTGCGCTCCGATGAGACAATTCTGGAGCACCGATCCAGGGTTTCCGGATTCTGGGAGAATCCCTGAATCCGTGGTTTGCATTTACTAACGACTCCACCCGCGGCTGGCGTAGTCGGAGGCGGTGAGGACGACGAGGATGAGCAGCCAGATCAATCCGGCCGTGGCGAAGAGGCGGACGCGGTTGGATTGCTGGTGGAGCTCCATGAAAAACCACGCGATGAGGCCGGCTTTCGCGGCGGCGATGCCGAGGGCGACCGGTGCGTGCAGGACGCCGAGCGGCAGGAAGTCGGCCGCGACGGTGAGGGCGAGGAGAGTCAGCAGGCCGGTGAAGACCCGCAGGCAGGTTTTCGTGTAGCCAGTCATGAGACGAGATAGAGAAGAGGGAAAAGAAAAACCCAGATGATGTCGACGAAGTGCCAGTAGAGCCCGGTGATTTCGACGGGATGCGAAAGATCGTCGCGATGCGGCGTGCGGAACCACAGCCAGCTCAGGAAAACGATGCCGGCCGTCATGTGCAGCGCGTGCAGTCCGGTCATCGCGAAGTAGAGGACGAAGAACAATCGCGCCTGCGGGGCATGCGGGCCATCGAACTCGAAGCTGGCGTTCGGCACGAGGTTCTCATGCGCTTCGAGGCCCCATTCGGTGAACTTGATGCCGAGGAACACGATGCCGAGAACGATCGTCGCGGCCAGCCAGGGCCGGACTTTTCCACTCTCCCGCGCGGCGCCGACGGCGAGGGCCATGGTGAGGCTGCTGCCGAGGAGGATGAAGGTATTGAGCGCGCCCAGCCCCATCTTGAGATGGCCGCTGGCCTCGGCGAAGGCATCAGGGTAGTGGCTACGATAAATACCGTAGGCGAGGAACAGGCCGCCGAAGAACAGAACCTCCGAGGCGAGGAAGGTCCACATGCCGAAGTAGTGGGTTTCGGACTCGTAGGCGTGGCGTTTGGCGGTGTCGCTGCTCATACGCGTTCCTCCTGCGGTTGCGATTCGCGGTCCGGGGGATAGTGGTAGGGGCCGCCATGGACCTCGGGCTGTTCCGCAAAGTTGTGTTTCGGCGGCGGCGAGGTGGTGGTCCATTCGAGGCCCGTCGCTCTCCACGGGTTGTCGCCCGCGGGTTTTCCGAAAAACCAGGACCAGGTGAGATAGACGAGCGGCAGCAGGTAGCCGATGGCGAGGATGGTCGCGCCAGCGCTGGATAGGACGTGGAAGATGCCGAACTCCTCGGGGTAAGCCCAGTAGCGCCGCGGCATGCCCATGTAGCCGAGCAGGAACTGGGGGAAGAAGGTGAGGTTGAAACCGAAGAAGATGGTGAGCGCGGCGATCCGGGCGAGGTTCTCCGGATAAAGGCGGCCGCTGATTTTCGGGAACCAGAAATGCAGACCGCCGAGGAAGGCCATGACCATGCCGCCGACCATGATGTAGTGGAAATGCGCGACGACGAAATAGGTGTCGTGCAGGTGGACATCGACCGCCAGCGTGGCGAGGAACAGCCCGGTCAGGCCGCCGATGACGAACAGGCCGATGAACCCGAGCGCGTAGAGCATCGGCGTCTCGAAACTGATCGAGCCGCGGTGCAGGGTAGCGGTCCAGTTGAAGACCTTGATCGCGGATGGAACCGAAACCAGGAAGCTGAGGAAGGAAAAGACCAGGCCCGCATAGATCGACTGGCTGCTGACGAACATGTGGTGGCCCCAGACGAAAAAGCCGAGCACGGCGATGGCGATGCTGGACGCGGCGATGAATCGGTACCCGAAGATGTTCTTCCGCGAGAAGCAGGTGATCAGCTCGCTGACCACGCCCATGCCGGGCAGGATCATGATGTAAACCGCGGGGTGCGAGTAGAACCAGAACAGGTGCTGAAAGAGCAGCGGATCGCCGCCCAGCGCGGGATCGAAGACGCCGACGCCGAACAGCCTTTCCACCGCGATGAGCAGCAGCGCGATGGCCAGCACGGGAGTGGCGAGGACGAAGATGAGGCTGGTGGCATACATCGACCACACGAAGAGCGGCAGCCGTCCCCAGCGCATCCCGGGCGCGCGGCGGCGGTGGATGGTGACGATGAAATTCAGGCCGGTGGCAATCGATGAGAAGCCGGAGATGAAGATCCCGGTCGCCATCAGGATGACGTGGCTGTTTGTATAAGTGCTCGAATAAGGCGTGTAGAAGGTCCAGCCGGTATCGACGCCGCCGCGGACGAGGGCGAAGAGCGTGAGCGCGGCACCGGCCATGAAGAGATACCAGCTCGCGAGGTTGAGGCGCGGGTATTGGAGGTCGTCGGTGCCGATCATCAGCGGAATCAGGAAATTCCCCAGCACCGTGGGGACGGCGGGGATCAGGAAAAACCAGACCATCACCACGCCGTGGAGCGTGAAGAGCTTGTTGTAGGTGGTGGAGGTGAAGAGGTCGCCGGGCGGGGTGGCGAGCTCGGCGCGCATGAGGCCCGCGGCGGTGCCGCCGATCAGGAAGAAGATCGTGATCGAGATGAGATAGAGGATCGCGATGCGTTTGTGGTCGCCGGTGAGGAACCACGATCGCAGGCCATGGGAGATGTTGAGGTAATTCGTCATCGGGGGTTGTCCGCGCGTGACTTGAGATAGGCGATGAGGGCAAAGAGGTCGTCCTCCCCGATCTGGCCGTCGAAGGAGGGCATGACGTCGTCGTAGCCGGCGACGATCTGTTTCTGCGGAAGCAGGATGGAGTCGCGGATGTAAGCGGCGTCGGCCTGGACCGAGGTGCCGTCCTGAATATGGACGACCGAGCCGTAGAGGCGGTTGAGCGAGGGGGCGTGGACGGTGGAGCCGGCCTCGTGGCAGCCGCTGCAGCCGTGGTCGTGGTAGAGCTGTTGGCCGCGCGCCGCGAGCGTGGGCTTGGCATTTCCCTGCTCGAGCCAGCGGGCATAGTCGGCCGGTGGCATGACCACGAGTTTCCCGCGCATCTGCGAGTGCTGGTCGCCGCAGTATTCGGCGCAGTAGATCGGATAGGTGCCGGGTTTCTCCGCTTCGAACCAGGCGGTGACGTAGCGGCCCGGGACGAGGTCGTGTTTCATCCGCAGGGCGGGAACGTAGAAGCTGTGGATGACGTCCTCGGAGATCATCGTCAGCCGGATCGGCGTGCCGGCGGGGACGTGGAGTTGGGCGAGTTCGGTCGGGCCGTCGTCGCGGTAGAACTCCCACATCCACTGCCGGCCCGTGACGTAGATCTCGAGGGCGTCGTCGGGCGGCGAGGCCATCTTGAGATAAGTCGACGCGCCGAGCGCGAAGATGACGGTGAAAGCGAGCAGCGGGATGGCGGTCCAAGTGATCTCCAATCCGATACTGGTTTCCGCGGCGGTGTGGGTGGCGGGCGAGTTGCGGCGATACTTGATCAGGAAGAATCCGATCACCACCACGAGCCCGAAGACGACCAGCGCGCTGAGACCGGTGAGGCCCCAGAAGAGCCAGTCGACGGGCTTGGCGAAGCCTCCGGCATCCGGAGGCAGGATGGCGGTGGGTAGGTTCATGATTTGCGGCGTTCGCGGTGGAGCGAGCGGATGACGAAGAGGGCGAGCGCGCCGAAAGTGAGTCCGCAGCCCGCCTTGATAAGTCGATTGATGGCGAGGCCGTAGCGGCCGGTCAGTGGGTCGTAGTTGCAGCAGAGGAGAAGAAGGTGGTCGGCAGGCGAGCCGATGGTGCCGTCGGAGGCCTCGACGAGGGCGAGGCGGAGGTCCGTGGGCGGGTATTCGATGCCAAGAAAGTATCTCGAAATGGTGCCGCCGGGGGTGAGGACGAGGACGCCGGAGGGGTGGGCGAATTCCTTGCCGTCGTCGGTCGGGACGAAGCCGAAGCCGGTGGTGTCGGCGAGTTGCTGGATGGCGTCGGGGTTGCCGGTGAGGAGATGGAAGCCTGCGGCGGAAGAACGGCGTCCGTAGTAGGTGACGTAGGACTTCTTCTTTTCGGCGGCGAGAGACGGAGATTCACGGGGATCGATGCTGACGAAGATGACGTCGAAGTCGGTGCCGACGCTCATGCGGATGTCCTGAAGCGAGCGGACGAGGCTTTTCATGACGACGCCGCAGAGCATCGGGCAACGGTAGTAGCCGAGGACGAGGAGAGCGGGGCGCTTTTCGGTGAGGGAGAGAAGGGAGACCTGGGTTCCGGTGGAGTTGGTGAACGTGAGATCGGGGAGTTGTTGGCCGAGATTTTGGGTGAAGTCGGTTTGAGGCGGGGCGGCTTGGAGAGGGTGGAGAAAAAAGAAGGCCAGGAGCGTGGCTTTTCGGAGCGCTGGCTTTAGCCGGCGCGTCACGGTGGAAATCGCGCGGGCTAAAGCCAGCGCTCCGATCGAGAGGCTTTTCATGGCGCGGGTGGGACGTTGGATGGACGCCAGGTGGGCAGTTGGCCGTCGGTGGCGATGCGGTCGATGGCTTGGTCGATGGGGATGGCGACGATGCCCTTCCCGCGGTCGATCCAGCGCGGGCCGGTGAGGTTCTTCGCGAAGCGCTCGTGGAGCTTCCGGCGGCCGGACTCGATGTCGGTGAGATAGGTCGGGCCGTGGCCGATGCCTTCGACAACGGGAATCGAGGCGCGGTCGAACTGATAGATGAGGGCCATGACGCCGAGGATGGCGAGCAGGCCGAGCAGCAGCGCGCCGAAGGTGATGACGATCGGCCGGACGGGGAAGTCGGTGGTTTCGACGCGGTCAGACATGGGTCGTCTTCCAGCCGAGGCCGGCGAGGGTGAGGGTGATGCCGACGGGATAGAGCAAGGCGGCGGCGGAGGCGTGGACGGCGCCGGGGGCGACGAGCCAGACGAGATAGAGGAGCTGGCACCCTAACAGCACGCCGGCGAGCACGGCGACACGGCGCGGGCGGAGCTTGAAGGGTGTGAAGATGAGCAGGAAAAACGGCAGCGCGAGGTGACAGAGCGCGAGCGTGATGACGACGCCGGTCCAGAAGGGCGTCGAGCGCAGGCGATACCACTCGATTTCGTGCGGCTGATCGCCGGACCAGATGATGAGGAACTGCGCGAAGACGACGTAGGACCAAAAGACGATGAGCGCGAGAAGTAGGTTTGAAAGCGGGCGGGCGACGGATTTCTCCGGCGGGTCGCGGTGGACGGCATCGAGCACCAGTGCGGCCGAGTAGCCGGCGACGGCTTGGGCGACCATGAGGATGGCGGGAAAGGCGGTGGAGATCCAGTGGGGCTCGAGCGCCATGATCCAATCGACCGCGAAGGGGAACATCGCGAGCGTGAGCGTGAGCAGGCCGATCACGCCGAGCCTGGGCGTGGCGGTGCCGCGTCGGTCGGCGCGGACGGTGACGATGGCGAGCGCCGCGATGACGAGCAGGACGATGCTTTCCCGGATGATGAAGGGAGTGATCGAGAGATAAGCGGACTTCTTGGCGAGGATGGAGCCGGGCTCGGGTTCGGCTCCGGCCCACTCGGGGAAAAGCACCGGCAGCACGAAAAAGAGCGGCACCAGAAGCGCGAGGAAGACCGGCAGGGTGGCGGCGAGCGCGGTGAGCGATGGGCGCAGGCGGTCGCCCCACCGACCGCCGGTGGTGAGGTGGATGAAGCGCATGGTGAGCGCCCCGGCGGAGATATGCACTCCGGCGAGGACGGCGACGAGCCAGGCATTGGCGAGAGTTTCAGCCATCGGGCAGGGCGTTTCGGGTTTCCTCGTCGAGCGAGCTGAGTGGCGTGTGCTGGCTGAGCTGGAGCGCGCGGATGTAGGCGGCGATCGCCCAGCGGTCGCGGCTGGGCACGCGGGAGGCGTAGGAGAACATGACGCCGTATCCCTGCGTGATGACTTCGTGAAAATAGCCGACCGGCGCGCCGCGGAGGCGATCGGTGTGGAAGGACGGCGGACTCGGGAATCCGCGCTGCGGGACGATGCCATCGCCGTAGCCGTCGTCGCCATGGCAGACGGCGCAGAAGATCTGATAGCGCTCGTGGCCGCGGTCGAGCAGGGCGCGATCGATGGGCATCGGCAGCGTGCTGAGAAGCTGGCCCGCCGCATCGCGTGACGTGAGCTCGTCGGTGGAGTCGCGGGTGAGCGTGCCGGCGGGCGGGTTCCGGGCGACTTTGCCGTCGTCGAAGAAACTGGAAGTATCGTAGGTCCGCTTCGCGGGGTCCTCGCGCATCTGGTCGCAGGCAGCGAGAACGAAAACCATGAGTGGAAGCAGGGCTTTCATTTCGGCACGGCGGTGACGGTGAGGGCTTGCTGCGATTCGAGAAAACGGCGGGCGTTTTCCGGCTGGAAATCCGCATCCGCGGCCTCGATGCAGAGGAAATAGCGGTCCTGGCTGGCGCGGGAGAACTCGGCGAGGTTGAAGACCGGATGATAGGGTTTCGGCAGTCGCGAGGCGATGAAGACGCCGAAGAAACCGGTGACCGCGGCACCGAGCACGGTCAGCTCGAAGGTCGGCGGGATGAAGGCCGGCCACGAGTGGAGCGGGCGGCCGCCGATGTCGATGGGGTAATCGACGACGCTGGCATACCACTGCATGAAGTATCCGCCGACGCCGCCGAGCAGGCCGCCGAGGAACATGAAATACGGCAGCCGTGAGCGGCGGTGGCCGAGGGCTTCGGTGAGTTCCTCGACCGGATGGGGCGCGTAGGCGTCGAGCGGGGAAAATCCGGCATCGCGCGCGGCGCGGGCGGCGGCGAGGAGATGCTCCTGCGTTTCGAAGGAGGCGATGATGCCATGGAGGTCGTCCGGTTTCATGACGCGTCCTCCTTTTTCTTTTCATGGATGAACTCGCGCATCTCGGACATCGAGATGACCGGCAGCGAGCGGACGAAGAGGAACAGCAGCGTGAAGAAGAGCCCGAAGGTGCCGGCGAGCGTGGCGTAGTCCCAGAAAGTGGGCTTGAACCCCTGCCACGAGGACGGCAGGAAATCGCGCTCAAGGCTGGTGACGACGATGACATATCTCTCCAGCCACATGCCGAGGTTGATGACCAGCGAGAGGATGAAGAGGATGAACGGCGACTGCCGTACTTTGCGGAACCAGAGGAACTGCGGTGAAAGGCAGTTGCAGACGATGAGCGCCCAGAACGAGACGGCCGCGGCGCCGCCGAGACGGTTGGCGGCCATGTAGCGTTCGATGGTTTCCCCGCTGTACCAGGCCATGAACATCTCGGAGAGGTAGCCGTAGCAAACGATCAGGCCGGTGAGCAGGAGCACCTTGGCCATCTTGTCGAGGTGGGCGTCGGTGATGTAGTCGTGCAGCCGGTGGAATCGGCGAAGCGGGATGCAGAGCGTGAGCACCATCGCGAAGCCGGAGTAGATCGCGCCGGCGACGAAGTAGGGCGGGAAAATCGTCGAGTGCCAGCCGGGGAGATTGGCGTAGGCGAAGTCGAGGCCGACGATGCTGTGGACCGAAATGACAAGCGGCGCGGCGAGCGTGGCGAGCACGAGATAGACGCGCTTGTAGTGTTCCCAGTGGCGGGCGGAGTTGCGCCAACCGAGCGCGAAGATGCCGTAGAGCCGTTGTTTCCAGCGGGGCTTCGCGGTGTCGCGCAGCGTGGCGAGGTCGGGCACGAGGCCGAGGAACCAGAACAGCAGCGAGACGGTGGCGTAGGTGGAGACCGCGAAGAAATCCCACACCAGCGGGCTGCGGAACTGCGGCCAGAGGTTCATCGTGTCCGGGTAGGGGATGAGCCAATAGAAGTACTGCGGACGTCCGAGATGGAGCAGCGGGAAGAGCCCGGCGCAGGCGACGGCGAAGAGGGTCATCGCCTCGGTGAAGCGGTTGATCGAGGTGCGCCAGTCCTGATGCAGCAGCAGCAGGATGGCGGAGATGAAGGTGCCGGCGTGGCCGATGCCGATCCACCACACGAAGTTGATGATGGCGAAGCCCCAGGCGACCGGGATCTGGATGCCCCAGATGCCGACGCCTTTCGTGAACAGCCAGACGACGCAGAACTGGAGCAGGATGAGCAGCGCGAACGAGACGGCGAAGCCGAACAGCCAGCCGCGGCCGGGGCGGCTCAGAGCGTTGCCGGCGATGCGGTCGTTCAGGTGGGAAACGGAGGCGTCCTTCCCGAGGAGTGGCGTGTCAGACGGCATCGGGAGAATGGTGGATGAGGCGGGCGCCGTAGGTGGTGCGCGGGCGGGTGTTTTCCGAAGCGAGCAGCGGGTAGTCGCGCGGCGAGGCCTTGCTACGGGAAACCTCGGAGTTCGGATCGGCGACATTGCCGAAACGGATGGCCTGCGCGGGACAGACCTGCTGGCAGGCGGTGACGATCTCGCCGTCGCGGACGTCGCGTTTCTCGATGGAAGCCGTCTGCTTGGCGCGGTTGATGCGCTGGACGCAGTAGGTGCATTTCTCCATCACGCCGCGCGAGCGGACGGTGACGTCGGGATTGAAAGCGAGGGCGAATGGCTCGCGTTTCGTGCGCTGCGGGTGGTAGTCGAGGAAATTGAAGCGGCGGACCTTGTAGGGGCAGTTGTTCGAGCAGTAGCGGGTGCCGACGCAGCGGTTGTAAACCATCTGGTTGAGGCCGTCGTGGCTGTGCGCGGTGGCGGCGACCGGACAGACGACCTCGCAGGGTGCGTGCTCGCAGTGCATGCAGGGCACGGGCTGGTGGAGGAAGCTCGGGTGGGCGGGGTCGCCGGCGTAGTAGCGGTCGAGCCGGATCCAGTGCATCTCTCGGCCCTTGATGACCTGATCGCGGCCGACGGTGGGAATGTTGTTTTCCGCCTGGCAGGCGGTGACGCAGGCGTTGCAGCCGATGCAGGTGTTGAGGTCGATGCTCATGCCCCACTCGTAGCGGTCGGGCTCCTTGAGCGGGTAGAGCGTCTCATCGCGTTCGGGTTTCTCTGCCTCGTGGGCGATAAATTCCGGCTTGCTACGAAACTCATCGTAGGTGGCGGCGAGGACGAGCGGGCGGCCGTGCATCGTCTGGTGCCGCTGGGTGACGGGAAGCTCGATGCGCCGGCCGAGTTTTTCGATCGTCGCGCCGCGGCGGGAGGTGGCGAGGAAACCGGTGACGTCGAAGCCGGAGTCGGCGACGAGGGCGCCGCCGAGCTTGCGGCCATAGCCGAGGTGGGCGGTGAGGCAGTCGTCGGCGTGACCGGGCTGGATGAGGACGGGGCCTTCGGCGCTGGTTTCGTGGATGCGGACGCGGATCAGGTCGCCGGATTCAAGCTCGTGCTTCTTGGCGAGCGCGGGAGAAAGGAGGAAGGCGTTGGTCCAGGTGAGGGTGGTGAGCGGGCGCGGGAGTTCGCGGAGCCAGGGGTTGTTGGCGTGTTCGCCGAAGCCGAGATAGGGGTCCGGGGCGAGGATGAGGTCGAGGCCGTCGGAGCGGGCGGGGATTTCCGGAGGGGAAACCGTGGTGTCTGTCGGCCGAAGGGCGGTGTTGGGGATGATGCCGGAGCGCAGGGCGGATCGCCAGGCGGGCTCGTCGAGGTTCCAGGTCTGCTGGACACGGTTGGGGCCGTTCGTTTCCCAATCGGCATCGCCGGCGAAGAGGGCGAGGAGTTGGTGGAGGGAGCGGCCTTGGTAGAAGGGCTCGATCAGCGGTTGTACGATGGACGCCGTACCGTCCCAGGCGCGGAGGTCGCTCCAGTGTTCAAGGAAATGGGTGGCGGGGAGCTGCCACTGGCAGGCGGTGGCCGTTTCGTCGGGGTGGAGCGACCAGGCGGCGGTGAAGGGGACGGTCTGAAGCGTCTGGGCGGAGAGGCCGGGGACTTCGTGGATGGGATTGATGCCGAGGAAGACGAGGGATTCGGGTTCGCCGGCGTGGAGGGCGTCGATCCAAGAGGGCGGCGGAGGAGCGAGTTCGTCGGAGCGGATGGGTGGGAGGACCGTGCGTGCGCGGCCACCGGGGGCACCGAGAATGAGGGCGGCGGGGGCGTTGAGGGCTTCGGCGAGTGGTTGCGGTGGATGGGCGAGGAAGTCGGCAAGTCTGGATGGCGCGACGGGCCAATGGTGATCGGCCATGCTGCCGGTGACGCTGGGGCAGCTTTCGACGACATGGAGGCGGTTCGGGTTTTCCGGCGCGCGGCGGGACGTGAACTCGCGGGTGTGACGGAGGGCGTCGGGGTGGTCGGTGAGGAAGTCCTGGCCGATGGAGACGATGACGTCGGGCTGCGAAAAATCGTCGAGGTATCGCGGGAGGCGCGGATAGGGGTCGTGGAAATGGATGGTGGCGCGGGGGAGTTTCTCGCGGATCTGGTCGAGCTGGCGGATCGTGGTGGGCGAGGTGGTGGGGGCGAGGACGAGGTGGATGCCCTCGCCCTGCGGGTGCTTCTTGATCTCATTTCGCCAGGCGGCGGCGAAGGCGGACCAGGTCGTCGGGCGGTTTCCGTGAAGCGGGGCGGTGCAGCGGTCGGGATCGTAGAGGGCGAGGATGGCGGCCTGCGTGACCGCATCGGTGGCGCCGAGGGAGGAGGGATGGTCGGGGTTTCCCTCGATCTTGGTCGGGCGTCCGTCGTTCGAGCGGACGACGATGCCGCGACCGTATCCGCGGAACGAAATACTGCTGGCGTAGTAGCTCGGAACGCCGGGCAGCGCTTCTTCCGGCGCGCGGACATAGGGTGCGATGTCGCGTCGTTTGTGCGGCTGGCAGCCGGTGAGGCCCGCCAGCGAGAGCGAGGCGGCGGCGAGCTTGAGGAAGGATCGGCGCGAGGTGTCACTTGGCCAGTCGGCGGCGCCGGATGGGAATTCGTCGCGGAAACCGGGGGAGTGGAAGAGTTCGTCCAGCGTCCGCCACAGGGCCGGACCGTGTTTTCCCGACAAGCGCGCGAGGTAGCGCTCGGGAAGGTCGATCGGCGGTGGTGGGAGGCTGGACATGGTGGAATTCGGGGAACAACGAAAAGGGCGAAAGGGGCGAAATTTGAAGAGGCGGGTGGGTCGCGGGTTTTGTTGTTAGATCAATGGTGGCAGGTGGCGCAGTCGGTGAGGCCGCGGGTTTGGACGCGGTAGGTCTTGAGGAGTTCGCGGCTGGTGTTTTCCGAGACGGGCTGGATGGCGGCGGCGAGGTCGTAGGTTTCCTCGGGCGGGCGGAGGCGCGGGCCGGGGTGCTCGTGGCATTCGAGGCACCAGCGCATGTGCAGGCTGTGGGCCTTGGAAACGGCGGGCATCCGGTCGACGCGGCCGTGGCATTGCACGCAGCTCACGCCCTTGTTCACGTGGGCGGCGTGGTTGAAGTAAACGTAGTCGGCGAGGTTGTGGACGCGCTTCCAAACGATGGGCTCGTCGTTCAGCCAACTGCGTCGGACGGGCTCGAGCATCGGGCTGTCGGTGAAGAGCTGCGAGTGGCAGGTCATGCAGACCTCGGTCGCGGGCAGGCCGGCGGTGGGGGAGC
The DNA here is from genome assembly GCF_040362925.1 of Haloferula sargassicola. NCBI lineage: Bacteria > Pseudomonadati > Verrucomicrobiota > Verrucomicrobiia > Verrucomicrobiales > Verrucomicrobiaceae > Haloferula > Haloferula sargassicola. The sequence continues at coordinate 70,331 of NZ_BAABRI010000001.1, forward strand.
TTTCGACCGAGGAATGGCAGTAGCGGCAGTCGATGCCCAGCTGATCGACATGGTGCTGATGGGAGAACTGGACCGGCTGCTCCGGCGGGTTGCCGATGCCGGTGTTCCAGTCCGAGCGGGGCAGGACGAACCACGTGGTCGCTCCGGCTACGGCGATGAAAGCCCCGGTAGCGAGAAGCCAGCGGAGCTTGGAATTGGCGCGGGGGCCGAAAAGGGGGCTGTGCGAGGGTTCCGTCACGAAGGGTGAAGAAGGGCCGACGGAGTTCCAGCAAGGGACCCGCCAGATGAGGGCTCCGTCGAGCCACCCGCGGCGATGGTTGCTGGCTTGGCGGTTTGCGAGGTGAGGGGAGTGCCCTGATTTGCCTAAGCAGCTTTCGGAGGAATGCAGGAAGCACCAGGAATCGTGCGAATCGAGCGATGTGCACGGGAAGCGGAGGAAGCGGGAGCCGGCATGAAACCCACCTTGCGATCAGACCCAGCGCAGGGTTTCTCCTCCTGGCTCCAAGACCGTGAGGGCGATCATGACGGGACGCCTTGGAAATGCGCCCTCAACCATCCGCCGGAAGTTTGCTGGCGGAACGCCCGCGGCGAATTCGCATAGAGGGCGGCTCTTCTGATGATGAAAATCCGTCACTTCCTGCTCGGCATTGGCATCCCTATCACATCGGTCGTCACGTCGACGGCCTCTCCGGTAAGAGCGGTCTTTGTTGGCGGGGATTTCTATGTGCCTTCCTCTGCCAAAATCGAAGCGGCCAAGGCATCGGGCTTCAATACCCTGCTTTTGTTCACCCTGCACTTCCGGGCCAATGGCGACGTTTATTACAACGATACGCTGATCGTGGAAAACGGTGTCTATGTCGGGGATCCGAACTGGGGCGCATCGTTGGCGGCGTTGAGACCCACCATCAACCGCATCGAAATGTCCATCGCAAGCTGGGGCGATCCATCTTTCAGCTACATCAAGGATCTGATCGATGCCGAGGGCACCGGTCCAGACAGCATCATTTACAAGAATTTCCTCGCGCTGAAAGACGCCACGGGCGTGGATGCGATCCTTTACGATGACGAGCAGACCTACGATGTCGCTTCGGCCGTTGAACTCGGCAACATGATCGCCGGCATGGGCATGAAGGTGACGCTTTGTCCGTACACCGCCCAGTCCTTCTGGACGAGCGTCAAGTCACAGCTCGGCGACAAGGTGGATGCCGTCTATCTGCAATGCTACGATGGCGGGGCTTTCAACAATCCTGCGACGTGGAACGCCGCCTTCGGCGGATTCAAGGTTTATCCGGGCCTGTGGGGGAATACCAGCACCCCGCCGACCGTGACCTCGCGAATGCGCAACTGGCAGCAGAGTCTGGGCATCGAGGGCGGCTTCATGTGGCTTAATGGCGGGCTGCCGAACGACGGAGCCAAATGGGCCCAGGCGCTTGCTTATGGTCTGGAACCCCTCAACGGCTTGGTAGCCGCGGATTTCGGTGTGAATTACCTCGGTGTAGGATTCACAGGGAACCAGGGTTTTGGTTATGGCTCATGGGTGACGAGCACGGAAGGGGGCGGCAGCTACATAAGTGGAGATGCCGAACCTCGTTTCGCCATCTGGAACAGCGCCGCAAACGGCACGTCCTCCGCCGTCCGCCCCCTGGATTCACCTCTGGAGGAGGGGCAGTGCCTGATGGTGCGGCTCCAGATGACCAATTTGGACTCTCCTGCCAACACCAACCGTTTCGAACTCAGGGATGAGGCGGACCATATCCTGTTCAGTTACTGCCACCAAGGCGGAGACAACGCGGACGGTCACTACATCGATGCCGGTGGCACCCACAGCGCGCCCGGTTTTGCCTATCACTACCAGCAGCTGGACAGCTTCCAATTCACCCTTGATAGCCCCACGACCTTCACTTTCACCGATCTCACCACAGGTAGCAGCGTCAACGGGGTGTTGTCCGGGGCTCCGGTCTCGAAGGTTGCGTTTGTGAGGGCGAATGGTGCCGTGGCTCCCGGCAACGGTCAGGATTTCAAGTTCAACGGCTTGGTGGTGTACACGCCGACCGCCTTATCCTCAGGCATTGAGAAGGCACCCGCAGGCTGGACGGTCAATTTTTCCGCGACGCCCTGCCTGGACTATCGCATCCAGCGATCTTCCGATCTTGATGGAGACTGGACTGATATCGGCACGGTCTTTTCTTCGCTCAACCAATCATCATTCACCGACATCAGCGGCCCGCGGGACGGGGCGTTTTATCGGGTCGCCACTCCTTAAGTTGTCCCGTGGGAAACCGTTCTTTGCAGAAATCGAGTTGTCTTGTGGACTTCAAGCTGCGATCGAACCCCTTTCCACGAAATCCAGATCCCCTTTTCCCGCCCACCGGTCCGGCCCAACTATCGCCCGCCCAGGGCAAATCCCGGCCTCCATCCGGATAAATGAAATCGCTCCCGGGACCGTCTCCATGGATGGTTTTCCCCAATCGACACCTCCGCTTCTCCTGTGAAAAAGCCCCTCCTCACGGCGATTCTCGCTCTGCTGATCGCCTTTTTTGGGTCGGTATTCCTCAGACCAGCCCAGCCGGATTCCTTGGCATCGGAAGAGGCTTTTGGGGCCAAGACTCAGGAAAGATCCGACATCCCGCCCGCATCACGTGATCCGCGTTTGGCCGAAGCCGTAGCTGAGTCGAGCCGTCTCAGCGCCCGACCCGGACCGGTTTCGATCGGAAATTCCGTCCAACCGGCGCATGCGCGGGCGGAAAGGGTGCCGACGCTTTCCACCACCTCGGGATCGAACGATCCCGCTCCGCTCGCGGTTTCCGAAAAATGGCTCGACGAGATGGTGGATGCCGAGGGCGGCAAGGTGCGTTTCGCGCTGCCGGGCGGCGGCGAGGCAACGGGCTCGATCGATCTCATCGAGCGCACGCCGGATGGCGGGGTCCTGCTGGTTCAAGGCAGGCTCGCTGCACCCAGGGCAGGCTTTTTTGCGTTCAACCGCCAGACGATGCCCGGCGTGGCGGGGGCGTTTTTCGGGCATGCCCGATTCGACGAAGGCAACCTGGCCTATCGCGTCGAACCGATCGGCCCCGACGGTGCCCCGATGCTCGTCCAGCGCCGCCGCGACCAGGTGATCTGCGTGGGACTGCCACCCATGGATGCGGAAAATCCGGCGAAAGCCCAGGCTGCGAAAGGAAGCGCCGATCCCCAGTATGCGCCGCAAACCCATCCCACCGACATCCCCATTCCCGGCTCCCAGAATGGGATCGTGCCGTTGCAGAGCAAGCCGGGTGCGCTTGGTGTGATCTTTCTCGATTTCGAGGGCGGACCCGGCCCGTGGTACGGCTGGGGCGATTTCTACGCGCAGCCCGCCAACGTCAGCAACGACCAGATCAAGGAAGTCTGGCAGCGGGTTTCGGAGGACTTCCAGCCGTTCAATGTCAACATCACCACCGACCGTGCGGCCTTCCTCGCCGCGCCGCTCAACAGCCGGCAGCGGGTGATGGTCACGCCGACCAACAACCCTGCACCCGGTGCCGGCGGCGTGGCGGCGTACTGGTCGTTCAATTCCACCAGCGATCAGGTGTGCTGGGCTTTCTACACCTCCGGCAAGGGTTCCGCGGAAGTCATCTCCCACGAGGTCGGCCACACGCTCGGGCTTTCCCACGACGGCGACACGGGGAGCGAATACCACGGGGGATTCGGCACCGATCCGGTGGGCTGGGCACCCATCATGGGCGCGGGCTACTACAAGAACCTCACGCAGTGGTCCAAGGGCGAATACAACGCTCCTTCGAACACCGAGGACGACCTGGCGATCATCACGAACAACAACAACACCATCGATTTCCGCGACGATGACTATGGCACCACTTTCGCCAGCGCCGGCTACCTCGAAGTCATGGCGGACGGTTCGGTCTCCAACGAGGGCATCATCGAGGTGCGCACCGATGTGGACGCCTTCCGTTTCACCAGCACCGGAGGCACCGTGACGCTGACGGTCAACCCCGTCGCGCAGGGGCCGAACCTCGACATTCTCGCCGAAATCTACACCAGCTCGAACGTCCTTGTGGCCTCGGACAATCCGGACATGGACGTGAAAGCCACGGTGTCGGCCAACCTCGCGGCGGGCGATTACACGCTCCGCGTGAGCGGCGTCGGGCGCGGCAACCCGCTGGAGGACGGCTACACCGATTACGCCTGCCTCGGCGCCTATCTGATCACCGGCTCGGCCAACGACACGGTGAAGCCGGACCGCTTCACGATTCAGGAAAACGTGCCGCTCAACACGACCGTGGGGACGATCGTGCCCCGCAAGGCCCACGGCGGGAACTCGCTCGCCTACACGATTTCCGGAGGAAATCCCGCTGGTGCGTTCGCCATCCATCCCTCCACCGGCTCGCTGCGGGTGGCCAATGCCTCGGCGATCGATTACGAGGCGCTTTCCACCCAATGGGACGATCCCGCGACGATCGAGCTGTTCGTGACGATCACCGATGCGGCGAATCCGTCCCTCAACGAAACCATCCGCGTGGTGGTGACAGTTCAGGATCTCAACGAAGCTCCGCAGATCGTGGGTGGCCCGATCATTGCCTTTTCCCGCACCCGCCCGGGCGCGGAAATCCTCGATCTGCAGGGAACGGATCCCGACCGTTTCGATTTCATCACCTACTCGATCGCCGGCGGGAACGACGACGGCGTGTTCGGCATCGATCCCACCACCGGTTCGCTCCATTTCGAGAAGCTCCTCGACCTCGAGACCGAGGCGAGCTTTCCGCTCACGCTCCGGGCGTCGGACCAGCGCGAACCCGTGCTCCATACCGATGTGGGCGTCACGGTGACGGTGAAACCGCCGGCCGGAGTCTATGTGCCCGGCGGCATTCCCCGGACCTATTATCACGACATTACCGGCGGCGGGCTGTCCGCCCTCACGGGTGCGGCCAAGTTTCCGGACAATCCGGATGCCGAAGAAGCGCTCTACGCTTTCGACGGCGGAGATCATGGCAACGACTACGGCAGCACGGTCAGGGGTTTCCTCATCCCGCCGGTCACCGGAGCCTACACGTTCTGGATCGCCTCGGACGACGCCAGCGAGCTGCGCATCAGCACGAACTCGAATCCCGCCGGCGCCTCGGTCCGAGCCTCGGTGAACTCGTGGACCGACCGGTACGAGTTCGATCAGGACGCTTCGCAAAAGTCCGCGGCCATCAACCTCACCGCCGGCAAGGCCTACTTCATCGAAGCGCGTCACAAGGAGGGCAGCGGAGGAGACCATGTCGCCGTCGCCTGGCAGGGCCCCGGCATTTCCCGCGAGGTGATCCCCGGCAGATTCCTCGCACCCTGTTCCCCCGTGAACCGCGCTCCGGGCGTGCGCAACATCACACTGCAGGTCCGGGGCAATGCCGTGACCGGCGCCACGGTCGGAACGGTGGAGGTTTCGGACTTCAATCCGCTCGACCGTCACACCTTCCGGCCCGTCAGGGGTTCCGGTTTTCCGCTTTTCGATGTCGACCCCGCCACAGGCCGCATCTTCGTGAAAGACGCTGCGGCACTCGAGGCCGCGGCGCTGGGCAGCTACGAACTGGTGGTGGAGGCCTCCGACGATGGCTACCCTTCCCGATCGGGCCAAGGCTCGATCACGCTCAACCTGATCGAGGCCTCGTCCATCGCCGTCGACGGGATCGTCCGTCAGACCTGGCGGGGAGTCGATGGCGGCATCGCCCAGCTTCTCAACCATCCGGGCTACCCGTATCATCCGGATCTCAGCCAGACGCTCGATTCGTTCGATGCGGGATCGCAGAACTTCGAGTTCTACGGCTCGCGCATCCGCGCCTACCTGGTGCCGCCGACCTCCGGCAATTACCGGTTCTATATCTCGAGCGACGACCAATCGACTCTCGAGCTAAGCACCAGTTCGAACCCCAACGCGGCCACGCAGATCGCGAGCGTCAACAGTTGGACCGACCCGCACGTGTACGACAAGGAAGCCAACCAGACCTCGGCCGAACGCTCGCTGATCGGCGGTCGGCGGTACTACATCGAGGTCCGCCACTTCCAAGGCGTGGGCGGCGACAATCTTTCCGTGGCTTGGACCGGGCCGGGCATCTCCACTCCGACCGTGATTCCCGGCAGCGCGCTTGATCCTTTCAACATCAACGAGCTTCCCACCTGGAACGGAACGAGCACGTTTTCCGCCGTGGCGGGCTCCCGCAGCGGGACCTTCGTCGGCACCTGCACGGCGGTCGATCCCGAAGGGGAGGCCGTCAACTACTCCATCCGTAGTGGAAATGATGCCTTCGCGATCGATCCCGCCACCGGTGAAATCACGGTGGCCGATGGGGCCGCCCTGGTCCCCGGCCGCGATGAGGCCCTGTTGGTGAACGCCCAGGACGGAGGCCTCGGTGGCGTGTATCCGCTGCAAAGCCGCAACCTTTCAGTCATCATTCACGTCCCCGCGGACGCCTATGCCATGCGGGTCCGTCACGATGCCTACACCGGCTCCACCATCGGCACCCTCGTCACGCCGTCCTCAGGAAACACCTTCCAAGTCACCGGCGGCAGCGGGGCTGCTTTGTTCGACATCGAAGCCGGCACGGGGCGGGTGAAAGTGAAGGATCACGCCGCCTTGTCCGCCGCACCGCTCGCGAGCCGGACGCTCGTGGTTTCCACCTCGCTGGATGGCACGATCACCGTGACGATCGAAATTCTCGATGCCGGGTTCACCGACATCGCCGGCGTCGTGCGGGATGTCTTTACCGACTACGGTGCCACCCTGGCCGATCTGCCGAGCGACCCGCGCTTTCCGGATCATCCGACCTACAGCCGCGTTCTCGGATCCCTCGATGCCGGTTCGGAAAATCGTGACCAGCTCGCCACCCGGATCCGCGGTTACATCGTCCCGCCGGTGACGGGAGCCTATCGCTTCTACATATCGAGCGATGACGAATCGTCGCTGATGATGAGCACAAGCGAGAATCCGGCCGCCGCCACCCAGATCGCGGAAGTCGAGTCCTGGGTGGGGCCGCGCTCGTGGACGGACAAACCGAGCCAGGAATCCTCCACCCGCGTTCTGGTGGCCGGTCAGCGCTACTATTTTGAAGTGCGGCATCATGAGGGCTGGGGCGATGACGATCTCGCCGTTGCATGGACCACGCCGGACATTCCTTCTCCCGTCGTCGTCCCGGGCAGCGCAATCCAGCCGTTCAACGTCAATGACTCACCTCAGTGGTCGGCCGGCGCCAGCGCGTTCTCGGCCAGCTATGGGGCAGATCCCGGGACATCCGTGGGCTCGATCGCGGCTTCCGACCCCGAGGGAGACTCGCTATGTTATGCCATCCTCAGCGGAAACTCCGCCGGCGCGTTCGCCATCGATTCCACCACCGGGGAAATCACCGTCGCGAATGGAACCGCCCTGCCCGGCGGAGAAATCGCGAGCCTCACCGTCGGCGTGCAGGATGCCGGCATCGACGGCGTTTATCCGTTGCGGTCCGTGACCCGGACCGTCTCTATCCAGATCCTGTCGTCGATCGAAGGCTGGCGTCAGCAGCAGTTCGGCACGGATGCCGGGAACCCGACGGTCGCCGGCAATGACGCGGACCCGGACCATGATTCCATTCCCAACCTGGTGGAATACGCGCTCGGCCTTGATCCGCTCGCTCCCGATGCGGCGGTGGGCACCGTCGATCTGAACTCGATCGATTCCGACCGCTATTTCCGCCTCACCGTTTCGAAAAACCCGGAAGCGACCGATGTGACCGTGGCCATTGAGGGCAGTCACGATCTGGGAGGGTCGTGGAGCACAGAGGCCACCACGATCGAGGTCAACACCTCCATTCTGCTACGGGCGCGTCTCAGCACGCCCATCGGCTCAGGCGCTCCGGGCTTCCTGCGGGTGAAGGTCACCGAGCCCTGAATGGGAAGTAAGGAGGGGTCAGGTGCGGCTGAGATCGTGGTGGCGGAGGGGGAGGCTGCGGACGCGCTTGCCGGTGGCGGCGAAGATCGCATTGCAGACGGCCGGTGCGGTCGGTGGCAGGGCGGGTTCGCCGAGGCCGGTGGGCGGGTATTTTGAATCGACAAAGGCGACTTCGACTGCGGCGGCATCGGGCATGCGGAGGACGGGGTAGTCGCTGAAGTTCGAGTTCTTGATGGCTCCGTCGGCGATCGTGAGTTCCTGGAACCAGGCGGCGCTGAGGCCGTCGAGCATCGAGCCGCAGACCTGGTTGAGCGCGCCGCTGGGGTTGAGGACGGGGCCGACGTCGACGCCTGCGGTGAGGCGGGCGACCTTGAGTTTTCCCTCGGGGCTGACGGTGACCTCGGCGACGACCGCGACGTATCCCTGGTGACTGTAGTGAAAGGCGATGCCTTGTCCGCTGCCTTTGGGGAGCTTCTTGCCCCAGCCGGCTTTTTCGGCGGCTGCCTTGAGAGCTCCCTTCATTCGGCCGGCGTGGTAGCCGTCGACCTCGTCCCGGTCGCCGAGCAGGGCGAGCTTGAACTCGAGCGGGTCCTTGCCGGCGGCGTGGGCGAGTTCGTCGATGAAGCCCTGGATCGCGAAAGCCAGCGCGCAGGAGCCGGGGGCGCGCCACCAGCCGAGCGGGACGTTGCTCGGCATGACGGTTTGCGTGAGGCGGAAGTTCGGGACGAAGCTCGCGGGAAACTCACGGCCGTTGATGCCGGCGCCGTTGCCGGGGCGATCGCTACTATTGACGCCGTAGGTGATGAAGTGGTCGGTCCAGTGGGAGATGCGGCCGTTTTCATCCACCGCTCCGCGGAAACGGTGCCAGCCGCCCGGGCGGTAGCAGTCGTGCCGGAGGTCCTGCTCGCGGGTCCAGGTCAGCTTGACCGGGGTGCCATCGAGTTTCTTGGCGATGGCGGCGCACTCGAAGAGGTAATCGTTCATCAGGCGCCGGCCGAAGCCGCCACCGATGCGGGTCATGTGGAGGGTGATCTTTTCCTTGGGCACGCCGAAGATGCGCGAAACGCCATCGACCGCGCTGCCGCCGTTCTGGGTGGGTGCCCAGAACTCGAAGCCGCCGTCGCGGAAAACGCCGGTGCAGTTCTGCGGCTCGAGCGTGTTGTGGGCGAGGTGCGGGTAGCTGTAAGTGACATCGAGCGCGCCGTCGGGCAGCTCGGCCGGGCCGCTTTCGTGGAGGATGGCGCCGCCGTTTCCGGCGAGGGCTTCCTCAGCCGCCTTGGCGTGGGCCTCGCTGCTTTCACTTTCCTTGCCGCCGGTGTCCCAGGTGACCTTGAGGGCCTTCAGCGCTTTCATCGCGCGCCAGGTCGAGTCGGCGACGACCGCCACGCCCGGCAGCAGGCCGTAGAGGTCGCCATTGCCCTCGATGACGAAGGCATCGCTGACGCCGGGCATCTTCTGGATCTCGTCGAGGTTGGCCGCGGTCGGCTTGCCGCCGAAAACCGGGCAGCGCAGGTAGCAGGCGAACTTCATGCCCGGCTGGACCTGGTCGATCCCGAACAGCGGTTTGCCGGTGACGATCGCGCGGTTGTCGACGCCGCCAATCGGCTTGCCGAGAAGCCGGAAATCCTTGGGGTCCTTGAGCTGGACGGTCTTTTCAACCGGCACCGGGAGCTTGGCGGCGGCGCTGGCGAGTTCGCCGTAGGAAATGGTCCGTCCGTCGGCGTGGACGACCTGTCCGGCGTCGGCGTGGCACTCCTCGGGGGAGACGCCCCATTTTTCCGCCGCGGCGGCGACCAGCATCGTGCGCGCGACCGCGCCCAATCTACGGAGCCTGTCGTAGTTCGAAGGGACCGAGGTGCTGCCGCCGGCGGTCTGGCCACCGTAGACGGGATCGATCGAGGCCTGCTCGACGGTGACGGCCGGCCAGGGGATTTCGAGTTCCTCGGCGAGGATCATCGGCAGGGTGGTCTTCACTCCCTGGCCGATCTCCGGCTTGTGGGCCATGAGGGTGACCTTGCCGTCGGGCGTGATGCGGATGAAGGCGCTGGGCGAAAAGGTGCCGTCCGGGATTTCCTCAGCGCGGGTGTAGGAGGCGAGGATGAATCCGCCGCCGGCGAGGGCGGACACCTTGAAAAAGGATCTGCGGTTGAGCGTGTTCATCTTCCGGCGGCGGTGAGGATGGCTTTGCGGATGCGGTCGTAGGTGGCGCAGCGGCAGACGTTTCCGGCCATGGCCTGGTCGATCGCGTCGGCATCGGGCTCAGGCGTGTTTTTCAGCAGCGCGGCGGCGGTCATGATCTGTCCGCTCTGGCAGTAGCCGCACTGGGCGACATCGAGGTCGCACCAAGCCTGCTGGAGCGGGGTCAGCTGGTCGTCCTCCGCGAGGCCCTCGATGGTGGTGATTTCGTGGCCGACGCCGGCGGAAACGGGGAGTGTGCACGAGCGGACGGGCTGGCCGTCGAGGTGGATGGTGCAGGCGCCGCACTGGCCGATGCCGCAGCCGTATTTCGTGCCGCAGAGGCCGAGGGAGTCGCGCAGCACCCAGAGCAGCGGCGTGTCGTCATCGACCTCGGCCTCGCGGGCCTGGCCGTTCACCGTGAGTTGGAAGAGGGACATGAGTGGCGGAAATGATTGGGGGAGGAGTAGCGGAAGAGAGGGGGAAGGGCACGGGCAAAGAGTCGAAAATTCCTCCGCCCGATCTGCAATGAGGTCACACCGAACCGATAACGGGGGGCAGCAGACGTTTCAGTCCTGCGGCACGAACTCCTGCCGCAGGAACATCCGGGGGTTCCGGGCGGAATCGATGCGAAGACTGCGAACCTCCCTCGGGCCGGAACGGCCAATGGATTCTCCGGGAAGGAGGTCGGCAGGTTCCAGCTCGTTCCATTCGCGAAGATCGTATGATTTCCTGATTTCAACGGTAAAATCAGTCGCACCAAAGCGAAGCCCCGACGAAAAGATCGACTCGCGGAGTTCGGGCGTGAGGCAGTCGATGGGAGGTGCCGCTGGATTTCCGCCGAGTGCGTATTCGAGGAAGTTGTCGAGACCGTTTCTATTGTCATCTCCATCCTTTGTCAGCTCGGGGAAAAGAACGGAAAAGGACACGTCATGTCCGCCTTCGAGGGGGCCGAGATCGATCGTGCTTCCCTGAATCCGCGGTTGCCCGGCGAGATCGGTGGCGGTGGAAGGTTCAGTCAGTTCGCCGGCATCGATGGCAATGCTTCCGTTTCGCAGTCGGAAATCGGCGCCTTGCTGCGGGTCCAGCGTGGGATGAACGGGCACGAGGAAACCTGGCATTTCATCGTGGTTGTCTCCAGAGTCGATCCCGATGGCGGGATTCCATGCCACGGATGATCCACTCCCGGCGATCAAGCAGTGGGCAAAGGTCGGCGTGGCTCCGTTGACGTTTTCAACCGATGAAGCCGGCGTATTGAAACTCCCGTTTGCCGAATTGTCCCAGATGATCGTGTTGCGGCAAACGGGATGAGCGTTGTCGAGTTGGAGTGCCCCGCCACCGAGGTCGGCGCTGTTGCCACTCAGGGTGCAATTGGTAAAGGAAGGTGAGGCCCCGTAGTCGGCCTTGACGGCCCCACCCGTCGTGGAAGCAAGGTTCCAAGCGAAAAGACAGCCTTCGATGCCAGGGGATGAGGTGCCGAAGGTGAGGTGGATGGCCCCGCCCGGTCCCGCGGCTCGATTTTCCCGGAACTCGAGGTGGAGCATACTACCCCCGCTGGAGGAATGGTGGATGGCCCCGCCGGAGTCCTCGGCGAAGTTCCCTTTGAAGCTGCAGGATTCCAGCTCCGAGGTGGACCAGAGGCAGGCGATCGCGCCTCCACTTTGTCGGGAGTGGTTTCCCGTAAACATGGAGTCGCGAACGGTGCCGTCCGACTGATCGTGGTGGATCGCGCCTCCGTCTTCATAGGCGAAATTGTCTTCGAAGATGGTGTCGGCCACGCTGAGGTCTGAGGACAGATTGGCGATGGCACCGCCCTTGTCGGCACGGTTTTCGGAGAATCGGCAGTCCGAGATCGAGATCGGCGATCCATTGTTGAACATGGCACCGCCGTCGTCGCCCGCACGATTGCCGAGGAACTCGCAGCGCACGAATACGGGGGAGGAATTGCTATTGTAAACCGCGCCGCCGCGGTAGGTGCCCGAAGTGCTGCCGTTTCCCACGAAAATGCAGTCTTCGAAAAGAGGAGACGATATGCTGGAAAAAACGGCACCGCCGATGTTTCGGGCGATATTCCCCCCGAAATGACAGTTCGTGAACTTAGGTGACGATTCGATGATCTCCACGCCTCCCCCATCGAAGTCGGCGCGATTGTTTTCGAAATGACACGAAATGAAATGCGGAGATGAACGGTTGGAGCAGGTGACGGCGCCGCCCATGATATAGGAATAGCCATCGACAAAACGACATGAGGCGATGATGGGCGAAGCGTCGTTGCAGACGAGTGCCGAGGCGCGGTAGTCGGCAAACGTGCCGGAGGGCGGGGGCTCGCCGGGAAGGACAAAGCCGTCGAGGATCGCACGCTCGCCCACTGCGGTCGCGCTGACGATCGGACGAGAGGGAGCCCGGAGAGACGGATCGGAGTTTCGCGACAAGATGGTGGGATGGTCGTCCGGGTTCCGGTCCTCCCGGCGGGTTTCGGAGCCGGCGAAGCCACCGTAGACGGCCAACCCGTCGGACAGGGCGAAGGGTGATCCAGATTCAACACTTTCGTCGGGAAAATGAGAGCCGCCGCGCACCCATATCTCGCGGGGAGGGCCGGTCGTGGTTCCTTCGGATTCCTCGAGGATCTGGTGAAGGCTGGTTGCGGCATCCGACCAGGAGCTTCCGTCTTCAGAACCCACGGCGGTCGGATCGACCCGGATCACGGGAGAGATCGTTTCCACGGTGAGAAGCAGGTCATGGATGGCCGAGCCCTTGGTTGTGCGCAACGTGATCCACCCGCTGCCGATGGAACCCGTCGGCTCAAGCGAAACACGACCACGGGAGCTGACCTCCGCCGTGAAGGCGGCGCCGGGCGAGATTGTCAGAATCGAGCTGGAGTCGAGCTCCGTTCCGTAGGTCTCCGGCAAGTCGAGGATCGCCTCGTAAATGAGACCCGCCCGGGCAAGCAAAACGTGGTGGGTAGGCGTCTCCTCGTGGGGGATGAGACGGTGGGTGCCGAATTCGTAAGCACCGATGTCGATGCCATCGTTGTCGTCGATCCGAGGGAACCCGTCGAGGTCCAGGGCTGCACTTGCGACCGACTCATCTCCCGCTCCGATTGCTGGAGAGTCCGACATCAGATGAAGGTCGCCGCCTGTGTCCGGGGCCTCGACGGGGAGAATGGGAGAGAGGAAGCGAGGATCGATGTCGAGGTTGTTTCCGCGATCGGACCCGAAAGCGGAGTCCCAGTTTCCGCTGCCGCCCGAGTTGGCGACGATGCAGTGGGAAAACGGAGTGAAATGGGAGCCGTTGAAGTTGTAGAAACTCGATGAAGGGCTGGTGGTTGAACCGCCGCGCGCCGAGTTCTCCCAGAGGATGCAGTTGGTGAAGGTGCCCTTGGAGAAGATATTGAAGATGGCTCCGCCTTCGCTGCCCGCCCGGTTGCCGGAGATCGTCAGGCCCGTGAGTATCGGCTGCGAGTAGTAAAGGACCATGGCACCGCCGTCGCTGCCGGCGTGGTTGCCGGATATCAGGCAGCCGAGATAGGTGCTGGAGGTGGACTCGTTGTAGATCGCGCCGGCGTCAGCCCCGGCCTGATTGCCAAGGAAACGGCAGCGCTCGAGTCGGGAGGTTCCTCCTGCGAAGTGGGCTCCGCCCGCGTCCCAGACGGCCGAGTTTTCAATGAGACGGCAATCGACCACCGTCAAGTCGGATAGGGAGCTGGAAATTCCACCTCCATCCCGGCCGCTGGAATTTCCCGAGACACGGCACCTTTCCAGCGAAGCGGTGGTTTCGAGGAAACGAACGCCGCCGCCGCGTTCGGCAGCGTAACAGCTCTCAATCACGCATTCGCGGAGCGCGAGCGTGGCCGAGTTGGCCAGGATCCCTCCACCTTCCAGGTCTTCATCAGTGGGACCATCGGCTTGACCTCCTGTGACCGTGAAACCGTCGAGATGACAAGTCGTCCCGAAACCCGAGGCGCGAACCACGTGGTAGCTGTTGTCGGAAACCATCTCGGGATCCCCGATTTCGCCCGAGAGGATGGTCAGGTTCTTCGCAGTGTCGCGTTGTTCTCGGACCGACTCGTTTCCGGCGAAACCACCGTATAGGGAAACGCCGTCTGCCAGCTCGAACGACTTGGTGCGATCGTTATCTGCGGTCGGACGATAGGTCCCGCCGGCAACCCAGACCTCGTCGCCCGGTTGCGCAGCTGCAAGCGCCTCGCTGAGTGTGGAGTAAGCTTGTTCCCATGAGCTGCCATTTCCCCCACCGGCGACATCGACATCGACGAAACGGGTCGCACCTTCCGCCTTGGTCAGCATGACGACCAGGCCAACTTGAAGGAGGAACGATGGCTTCATGCGGATCACTCCTTCTTCTTCAATAACGGAAACAGCACCACATCGCGGATCGTCGGGGCGCCGGTGAGCATCATGATGAGGCGGTCGATGCCGATGCCGATGCCGCCGGCGGGGGGCATGCCGTGCTCGAGCGTTTCGATGAAGTCGTAGTCGATCTTCTGTTCCTCCTCGCCGCCGGCCTGGTGCTCGAGGCGCTCGCGTTGGACGTCGGGGTCGTTCAGCTCGGAGTAGCCCGGGCTGATTTCCTGGCCGTTGATGATGAGCTCGTACACTTCGACCGTCTTGCCGCCGGGCGTGACCTTGGCGAGCGGGATCAGCTCGCTGGCGACGCGGGTGACGAAGCAGGGGTTGAAGGTGTGTTCCTCGACCTTCTTCTCGAAGACCTGCTGGACGACCTCGTAGTCCTCCATTTCATCGGAGAGCTGCACGCCGAGTTCGTCGCACTTGGCGCGGCGCTGCTCGGGGGTGATGTCGAAGAAGTCGTTGCCGGCGACCTCCTTGACGAGGTCGTGGTAGTTGGCGCGCTTCCACGGGCGGGAGAGGTCGATGGTGCGCAGCACCTCGCCGTTCTCGTCCTTGTGCTCGATCTGGAGGCCGCCGCAGAAGGTCTCGGCGAGGTGGCAGACGAGGCTTTCCACCAACTCGGCCATGATCTCGAAGTCGGCGAAGGCCTGATAGGCCTCAAGCATGGTGAACTCCGGGTTGTGCCGGCGGGAGATGCCTTCGTTGCGGAAGTTGCGGTTGAGCTCGAAGACCTTGGTGAAACCGCCGACGAGCAGGCGCTTGAGGAACAGCTCGGGCGCGATGCGCATCGTGAGCGGCATGCCGAGCGCGTTGTGGAAGGTCTCGAACGGACGCGCGGCGGCACCGCCGGCGACGCTCTGGAGCATCGGCGTCTCGACTTCGAGGTAGCCCTTTTCGTGGAAGAAGTTCCGGATTTCCGCGACCATCCGGGAGCGGGTCACGAAAATGGCGGCGCTCTCCTCGTTCGACATCAGGTCGAGGTGGCGCTTGCGGTACTTGATTTCGCGGTCGGCGACGCCGTGCCACTTGTCGGGCATCGGGCGCAGCGACTTCGAGAGGATGGTGAAGTCGGAGACCTTCACGGTCGGCTCGCCGGTGCGGGTGATGAAGGTCTCGCCCTCAATGCCGATCCAGTCGCCACGGTCGAGGCACTCGAAGATGGCGAGCTGTTCCTCGCTGAGGGCCTTGACGGCGATGAAGCCCTGGATCGCGCCGAGCACGTCGGCGATGTGGAAAAAGCAGGACCGGCCCATGTTACGCAGGCCGGTGATGCGGCCGGCGACCTTGACCTGCAGGCCCTCGGAAAACCCGGCACGCAGGGCGTCGAGCGAGTGGGTCGTTTCAAAAGCCGCCCCGAACGGGTCCACGCCTAGTTCGCGAAGCTTGGCGAGCTTTTCGCGGCGCACGGCGATCAGTTCGGCTTCGGTCGATTGGCTTTGAGGAGCAGTGTCTTCGGACATGGCGGGGGTGGGATTAGAGCATCCCATCCCGGACGTCCAATGTTGAACGCGGAAAATCGACGGAGCCCGGGACCGACGCAGCGGCTGCTGCCGACCCATGTCGGCTCAGTCGGCTGCGGGCCCTTGGAACCGCAGTTCGATCTCGGTTCCGCCGCCAGCGTGGAGCCGGCCGGCGATGGAGCCTCCGTGGTTTTCCATGATCCGGCGGCAGATCGAGAGGCCCATGCCGCTGCCCTCGGTATCGCCGGTGTTGGCGCCGCGCTCGCCGTGGCGGAAGATGCGCTCCAGCTCGCCCTCGGCGATGCCGCGGCCGTTGTCGCGGACGAGAATCGTGGGACCGTTCCCGGAGGTGGAAACCACGGTGATTTCCGGCGGCTCGTCGCCGGCATATTTGACCGAGTTTTCGATCAGATTCCCGAACAACTGGACCAGCAGGACTTTCCGCCCGAGCACCAGCGGAAGCGGCCGCTCGACGTCCACCTTCGCTCCCGCCTGACGAAGGCGGCTGGCGAGACCGGCGAGGGTTTCCTCGAGCACCGCTTCGAGGTCGAGGGGCTCGAGAGCCGGATTTTCCTGCTGCGACAAGGCTTCGGCGTGCAGGTCGCGGATCAGGCGGCTCATGGGGCCCAGCGAGTCCAGCAGCGGCCCGACCTGGGTTCTGGCTTGGTCGAGGTCGCCCCGATCAAGCGTCTCGCGCAGCAGCTCGGCGGCGAACAGCGAACCGCTCATCGGGTTCTTGAGGTCGTGGGTGACCACGCCGGAAAAGGCCTCGAGGTTGCGATTGCTGCGGCGGAGGGCCTCCTCGACCTCCCGGTTCCGGGCGAGCTGCCGCTCCAGCCGCTCGTTCACGCGCCGCAGCCCCGGCAGCTCGAAGGCCTTCGGGGCGGCCCGCACCAGGGCGATGACCGTCGCCCACGACACGACCGCCGTGACGACCTTCATCAGAGCCGAGAAGCGGTAGATCGGGTGGTAGAAAATGATGGCTTCCACCAGATGGGTGGTGCCGCAGCTGAAAATGAAGGCCGCGAAGAGCCAGAACAACCGGGGAAAGGCGAGTTCGGATCGTTTCACCCACCAGAAGGCGGCCAGGGCGATCGGGATGGCCGAGTAGGCGGCCATGATCGAGACGTCGGAAATGATGTGGGTCCAGCCGTGGGCGGAGGTCCAGTGCCCGCAATGCCAGCGCGCTGGGAAATCCGAAGTATCGAAGAGTTTCTCGAGGAAGGCAGGCATAAGATCCTGAGTTTGCGATCGGGCGCGATGCTAGCAGAGAGCCGGGATTGCGAAACCGGATTCAGCTCGGATCGAGAAGACAAAGCACGCCGGTCCTGAGTTGCGGATTGCAATTTGCGGAAGGGTCCCGAGCATTCTGCCTTTTCTTAGGGGATCGCACACATCGCTCAGTGCGCGGAAGATCCCACAGAATCGAGGATTTCTCGGAAACGCCGACTTGGCGCAGCGGTTGCGAGGTGGGGAGGCGCTATGTCAGATTTTCAATCACCTTACGCACCTGAGGGGAATTCCCCGGAACATCCGCGCGGCGAGCATCCCAGCATCTCGTCGATTTCCTCCTCCGAACAAAGCCGGCTGAAGCGCGCCGCCGAGTGCGCCAATCACCGGCTTCACAAGCTTACCTGGCCCGAGATTGCCGTCGCGGCGCTTGCCGGCTTTGCTGTCGGTTGGTTGGTTGCATCGCCGCGACGGCATCCATCCCTGCATGACATTCTCGACGACTCGCTGCGCCCGTGGGCTTCCCGAGGACTGAGCCATGCCTCCGACTCGATCCGCCACAGCCGGCCCTTGAACCTGGTGCAGGAAGGAATCTCCAAGCTCCGCGCATCCTGATCCCCGCACTTCCATGAGTACGATCGATCCCAAGGAACACCCCGAAAAGTGGCTCGAGCAGAAGGCCGGCGAGGGAGCCGACAAGGCCCGCTCCTGCTGCGATGAAATCAAGGAAGCCGCTCGGGAAAATCCCGCTCAAGCCTTGGCCATCGCCTTCGGAGCCGGCTATCTCGCACGAAGCCTGCCGATTTTTCGAACCGCTTCGCTCACCTTGCGCGGCAGCCTTCATCTCTTGCCCTATGTGCTCGGTATCCTCGGCGCGGCCCGGGTTTACGAGGTGGTGCGCGATGAGTATCTCGAAGATAAACAACCGCAGCCCGAGGGGCCGGAGGTCGCGCCGTAGCGCGTCATTTCACCGCCCTGAAGCGGCTTCACGCCCGCGGGGTGGGTGCCAGTCAACTTTCCACGGGCCACCTCCTCGTCGGGGGTGGCCGGTTTTCGAGTAGGGGCATTCGGAAACGACGGTAGCTCTGCGGTCGGATCTTGCGTCAGGCGAGCGCCTCCAGCTCCTCCCAGCGGGCGTAGAGGCGGGCGGTTTCGTCGCGGGCGCGGTCGAGGTCGGAGACGATCTGCGGGACTTGGTCGAAGTGCTCGGTCTGGAAGATCGGGTCGTTGAGCTTCAGCTCCAGCGCCTCGACTTCCGACTCGGCGGCGGTGATGCGGTCTTCGATGCCTTCCAGCTCCTTTTTTTCCGCCAGGGTCAGTTTGCGCGGCTTGTCGGCGGGCTTTTCCGCGGCTTTGCGGCGGGCCTCGGCTTCGCGTGCGGCGGCCTGGGCCTGGGCGCGATGGACGGCTTCGCGCTGCTGACGTTTTTCGAGATAGTACGAGTAGTTGCCGGGCGTGATGTGGACGCCGTCGTCCTCGAAGGCGATGATCCGGTCGCAGATGCGGTCGAGGAAATAGCGGTCGTGCGAGACGACGAGCACGGTGCCGTCGAAGTCGGCGATGGCTTCCTCGAGCATGCGCAGGCTCGGCAGGTCGAGGTCGTTGGTCGGTTCGTCGAGAACGAGCAGGTTGCCGCCGGTCTTGAGCACCTTGGCGAGCATCAGGCGGGCGCGCTCGCCGCCGGAGAGGAGGTCGACGCGCTCGTTGATACGGTCGTCGGAGAAAAGGAAGCGCCGCAGGTAGCCGCGGGCGCCGATGAGCTGGTCGCCGAAGTGGAGTTTTTCATTTCCCTCGGCCACCTCGTCGAGCAGCGAGCCGGAGCCGTCAAGGATCATGCGGGCCTGGTCGATGTAGTTGATGCGGACGCGCTTGCCGAGCTCGGCCTTGCCCTCGCTGGGGGCGAGCTGGTCGAGGCAGAGCTTGAGCAGGGTGGTCTTGCCGACGCCGTTGCGGCCGACGATGCCGGTGCACTCGCCGGCGCGCAGCGAGAGCGTGAGGTGGCGGAACAGCCAGCGCGGCGAAGTACTGGATCCGACGTTGATGCCGGCGTCCTCGAGTTCCACGACCTTGTCGCCAAGAGGTGGCGGCGGCGGGATGAGCAGGTCCATTTCCCGCTCCTCGGGCGGGGCCTCCATGCCCTCGATCTCGTAGAACTTGTCGAGCCGGTGGCGGGACTTGGTGGTGCGCGCCTTGACGCCGGCGCGGACCCACTCGAGCTCCTCGCGCAGGAAGCGCTGGCGGCGGCGCTCGGTTTGCTCGGCGATCTGCTGGCGGATTGCCTTCGACTCGAGGAAGGCGGTGTAGTTGCCAGGGTGCGAGTAGGCTTTTCCCTGGTCGATCTCGATGATGCGGGTGGCGATGACGTCGAGGAAATAGCGGTCGTGGGTGACGAAGATGACGGCGCCGGTGTAGGTCTTGAGGAACTCTTCGAGCCAGCGGATTGAGTCGGCGTCGAGGTGGTTCGTGGGCTCGTCGAGCAGCAACAGGTCGGGTTGCGAGGCGAGCGCGCGACAGAGGGCGACGCGGCGTTTTTCCCCGCCGGACAGCGGACCGGTCTGCGACTCCAGCGGCGGGGTGCCGAGCGCGTTCGAGAGCGACTGGATGCGGGCGTCGAGGTTCCAGCCATCGGCGTGGTCGATGAGGTGGAGCAGGTCGGCCAGCTCGGCCTCGGAGCCGTCGCCATTCTCGTAGCGCTGGATGGCGGTGACGACGTCCTGCGCGCCGGCGGCGATGTTTTCGTGAACGGAGATCTCCGGATCGAGCTCGAACTCCTGGGGCAGGTAGCCGACGCGCAGCTGGCGCTGGCGGGAGATGTCGCCGGAGTCGGCTGAGTTCTGGCCGGCGAGGATTTTCAGCAGCGAGGTTTTCCCGCAGCCGTTGCGGCCGACCAGGCCGACTTTTTCGCCAGCCTCGACGGCGAGCGTGACGCCATCGAGCAGGATCTGGTGGCCGTAGCTGAGGCGGAGGTCTTTGGCGGAGAGGAGCGACATGGGTGAATGAATGGTGGCGGATCGCGGCGTCGGGGCGAGGGTGTTAGTCGCTGCGGGTCCTCCCGACAAGCGTCCCGCCCCGTGATGGACAAGCCGTTTTCCGAAAAAATCAAGAAGCCCGCCCTGCCGGTGATCGCCGCGCTGGGGGTGGTGTTCGGGGACATCGGGACGAGCCCGCTTTATGCCTTCCGCGAGTGCTTTGGGGGCGCGGGCTCGGCACCGGTTTCGCCGGAGAACTTGAGCGGGGCGGCTTCGTTGATCGTGTGGTCGCTGGTGTTCGTGATCTCGCTGAAGTACCTGATTTTCATTCTGCGGCTGGACCACCACGGGGAGGGCGGGATCCTGGCGCTGGCGACGCTGGTGGAGTCGAAGGTGGAGAAAAGCCATACCGCGGCCCGGTTCATTCTGTTGGGGATTGCGGGTTCGGCGCTGATTTATGCCGATGGCATGCTGACGCCGGCGATCTCGGTGCTGGGCGCGGTCGAGGGCTTGGCGGTGAGCGCGCCGGCGGTGGAGCATTGGATCGTGCCGCTGACGGTGGTGATCTTGTTGGGCCTGTTCGCGGTGCAGGCGAAGGGGACCGGCACCGTGGGGCGGTTTTTCGGGCCGGTGATCGGCCTGTGGTTCGCGAGCCTGGCGGTGCTGGGCGTGCGCGGCATCCTGATGGATCCGTCGGTGCTCGCGGGTCTGAGCCCGCATGCGGGCATCACGTTTCTGATCCGCGAGTGGCAGCATGGCCTGCCGGTTCTGGGTGCGGTGTTTCTGGCGGTGACCGGGGGCGAGGCCCTCTACGCGGACCTCGGGCACTTCGGTGCGCGGCCGATCCGGCTGGCGTGGTTCATCGTGGTGTTTCCCGCGCTGGTGCTGAACTACCTCGGCCAGGCGGCGCTGCTGTCGGTGGCGCCGGCGGCCTTGAAAAACCCGTTTTACCTGCTGGCGCCGGACGCGCTGAGGTTTCCGCTGACCCTGCTGGCCACGGCGGCGGCGGTGATCGCCAGCCAGGCGCTGATTTCCGGGGCTTTCTCGCTGACCAGCCAAGCGGTGCAGCTCGGCTGCCTGCCACGGATCCGGATCCGCCACACCTCGGCGAAGCAGCAGGGGCAGGTGTTCGTGCCCGGCGTCAATGGAGCGCTCGGGGTGGCCTGCGTGCTGGTGGTGCTGGGGTTCCGCTCTTCGGGAAACCTCGCGGGCGCCTACGGGATTGCGATCGCCCTGACGATGGCGATCACCTCCGTGTTGTTTTTTTCCGCCGCGCGGCGGGTCTGGGGGTGGCCGCTGGGGAAGGCGCTGGCGGTCTCGGCAGCGTTCCTGGTGGTCGACCTGGCCTTCCTCGTGGCCAACAGCACGAAGATTCTCCAAGGCGGTTGGCTGCCGATCGGAGTGGCCGTTTTCATGATGATCATGATGACGACCTGGCTGTGGGGGCGGCGTCGGACGCGCTTGCGGGAGCAGGAGGAGGAAACCGACATGGAGGCCTTCCTCGGTCAGGTTCAACGCGGGGAAATCCAGCGGGTCGAGGGGTTGGCGGTCTACCTGAACGGCTTCGCCGACACCATCCCGGGCGCGCTGCTCCACAACCTGAAGCACAACCATGTGCTGCACGAGTGCGTGGTCATGCTGCACGTGGAAATGCTCAACCGGCCGCGGGTGTTCGGCCACGAGCTGGGCTTCGCGCATGAGGAATCCGGGGCGGGGATCCACCAGGTGACGCTGCGTTTCGGCTTCCTCGACGAGCCGGACATCCCGGCGGCGATGGAGCGCTTCCTGCCGGAGGAGCTCGGCTTCGAGCCACGGGCGGCGAGTTATTTCCTCGGCCGGGAAACCTACGGCGTGCCGCCGCGGGAAGGGTGGCCGGGCAGGCTGCGCTGGCGGTTTTTCAACCTGATGTCGCGCAATGCCAGCTCCGCGGTCGATTACTTCAATCTGCCGACCAATCGCGTGGTCGAGCTGGGGGCGCGGATGTCCTGCGACGAGGAGTGAGGGCGGAATCGCCGGGTTGAGGATTGAAACATCCGGGCGGGCGCGGCGTTTAGGAATCGATGCGTATCTGGACGGTGCTGGTGATGATTTCGATGATCGGGCTGTTGTCCGCCCAGTGGCGGCGCGAGCCGCCGGTGCATGACCCCTCCACCGTGGTCCGCGAGGGCGGGGATGCCTGGTGTTTCGCGACCGGGCATGGGGTCGCGGTGCTGAAGCAGGATGGCCGAAACTGGAACTACGCAGGTTCGGTTTTTCCCCGCGGAAAATATCCCGAGTGGCACCGGGAGAAGGTCCCGGGAAACGAGGGGCACCTGTGGGCACCGGACGTGATCGAGCTGGGCAACCGCTGGTGCGTTTACTACTCGGTCTCGACCTTCGGGAAAAACACCTCCGCCATCGGCATGGCGAGCCGCAGGAAGCTGGGACCCGGCACCGAGGCCGAACCGTGGGAGGACCAGGGGATGATCATTTCCTCCGGCCGCGGCGACCCATTCAACGCGATCGACCCGGCGGTGATCGAGGACGGGCTGAAGCTGTGGATGAGCTTCGGCAGCTTCTGGGACGGGATCATGCTCATCGAGCTGGACGCGAAAACCGGTCTGCGAAAGGGCCATCGCAAGCCGATCCCGATCGCCAATGCACCGGAAATCGAAGCGCCGTTCATCTACCATCAGGACGGCTGGTTCTACCTCTTTGTGAACTGGGGCCTGTGCTGCCGGGGAAAGGACAGCACCTACGAAATCCGGGTCGGTCGCAGCAGGGACATCGAAGGGCCCTACCTCGACAAGGACGACACGCCGATGACGGCCGGCGGCGGCACGCTGGTGCTGGGCAGCAGGGGGCGTTTCATCGGTCCCGGCCATGCCTCGATCTACCAGAAAGGTCGCAAGCAATGGCTGGTCCATCATTACTACGATGGCGAGGACCGCGGACGGTCGAAGCTGCGTTTGATCGAGCTGGAGTGGAAGGACGGCTGGCCGGAGGTGGAGAGGTAGGAGTCGTCGGGCCCCGGCACGATCGATGCCGGAAACTCAGAACCGCAGGCCCAGGCCCACGGTGAATCCGAGGGCGTCGATGCCGGGGTTGGGCGAGGTCTGGCCGCCGTTGGAGTGGTGGACGAAGTAGGCACCGCCGAGGACGGAGAGATTTTCGCACAATTCGCGTCTCAGGCCCAGATTGGCGAACCAGTTGAGCGTGAAGTCCTGCCCCTGACCGCCGGGGACATTCGTCGAGTCGGTGAGTCCGAGTCCGCCGCCGATCGAGAAAAAGGCGGAGGTCTGCTCGTCGGGGAACCAGTATTCGATCGAGGGAGCGCCGGACACGCCGAGGTAGCCGGTTTCCGGGCCCACGGTGAAAAGCTCCATCATCAGCGAGTAGCGGCCCCGGACAATCAACCGGGCGCCGTTTTCCCCCTCCCACCAATGCAGCTGGGCAGGTGTGCGGAAAGTGAGCTGCGTGGGGACGATCTCATAGTCGATCGGCGTGTTCGAGCCGACGTTCCAGAGGTAGCCGGTTTCCAAAGTGAACTCCCAGGATTCGGAGGGGTGCTCGGCGGCCTGCTGGAATCCCGGGCCGGGAATGCAAGCTGTGGACATGCTTTCGCGGGTAACGGCGGCGGTGTCCGCGGCGAAAGAGGCCGTGGCGCCAGCGGCAAGGAGAATGAGCGGTTTCATGCAGAAATCGGAAATCGGAAATCGGAAATCTTCAATCGGCAATCGAATCACGGCGTATCGTCCTCATCGCCGGGAACCGGCGGGATGAGGTCCTCGCGGAGCAACAGGCGCTCGATGTCGAGGTCGTCGAGGAGATCTTCCGGCGTGCGGACGACGGTCACGGCGTAGGGCGTGAGGCGGTCGAGCTCGGCGACGGTGCAGTGGACCATGGTGGCGACGATGTCGGCGTCGTATTTCTCGCGGTCGAACAGGTTGGTGATGCGAAACACCAGCCGGCCGCGGTCGAGGTCGAACTCGAAGCCGCCGAGATTCAGCGTCTTGTTGGCGCGGGCGAGCAGCTCGAGCACGGAGTGCTGGTGGTCTTCATCGACCGGCAGCGGCACTTCGCCGATGATCGCCAGCGCGTTGAGTGGCGGATAGGCTTGGGCGATGATCTCGATCCGCGTGTGGTGGCCGGTGAAGGCGGCGCGCAGGACGTCCTTTCCCTCCACCTGCTCGCAGTGCCAGCTGTTGCGCCCGAAGGCTTCTTCGACGGAAAGGATCTGCAGCGAGGGTGGGCGCATGGCGGGAGCTTGGAGGAGGGGATCGGGAAGGGAAATGCCGAAATCTGCCGCAAAGCCGCGCCGAAGGGCCGCCTGCGGGCTTGCTCCCTTGGAAATGCAGGGCTAGCGTCGCCCATCGGATCCGGGTCCGTCGCGTCGGGCCCACCCAAACTCGAAAAAAACAACCTGAGATGAAGAAAACCCCAATTGTCCCGGCCAAGCGCCGTGGTTTCACCCTGATCGAGCTGCTGGTGGTGATCTCGATTGTGGCCGTGCTGGCCGCGATGAGCTTTGCCGGTGTCACGGCTGCCATGAAGAAGACCCGGACGACGACTTCCCTCACCTATGCGACCTCGGTGGAGAAGGCCGTGAATGACTTTTATACCGACTACAACCGCCTGCCGGACTTCACGCAGGACGAGATCAAGACCGACTCCGCCCAAGGCGAGGATTTGCTCAAGGTTCTCATGGCGGAGGAAGACGGTCAGCGCGATCTCGATAACAGCCGCAAGGTCCGTTATCTGGAGGTTCCGGAAGGCAAGGCGAACCGCAATGGCCTGATCCGCAGCACCGGTGGCCGCCAGGGTCCGAAGGCGCTCTACGATGCATTTGGTCAGCCCTACACCGTGGTGCTCAATCTTGACTACGAGGACGAACTTGGTTTCTCGATGGGTGGCAAACAGTACCGCCTCCGCGGCAAAAACGTGGCGGTTTTTTCGCCGGGTGCTGATGGCGAAGAGGGCACGTCGGACGACGTCGCCACCTTCCAGAAGAAGCACTAAGTCCTCTCGACCGATTGATCCCCGCCGGCCAAGTGCCGGCGGGGATTTTTTATGGAGTGATAGGCCGGGGGCGGCGGGCAAAGGGGCGGCGGGCATCGACCGCCGGGCAGGTGGGTGGAGCGGGCAGTTCGGGGCGTGGCTTCGAGGTGGCCTCGGGTTGAAGAGCCGCAGGGGGGCGAGGTGGCCTGCTCTCCAACCCGCCCGAACAACTGCGGGCGCGCGCCGCCCCCGTCCGGCGGTCAGAGCCCGCCGCCCCCGTCGGCGGTCAATGCCCGCCGCCTCCGTCTCAGTATCCCGTGAAATGTGCGAGCTTCTCGCGCAGGGTCGTGCGACCTCGGAAAATGAGGCTTTTTACCGAGGAAACGGAGGTCCCGAGCACCTGGGCGATCTCCTCGTAAGGCAGCGACTCATACGCGTAGAGCACCACGGCCGCGCGCTGGTTTTCCGGCAGCTCGGCGATGGCGTGGTCGATCTCGTCGTGCATCTCGTTGCGCAGCGTCTCCGAGTCCGGCTCGATGCGGGCGTCGGCCGCGGTTTCCGCACCGAATTCCTCGCTGCGCTGGTCGGCGGAGACTTCCTTTTTCCGCGAGCGGCGGCGGCTTTCGTTGTAAACGAGATTGCGGGCGATGGTGAAAAGATAAGTCGTGAACTTGGCCTCGGGCTTCCAGCGCTTGGCGTGCTTCCACACGCGCAGGAAGACCCGCTGGGCGAGGTCCTCGGCCTCGATCGGGTCGTTGAGCATCTTGGCGATCATCCCGATGACCACATGCTGGTGGCGCTCGACGAGGGCACGGAACGCCGCCTCGTCGCCGGTGGCGATGCGCGACATCAGGGCGATGTCGCGCTCGTTCTCGGGGTCGATCGACTGGGATTGGGGCTCCGCCATGGGGAACAGCCCGGCGTTCGGGGCAACGGCATCCATGCTTCACGCCGACAACCCGGGGGCGAGGATGAAGTTGCGAGCTCAGTCGGTGAAGTAGGCGATCTGCTCGCCGGGGCCATGGACGCCCTCGATCAGGATGCCCTCGACGTCGGCGGTCTTCGACGGACCGGTGACCCAGATGACGTTGCGGCTCGGGCCGAGCTGCGCGAGGGCGTCGGGGATCGAGCGGTGGATCTGCGACCTGCTCAGCACGGCGACATGGACCCACGGGGAAAGCGCGGCGAGTCGGTCGGCGGTGTGGGCGTCATCGAGGATGATCGAGCCCGTTTCCGCGATCGCTCCGGAGGCGCGGGTGATCCCGAAACGGTAGTCTTCGTAATGGGCGCGATCGTAGCGGGTGAGCACCTCGATGCCGGCTGCGGAAAGGGCTTTTCCCAGCGGAATCATCAGCGTGGGATCGCAGTAGCCGGTCGTGCAGCCTTGCTCCTTGAGGAAGACGGCGAGCGTTTCCGGCGAATCCATCGTCCGGCCGTGGACGGCACCGAGGTTGCGCTCGAAGGCTTCCTTCAGCGAGCCCCGAAGTCGGGTGGGGGAAACGATGGCTTCCCTTTCGAAGCCGGGGTGCGCGGCCTTCTCCGGGATGGGTTCCAGGGCAGCGCGGATTTTGGCGAAGATGGTGTCGCGGGACATGGCGGGGTGGGGGCGGGCTTTTTATTTCCTCTGGGTCGCTGTGGAAGAAATGCCCGCATCACCCTTGCCGCGGTCTTTCATCCAGCGGCGGAAATCCCCGCCGTGGGAGTCGGGGAGGGTGCGCTGGCCGAGCCAGTCTTGGAGAGGGCGCACGGGAGCGGCTTCGAGGGGGAGGTGGTTCATGGTCTTGCTCGCCTTCATGGCGGTGCGCCAGAGCATGGGCGAGGTGGCCAGGGTGGCGAAGGGCGCCATGGGGAGGTCGCCGGGCTGGGGGATGTGCTCTTGTTTGGCCTTGTGGCGCAGGCGCAGCAGGAGGTCGGGGATCGGGATGTCGACCGGGCAGACTTCGTTGCAGGCCCCGCAGAGCGACGACGCCTTCGGCAGGTCGGCGAGGGCCGGGAAGCGGTCGCCGAAGAGGAGCGGGGAAAGCACGGCGCCGATCGGGCCGCCATAGGGGCTGCGGTAGGCGTGGCCGCTCGCCTGCCGGTAAACCGGGCAGACGTTCTGGCAAGCGGAGCAGCGGATGCAGCGGAGGATTTCCCGGCAGTTCGACGCGAGCACGTCGGTGCGGCCATGGTTCATGAGAACGACGTGCATTTCCTCCGGTCCACTCGGTTGGGCGTCGTCCTTCGGGCCGGCGATGAACTCGGTGTAAACGGTGAGCTGCTGGCCGGTGGCGGAGCGGCCGAGGAGGTTGAGGAAGACGCCGAGGTCGCGGTCGGTGGGGACGATTTTTTCGATCCCGATCAGCGCGATGTGGAGCTTCGACGGAGCCATGCCGAAGCGCGAGTTGCCCTCGTTGGTGACCAGCACGACACGGCCGCTTTCCGCGGAAATGAAGTTGCCGCCGGTGATGACGGCCTCGGCCTGCATGTATTTTTCCCGCAGGAAAACCCGGGCGCGGCGGGTGATCGTTTCCGGGTCGTCGTTGTAGTCATCGGCCAGTCCGGCGCGCTGGAAGGTGCGGGCGATCTCGCGGCGGTTCTTGTGGATGATCGGGCGGACGATGTGGGAGGGCTCGTCGCCATCGAGCTGGAGGATGAACTCGCCGAGGTCGCTTTCGAGGACCTCGATGCCGTTCTCGATGAGGAAGGGGTTGAGGTGGATTTCCTCGGAGGCCATCGACTTCGACTTGGTCAGCCGGCTGACCTCGTGCTCGCGAAGGATGGAAAGGACGGCGTTGCGGGCGTCGTCGCCGCTGTCGGCGAAGTGGACCGTCACGCCGTTTCGCGTCAGCGAGGCCTCGGCCTGCTCGAGGTAGCGGTCGAGGTGGTGGAGCGTGTGGTCCTTGATGTTTCCCGCGAGGCGGCGCAGCGCGTTCGGATCCTCGAAGTCGGTGAACAGGGCGGACTTCCGCTTGTCGGTGCTGGCGATCGAGCCGCTGTGGACGGAGGTCTGCTTTTCCTCGCCGATCTCGCGGGCGTAGGTGTCGATGGGTTGGCGCAGGCTCAAGATGGTAGGTGGTGGATGGTGGTGGATGGCCCCTTGCTACTTGTTCCTCGCTACCAAGGTATCCCGCAGGACTTGGATGACGTGCCGGTGCTCGATGCCGCGGCCCTGGACCCGGGCGAGGCCGGTGAGGTGCATGAGGCAGGACATGTCGGCGGAGACGAGGAGGTCGGGACGCTGCTCGAGGATGTGGTCGAGCTTCAGCGAGCCCATGCGGCCGGAGATGTGGGGGAAGGTGACGGAGAACGTGCCGCCGAAACCGCAGCACTGATCGTCCTGACCGAAGCTGACCACCTCGGCGTGGCGGATCGACGACAGCAGCGTGTTCGCCGCCTCACCGGTGTGGGTGCCGCGGGTGTGGCAGGAGCGGTGGAAAGCGATGCGGGTGTGCTTTTTGAAAGCGCCGTCCCAGCTTGTGATGCCGAGGCCGTTGACGATGAAGTCGATGATTTCCCAGGTCCGTCCAGCGAGCGAATCGATGGCGGAGTCCGGGCATTCCTCGAATTGCAGCCGGTTGCCGTGGAAATGCATGGCCGCGCAGGAGCCGCTCGGGACGATGACCGGCAGGTCGCCGGCGAAGACCTTGGCGGTGTGACGGGCGACCTTGCGGGAGGACTTCCAATCGCCCGAGTTGAAGGCCGGCTGGCCGCAGCAGGTCTGGTTTTCCGGGAAAATAACCTCCACGCCCAGGTACTCGAGGACCTCGACCGAGGCGCGGGCCGCATCGTCGTAGAAGGCGTCACAGAGGCAGGTGGCCATGAAGAGGACCTTGTTTCCGACGGGGCGCTGGGTGGCGGGCATTGGGATGAGGCTAAAGAAGGAAAACGGGCCCGGCAATTTCGCGAAGGGGCATCGGAGCCCAAGAAAAAAGCCGTGCCCGGGGGCGGGCACGGCTTTTCTGAATGATACGTTTTGGAAACGTAAGTTACCCGTTAGAGGGAAAAGGTATCCCCCTCCGGGGTGTCCCCGAGGGCGATCTGGACCTCGCCGTTGGCGGCGAGGTGGTTGAGGCAGTGGTAGACGTCCTCAGGGTCGCCATCGACCTCGTAGGCCACCTCGGCGGCGTTCTTCGGGTCCGCGGTGAGGCGGCCGCGGACGGCGTTGAGAAGATCGAGGAAGGTGGCGGCGGCCTTTTTCCCAGCCTCCACACCGGGCTGGTGGTAGGCGTTGATGTTGACCAGCGAGGCGTAGAAGGACACGGCGCGCTCGAAGAGGGCGATCAGCATGCCGAGGGTGAAGGGGTTCACCTCGCCGATCGAGATCGTGATCGACTTGCGGCCGGACTCGTAGAGCGCCTTGCGGGTGCCGCGGAGGAAGCCCTGCAGGTAGTCGGCGGAGGTGTTGCCGGGCTCGACCTCGATCGTGTCGCCGTCGCGACCCTTGCGGACCTCGATGAAGGTGGCGAAGAAGTTCGGGACGCCGTCGCGCAGCTGCTGGACGTAGGCGTGCTGGTCGGTCGAGCCCTTGTTACCGTAGACGGCGATGCCCTGGTGCACCGTGTTGCCGTCGAGGTCCTCGCTCTTGCCGAGCGACTCCATGACGAGCTGCTGGAGGTATTTGGAAAACAGGACCAGCGAGTCCTTGTAGGGCAGGACGACCATGTCCTTTTCGCCCTTGCCGTTGCCGGCGGCATGCCAGGCGAGCGCGAGACGCATGGCGGCGTTGGTTCCGGCATCGGCCTTGCGCGTTTCCTCATCCATCGCGGCGGCGCCGGCGAGGAAGTCGTCGATGTCGATGCCCTGCAGCGCGGCCGGGACCAGGCCGACGGTGGACATGACGGAGGTGCGCCCGCCGACCCAGTCCTCCATCGGGAACTTGGCGAGGAAGCCCTCTTCGTCGGCGAACTTGTCGAGCTTCGAGCCCTCGCCGGTGATGGCGACGGCGTGCTTGCCGAAGTCAAGCCCGGCAGCGTCATAGGCGGCCTTGGCCTCGACCATGCCATTGCGGGTTTCCGGGGTGCCGCCGGATTTGGAGACGACGAGCACCAGCGTGCGCGAGAGCCCGGTCTGGCCGATTTCGGCCAGGGTGCGGTCGATGCCGGCCGGGTCGGTGTTGTCG
The DNA here is from genome assembly GCF_040362925.1 of Haloferula sargassicola. Lineage (NCBI taxonomy): Bacteria > Pseudomonadati > Verrucomicrobiota > Verrucomicrobiia > Verrucomicrobiales > Verrucomicrobiaceae > Haloferula > Haloferula sargassicola. Next base: position 100,504 of record NZ_BAABRI010000001.1, read on the forward strand.
AAAAAGTGGATGTTGAGCTGCGAGTCGTGGCCGAGGGCGTCGTTCACCAGCTGAGGGCCGAGAGCGGAGCCGCCGATGCCGATGAGCAGCAGGTTTTCAAAACGCTCGCCACCCGGTGCGGCGACCTCGCCGCCGTGGACCTTCACGGCGAACTCCTTAAGCGCGGCGAGCGGCCCGGTGATGGCGGCGCGGAGTTCGTCGGTGGGGGCGAGCTCGGGCTTGCGCAGCCAGTAGTGGCCGACCATGCGCCCCTCGTCCGGGTTGGCGATCTCGCCGGCTTCGAGCTTCTGGAGGTCAACGAAGGCCTTCTCGATTTTCCCGGACATGCCCTCCAGCCAGGAGGCATCGAGGTCCATCAGGGAGGTGTCGAGCGAGAAGCCGAGGTCGGGGTAGCGGATCAGGGAGGCGGAGTAGTTGCTCAAGGACATGGTCGGATGGGTCGTTGGACGGAACCTAGCGGGGGAGGGGAGCCGGGCAAGCCGCAGGGATGGCTTAATCGGGCATCGCGCTCGTTAGTGACATGAGGGCCCCTCATTCATAGGCCAGGATCGATTCGATCCGGTGGTCGCCGAGCGCCTGGCGACCATGGAGAAACGAGAGCTCGATGAGGAAGGAGGCGGCGACGAGGTGGGCGCCGAGGCCATCGATGAGCTGGACGGCGGCCGCTGCGGTGCCGCCGGTGGCGAGGAGGTCATCGACGAGCAGCACCTTTTCACCGGTGGCGAGGGCGTCCTCGTGGATCTCGACGGTGGCCTCGCCGTATTCGAGGGAATAGGCGAGCCCGCGGGTCTGCCAGGGCAGCTTGCCGGCCTTGCGGATCGGCACGAAGCCGGCCCCGAGGCGATCGGCCACGGCGGCGGCGAAGATGAAACCGCGGGCGTCGATGCCCACGACCTTGTCGATTTTTTCGCCGCGGGCGGTGTCGCAGAGCAGCGAGATCGACTGCCTGAAGTGGGAGGGGTCGGAGAGGATGGGGGTGATGTCCTTGAAGACGATGCCGGGTTTCGGGAAATCCGGGACATCGCGGATGGCGGAGCGGAGGGAGTCGGTGCTCATGGGCGCACGCTGAAGGAATCCGTCTGATCGGCAAGCGTGGAACGCCGGTGTTTGCTACTGACAGGAATGGCCTGGCGTGTAGCCTCGTCGCGCACCCCTTACTGTTGTTTCACCCCCACATGCCGGATGACTTCCGCCAGCCGGATCCGGATGCCGACCTCGTCGAACGCGCACGGCATGGGGACACGCGCGCCTTCGACGCGCTGATCTTGAAGTATGGCGACCGGCTCTACGGCCTGATTTACAACATGACCTCCCACAAGGAGGACACGCATGACCTGCTGCAGGATGTGTTCGCCAAGGCCTACCATTCGCTGCCGCGCTTCAAGGGCAAGTCGTCGTTCTACACCTGGATCTACCAGATCGCGGTGAACATGACCCTGAACTTCCTCAAAAAAAGGAAGCGGCGCAGCGGGCTGTCCCTCAACGATCTCGACTCCTCCGTGCAGCAGGACCCCGCGCTGGTGGACGTGACGAACGAGTCCAATCCTGAAAAGCAAAGCAATCTGAATGAATTGCAGAAAAGATTGAACGAAGCCATGCAGCGTCTGTCTGAATCCCACAGAACGGTGGTGACCCTGTTCGACATCCAGGGGGTGCCGCATGGGGAAATCGCCGCCATTCTGAAAGTGTCGGAGGGCACCGTGAGATCCCGTCTGCACTATGCCCACCAGCAGCTTCAGACCTACCTTCAGGATTTCTGGGATCGTTGAATTCTAAAAAAATCTTGCGGCGGGCGCGAAAATTTAGGATTTATTAACCAATCACCGCCGTGAAACCGACCGAGCAACAGCTAAGTGATCTTCTGGCATTGAAGCGCCACGAGCGCCCGCCGCAGGGTTACGTGGAGGATTGCCTTCGTGAATTCCACGCCCGTCGTGCGGCCGAATCCCGGCGTGCGCCTGCCGGCCGTGGCTGGTGGGAGAAGGTTTCCGAGTGGTTCGTGGAACGCAGCGTCGCCCGCTGGGTGTATGGTGCGGGCGTGGCCTATGCGGCCATCGTGGCGGTGGTGTTCCTGTTGCCGCGCGAGCAGGCGACCGATGCCATCCGGCCCCAGCCGGCCGGCAACCTGAAGGTGTTGCCCATCGAGCCCGTCAACGGGCCGGCCCAGCTTCCGAACCTTGACCTGGCGGACGACGCCAAGGCCGAGGTGGGCGATCCGGTTCCGGAATTCTGAACCCCGGAGCTGCGATGAAGCTCCGGATGGCGGGTTGCCTGTGGGGGGCTGCCCTCATGGTCGGGCTCTTGCCGCTGGATCGTGCACGAGGCCAGGGAGGCTGGCGCCTTGCCGAGAATGGCGGGGCGATTCCCAGCCAGCCGGTGGCGGTCTTCGAGGCCGGTGGTTCCGGCATCCGAATCACGGCCCTGCCGGCGGGCATGGAGCTGCAGCAGTCGCCCGGGCTGGGTCCGGGCTGGAGGAAATGCGGGGTGGACCCGGTTTCCCGGCTGGTGGCTTATGTCCATGGCAGCCCAAGTTTCGATCCCTCCGGTTTTTCCCTGGCCTGCACGGTCGGGAACCTGCTGCAGGCTCCGGACGGGGCGCCGATGAAGGTGATCAAGAAAGTCCAGCAGTGGCATGGGAACTTCCTGCCGTTCACGCTGTATCTCGCCGAGGGACCGAATCCCTTGCCCGTGGGCGCTCCTCTGCGCGACGGCTCCGGCCGGGTGGCCGGCGTGGTTTCGCGGGTGGAGAGCCGGGGGCGGGTGCTGCTGGTTCCGGGAGAGGTGGTGGAAAGGGTGGTGGCCGACCTGGTGGAGCACGGACGGCTGCGCCGCGCCCATCTGGGGGTATCGATGTCGCCCGCCCGGCCGGAGGCGAGCCTCACCCAGGTGATGGACGGCGGTGCGGCGGCGCGGGCCGGGCTGAAAGCGGGGGATCGCATCCGCAAGGTCGATGGAGCCCCCGTTTCAGGCTACGCCGATGCCGTGCATGCGTTTTTTCTCATGAGACCCGGCCGCCAAGCGGCGGTCGAAATCGCCCGAGACGGTCGGGTGATGGTCCTCGAAGTGAAGCCGGATCTGGCGACGAAGTGATGGTCGAAGTCCGAACCTTGGTGGGCGCTGAGATCGAGCCCGCGCTGCCGGAACTCGCGGCCCTCCGGATCGAGGTTTTCCGGGAGTTTCCCTATCTCTACGAGGGCAGCGTGGAATCCGAGCAGGAATACCTGGCGGAGTTCGCGTCGGCTGACCGGGCGGCGTTGGTGATCGCGACCATGGAAGGCGCGATCGTCGGCGCTTCCACCGCCTTGCCTCTCGCGGCGGCGAACGATTCCTTTATCGAGCCTTTCAGGAACGCGGGGAAAGATCCGGCCGACTGGTTTTACTTCGGGGAGTCGGTCCTCCGGATAACGCTGCGGGGGCAAGGGGTCGGGGCCCGGTTTTTCGAGCAGCGGGAACGCCACGCGGCCGACCTCGGCTTTCGCAAGATGGCCTTCTGCGCGGTGGATCGGGAGCCGGAGCACCCCCTCCGCCCGTCCGGCTACCGCCCGTTGGACGGGTTTTGGGGAAGGCGGGGCTTTGAAAAGCAACCCGGCTTGGTGGCGAGGCTCGCCTGGCGACAGGTGGACGGATTGGAGGTCGCGAACCGCCTCGTGTTCTGGACCAAGGAACTTGCGGATCCTCAGATGTAGAACATGGGCCCGGCGCTGCGTTCGGCGAGGGTGCGCAGGTCCATTTTCGCGAGCTCCTTGCGGGTCTGCTCGAGAACCGATCCCCAGGCCAGCCGGACCACGTTTCCGCTTTCACCCTCGCTGCCGTTGGTCCCGGCCAGCATGGACGGCTCGACGGCATTGACCACGTCGAGCAGCGAAATGTTCACCGGGGATCGCCCCAGCAGATAGCCGCCGGCTTTTCCGCGGCGGCTGTCGACCAAGCCATCGCGCTTGAGGTCATTGAGGATCTGGACCAGAAAGTTCGAGGAAACTGCTTCTCGTTGCGCCAGTTCATCGAGGCGTGTAAGGGTTTTCCCGTCATGCCGCTTGGCGAGCTGCACCATTGCTCGGCAGGCGTAGTCGAGTTTTTGAGAGATCCTCATGGAGTCAACGCAACACACTCAGGCCAAGGCGGGAAGCGCGAAGCATGTCCGTATTTGCGAATCTCGTGACATTGACGTGGCGGAAATCTGGCGGGAGGTCGTGGAACGGGCACGCCTGACCGCCGGCACCGAGCCGGGTTTGAGCAAGCTCGTTGAGGATATCGTCCTTTCCCGGTCGGGCCTCGGTGAGGCACTGGCGGTTCGACTGTCGCGCAAGCTGGCCCGGGAGGACATGACCCGGGAAGAGCTGCACCCGTTGCTTTTCGATGTCCTGAACGAAAACCCGTGGATCGTGGCCAGCGCCGCCCGCGACCTTCAAGCGATCGTCGAACGCGATCCGGCCTGCGATTCGCCGCTCCATCCGCTGCTCTTTTTCAAGGGTTTCCTCGCCATTTCCACTTACCGGATTTCCCACCAGTTCTGGCGGGCCCGGCGCTGCGCGCTGGCGTATTATTTCCAGAGCCTGGCCAGCGAGGTCTTCGGCGTGGACATCCACCCCGCGGCCGAGATCGGCTGCGGGATCATGCTCGATCATGCCACCAGCTTCGTGGTCGGGGAAACGGCGATCATCGAGGATGATGTGTCGATCCTCCACGAGGTCACGCTCGGGGGCACGGGCAAGGCGACGGGCAACCGCCACCCCATCGTTCGCAGCGGGGTCCTCCTCGGGGCGGGTGCCAAGATCCTCGGCCGGGTGGAAATCGGCGAAGGAGCCAAGGTCGGAGCCGGCAGCGTGGTGCTCAATGATGTGCCGCCCCACTCCACCGTGGCCGGCGTGCCGGCGGTGGTGGTCGGTCTGAGTTCCAGCTTCTCACCGGCGCTCGATATGGACCAGCGCTTGGTTTGCGAGGCCGTCCGGCGCCGCGAATCTGAGGCTAGCCAAAGTTAACAAACCCTGATATTTGACGGGTCATGGACTGCGCCCGGTATCTTTTTCTCATCGCGATGCTGCTGGTGTCGGGGTGCGAAAAGATCAGCGGGCTTCTGGGAAAGGAGGGGACTTCGGTTGGCCTGACCACGCCGGTTCCAGGGGGTGAGGTCGATCCGACCTATGGTGCGCTGGTGAAGCGGTCCGCCGATGGCGTGAGTTTCCGCCGCGACCTGCCATTTCCCTCGGAGATCCGGGGCAAGGTGCGGATCGTGGAGGATCGCGACCACGTCCGGGTGGTGGGGCAGTCGGCGATCGGGCGGGAAACGGAGGTCCTGAACGGCAAGGTCGAAACCCTGGTGACCTATCTCAAGCGCTCGGGGGAGTTCCTCCTGACCCTCGACCAGGCCGAGCGCCTGATCCTCGACAAGGACGACGAGGAAGTTCGCGACGTGGTCAAGCCGGCCTCGTCCGGAGCCCCCGAAGGCAAGACCCTGCATTACCTTCTCGGCGAAAAGGGCTGGTATCACAAGGGCGCGCGCAGCGAGACCGACTTCGAGGTGATCGTGTGGGCCGATGCGGTGGGGGACGACCTGCCGAACCTGATGGTCGAGGCGGGTGCCCACCCTCGCAGCCAGTGGTTTTCCTCGGCCCGGTCGTGGAGAAAGGACGACCGAATCGTCCTCACAGGAAACACCATCAAGCTGCTCGAACCCTTCAATGTGGGCGGGCGGGTGACGCTGGTCTTCGAGGCGGAGGAAGCCGTCGGTGGCCATCCCTGCGGGCGCTTCGCGGTGGAGGGCGCGTATTCGGTGAAAAACCGGCCCAGCCTGCAAGGCGACCGTCACGACATGGAGGTGACGATTACCGGCGGCCACATCTGGGCATCGCTGCTCTACCCGGTGATCCTCTACGAGGATCTTGAGGAAATCCGCACCGTGACTTCCCGTCGCGGCAGCATGCAGAAGCACCTGCAGGGGTCCGTGAGGTTGACCCGCTCGCGGGCTTGGGATCCGGCGCAGAAATAGCCGTTGCCCGAGGCGGCAGGGGACGGTCCGCACCGTTGACCGGACGGTTCCGGGCCCTTATGTCGGGGCCATGGATCTGACCACCACGGCATACGGGACTTGGAGCGGCGGCCGCTTCATGCATTTCGGCGAAACGCTCGACGAGGCACGTTACCGGAGCTGCATTCAGCTCGCCTACGAGGCGGGCTTCCGCACCTTTGTGACGGCCGACGTTTATGGCAATGGCAAGGCCGACGAGCTGCTGGGCGAGGCCCTGGAAGGCATCGACCGCGACAGCTACTGCCTGGTGGGCACGCTGGGGCACGATTTTTACCAGGGCCAGCGGCAGGGAAACCGGGGATATCCGCGTTTTACGGATCCCGAGCTGCGCGGGCCCGAGGGCTACCTGTCCTACCTCCGGATGGCCTGCGAAAAGTCGCTCGAGCGCTGCCGCACGAACCACTTCGACCTCGTCATGCTCCATAATCCCGACGAAGCCGGATACACCAACCCGGCAGTGTGGGAAGGCATGGAAGCGCTGCGGGGGGAAGGCCTGGCCGGAATGCTGGGGATCGCGCCGGGGCCGGCCAACGGCTTCACGCTCGACCTGATCCATTGTCTCGAGCAATTCGGCGATTCGATCGATTGGGCCATGCTGATCCTCAACCCGCTCGAGCCGTGGCCGGTCGGGCTGGCGCTGCCGGCGTGCGAAAAGTTCGGTACGAAGGTGCTGACGCGGGTGGTGGATTTCGGCGGGCTGTTCTTTGGCGACATGAAGGAGGGCCACGAGTTCAAGCCCGGCGACCACCGCGCCTATCGCCCGGACGGCTGGGTGGAGCACGGGCTGGAAAAAATCGAGCGCATGCGGCCGATCGCGGACCGGCACGGGCTGACCATGGTGCAGTTCGCCGCGATCTGGAACCTGAGCCAGAAGCCGGTCGAAAGCGTGGTGCCGACCTTCATCCAGGAAGCCGGCGACCAAGCCCGGCCGATCGAGGACCGGATCCGCGAGTTCGCCGTCATGCCGGAGCTGCGCTTGTCCGCGGAGGAAATCGAGGAGGTCAAGGCGATCGGCGACAACACCGGCTGCATGATGCTCAAGGGCGCAAGCAAGCGCCACGAAACCAGCGAACGGCCCGACGAATGGCCAATGCGCGCCGATCTCCTGCAACTCGCGGGACGCTACGGGCTGGGCGAGGATTGGTGAGATCGCCGCGCTGTGCCATGTTCCGGCATGGCGCATGTGGTGGTGAGGAAGGCTGAAACCGAAGATGCCGTGGCCATGTCCCGGCTCTCCGGTTTGCTTGGATATCCCCAGGGCCCTGCCCGAATCCTAGGGCGGCTGGAGGTCTATCGCAGGTCCGGTGGCGAGGTCTGGGTGGCGGAGGTCGACGGCCAGGTCGTGGGCTTTTTGAGCTTCCACACCCAGCCGTGCTTCCACGCTGCCGAAATGCTCGGGCGGGTGACGGCGATGTGCGTCGATCGCAAACGTTGCGGTGCCGGCAGGGCGATGATCGAGGTGATGGAAGCCGCTGCCCGCAAGCTGGGCTGCTCAAGAGTCGAGGTGACCAGCGGCGAGCACCGGGCGCAAGAGGCTCATCTGTTCTATGAGGCGATGGGCTACCAGCGCACCTCGGTGCGGTTCGTGAAACCGCTCACCCGCCCCCGCTGATTCCTATCTGCCGGCGAGGTGGCGGATGCAGGCCTGCGACCAGGTTTCCAAGCGCTCGAAAAGCGGTCCTGCCAGGTCGCCAAGCGAAGTGAAGCTCAAGTCGGCCAAGGCGTCCTCGTTCGAGCGCACGCCGTCGTGCTCGACCTCGATCAGGTGGACGACCCCGAGGTGGACCTGGCCCACCGGGTTGGTGTCGTCATTGAGCAAGGCGACGATCCGGTTCGTGTGCGGCACATCGAAGACGAGTTCCTCGGCCAGTTCGCGTTCGACGGCGGCATTGTAGGCCTGGGGGCCGGTGCGGCCCTCGCCGGTATCCACCGGGTTGATGTGGCCGCCGACTCCGACCGAACGCAGCGCGTGGAGCCGCGACTCACCGCCGGCCTTGCCGCGGGTGTAGTTGAGCACGCGGTCCCCGCAGCGGATGATGCAGTAAGGGATGATCTGTTTGTGGCCGGGATCCTCTTCGGCCAGCGCACGATCCATGAAAAAGTGGTTGGCCGGGTCGAGGAGCTTGTCGATCGCGGACCCGATGCCGTCCGTCCGGATGCCTTCGAAAACCCCGATTTCCTCGAACAGTGCCCGCGGAACGACCAACACCTCCTCACCTGCATACTTCGACATGCCGCGGACCGTGAAGAGGCGCCAGGGAACTTCCAAGTGCCAATGTGCCGGACGGGGCCGGCGTCAGTGGTCGAGCTTGAGCTTGCGCAGCTTCGGCTCGATCACCGCCCGGCAGTAGGGATTCTTCGACTTGTTCTCGAAGTAGTAGTCTTGGTGATATTTCTCCGCAGGGTAGAAGGTTCCGGCTTTCGTGATCTCGGTGACGATCGGGTCCTTGAAATCTTTCTGGGCCGCTTCCTTCGAGGCCTCCGCGATCTTTTTCTGATCCGGCGTGTGGTAGAAAATGGCCGACCGGTACTGGGTGCCCACGTCGGCACCCTGGCGGTTCAGCGTGGTGGGATCGTGGAGCTCCCAGAACCAGTCGAGGATATGGCCGGTGCTGATTTTTTCAGGATCGTAAACGACCTGCACTACCTCGGCATGGCCGGTGGAGCCGGTGCAGACCTGCTCGTAGCTGGGATCTGCGACCGTGCCGCCCATGTAGCCGGAGGTGGCGGAGTAGACCCCATCGACCTGCGCGTAGACAGCCTCGGTGCACCAGAAACAGCCGGCACCGAGGGTGATCACTTCGGCCCCCTCAGGGACCTCGGGCTTGGCGGCGGGCTTCTTGTCTTCTTCGGACATGGCGGTGCAGGAGGTGAGCGCGGAGGCGATGACGATGGTGAGAAAAGCCTTCATGGGTGACACTGGGAGGAAAGCGCAAACGCGATATTCCCGGAACTTCAGCTTCCCGGCGACCGCAGCAGGCGGAAAAACCGTTTTTCCGGAGACTCGCCGACGATCTCAAGCTCCACGAGCCTGCCCTCGCCCGCAACCACTTCTTCCAGTGCCTGCCAATGGCTGAGGTCGGTCGAGGACTGCACTTCGTAGTCCACCCCGGCAGCCGCGTAGAAGCGGATTGAGATGGCTTCCGGAGTCTCCATGTCGATGGCGGGCTCGCCCTCGGCGGGCTCGCCGGGATCGGTGGGGGAAAGGCCGGCTCCGACCTCGAAACCATCGTCGAAGCCATCCCCATCCGTGTCGGCGAGGTCGGGATCGGTGCCATATTCGTCCTCCTCGGCCGTGTCGCCGAGCCCGTCGCCATCGGAATCGAGGTCCAGGACCAAATCGACCGAGGTCGACTCATCGAGGGTGAGCGTGGTTTCCGGCAAGCCCACCCAATTCCCGAGCGAGGCCCTGAAGGTATAGGTGGAGCCGCGGGAAAGATAAAACAGGCGGGTGATCGGCCCTCCGGACATCGGGCCGGTCATCGTCACCGGGATCGAATCGCCCTCGGCGGTGACCGTGGCGATCATCTCGCTGCCAAGCCGCAGTCCCTCGGCCAGCCGGACATTCACGCGGACCACCACCGGATCGATGACCGCCGCCTGCCCGCCGCCTGCGATCAAGCTGGACCAGCCGCGAACGACCCAGCCGTTCGCCGTGCCGCCTGGGGCGATTCCGTTTCCGACCAGAACGTCACCATCGTCGGAAATCGCGACGGCTTCCGTGAGGGACCACGCGGCGAGGTCCATCCCCGCGTCGGCGAGCAGTTCCGAGATCCTCCGCAGGCCGTGGGCCGGATCCCAGATCACCGCCTGCCGGCCCGAGTCGTCCGTGCCGTAGCCCACGGCCATCGAGCCATCCGCGGTGACGTCCAGCAGCTGCGAATCCGTCTCTCCGCCGTCCAGGTCGCCCACCGGTTCGGGCCAGCCCGGGTGAAACACGACACCCGTCGAACCGTCGAAGTCAGTGCCCCAGCCCACGATCACCGATCCGTCCGCGGAAATGCCGGTGGCCGCCGATCTCATGTCGCCACCCGGCAGGTCGCCGAGCGAGGTCATGGTGTCGTCGGTCCATTTGAAGGCGACCGTGTTGCTGCCCGCGGTGCAGGCACCGACCGCGATGGTCCCGTCTCCGGAAATGGCATAGCCCGTGGAGGAAAGGTCGCCGGAGCCGATCGGCAGGGTGCCGAGATCGACCGTGAGGGCACCCGGGGTCCACAGCGCCGCGTGGACACCCGATTGGGTCGAGGACTGACCCACGACCCGGCCCCCATCGGACGAGATGTCGAAGCCGTTGGAAAAACTGAATCCGAAGCTGGGCAGGGGCAGCAGATCGTCCAAGCCGTCCGTCGAACTCCAGACCGACCCCGCAGCTTCGCTGAAACGGCTCACCACCCCCTGGGAGCCATCCGCGGAGAGCGCAACGAGCGAGGACGAACCGGCCGACGAGGCGATGGCGTGCGGACTGGAAATGCCCTCGTCGGCGGTCCAGATGAAGGCTTCCTCCGTCTGGGAGTCGGTGCTGGAGCGGCCCGCGACGACCCGGCCATCGCCGGAAACGGCCAGCGCCGTCGAGGTAGCGAAGCCTTCCGGCAGGCCGTGGATGATTTGAAAGGTCAGCGGCTGGGGTTCGGCACCGGACAGGCATCCGAGCGGCAGGATCAACGGGGCAAAAATGGAAAACTTCAGCAAAACGGGATCTGGACGGTCAGACTACCAAGTCCTCACGGGACCGAGTGCCCGTCAAACGCCAAAAGGGGGCGAAACCTCGCCGCGGTCGGGCCGGGCATCGTTTTCCTTTCGGCCGGCTGCCGCAGGCGTTAGGGAGGGGTGTGTCCGGACCGGCGATCGAAATCGAGACCTTGTCGAAGCGCTACGGCGCGTTGACGGCCCTGTCGGAGGTGGCCTTCGAGGTGCCGAGGGGATCGGTGTTCGGCCTGCTGGGGCCGAATGGCGCCGGCAAGAGCACCCTGGTCAAATCCCTGCTGACCCTCGTCCGGCCGACGCGCTGCGCCGGGCGCTTGCTCGATCGGCCGATCGGTGACCGCCGGACGCTTGCCAGGATCGGCTACCTGCCCGAGCACGCCCGTTTCCCCGACTATCTGACGGGCCGCCAGATCCTGCGCATGTCGGCCGGACTGTCCAAGGTGCCGAAAAAAGCCGCCCTCGCCAAGGAGGGGCCGCTGCTTGAGCGGGTGGGCATGGCGGAACGCGCGGACGACCGCCACCAGGTCTATTCCAAGGGCATGAAGCAGCGCATCGGCATCGCCCAGGCGCTGATCAATGACCCGGAACTGGTGTTTCTGGACGAGCCCACCGACGGCGTCGATCCCGAGGGCCGCGTGGCCATCCGGCACATCATCGAGCAGATGCGGGCGGAGGGTCGCACGGTGTTCGTGAACAGCCACCTTCTCGGCGAAGTCGAGCAGGTCGCCGACCACGTCGCCATCCTCAGTCAGGGCAGGTTGGTGGAAATCGGTCGCACCGAGGAGCTGACCCATCGAAAGACCTCCTACCAGCTGCGCACGATCGGTCCGGTCCCCTTCGAGTTGAAGGATCGCTTCCAGGCGGAGGGCATGACGGTGGCGGGCGATACCATCGAGCTGGTGACCGAAAACCCGGCCGAGATGCAGCCGGTCATCGACGCGCTGCGCGCCACCGACACCGGCATCCGCGAGATTTTGGAGCGGCGGCAGTCGCTCGAGCAGGTGTTTCTCGACGCCATCCATGGAAAGGGGGGCGCGTGAGGCAGTTCGCCGTCATCTTCGTCGATGCCCTCCGCCTGCTGCGGGCGCGGGCACTGTTCTGGATCACGCTCGGCATTTCGCTGCTGGCCGGCGTGACGTATCTGTCGATCGGTTTTTCCGACCATGGCATGACCGTCATGTTCGGAGCGATGGAACTGGAAAACCCCGCCATCACTCGCGGGTCGGAGATGGCGGGCATGGTCTATTTCGGGGTGTTCGCCATGTTCATCGTCCCGATCTGGTTGTCGTGGGTGGCGGTGATCCTGGCCTTGATCAACTGCTCGCCGGTGTTTCCCGAATTCATGGCGGAAGGCGCGGCGGGAACCGTGCTCAGCAAGCCGATTCCGCGTTGGAAGCTGTTCCTCTTCAAATACCTCTGCGGCCTGCTTTTCGCGCTGCTGCAGACCAGCGCCTTCTGTCTGCTGGTGTTTTTCGCCATGCGATGGCGGGTGGGGACCTGGAACCTTTCGGTCTTCTGGGCGGTGCCGCTGGTGACCCTGATGTTCTCCTATCTCTGGTCGGTGATGGCGGCGGTGGGCGTGAAGACGAAGTCGGTCATGGCCTCGATGCTGGCCTCGCTCCTGTTTTGGCTGACCTGCTGGACGGCGAAGCTATCCGAGGAAATCGCATGGAGCGCGGCTGAAACCGGCATGGTCGGCAATCTCCAGCTCTCCGCCGGGCAGCAGGCCAAGTGGAAGCAGAACCAGCTCTTGATGGAGCTGCCCTACCGGATCCTGCCGAAGACGAGCGACACGGTGAACCTGCTCCAGCGCTTCGTCCGCCTGGAGGGCGACCGCGAGTTCTCGCTGAGCGAAATCGTCAGCGCGCTGGAGGACGGGGCACCCCGCAAGGACCCGGCCATCGACGCCGCCGTGGAGCGGCGTTCGACGGGTTTCATCCTCGGGAGTTCCCTCGCCTTCGAGCTGGTGGTCCTCGGCTGGGGGGGCTGGATGTTCTGCCGGCGGGATTTCTAGTCGAGCCGGACCAGCAGGTCGTCGCTGTCCACCTGATCGCCCTTCTTGACCAGCACTTCCTTGACCGTTCCTGCCTTGGCAGCGCTCACAGTGGTCAGCATTTTCATGGCCTCCAGCGTCACCAGCTTGTCGCCCTCCGCCACTTCCTGGCCGGGGGAGACCGCGACTTCGGAAACCATGCCCGGCATCGGCGCGCAGGACTGCGAGCTGTCCCCCGGATCGCCCTTGGCGCGGGCCGAGCCACCGGGTTTCGCCAGCGAGGTGTCGGTGACCAGGCTCTCCCGCGGCATGCCGTTCAGCTCGTAGAAAAGCGTTCGGCGGCCCTCGGAATCGGCCTCGCCGATCGAGACCAGCTTGATGAAGAGCGTCTTGCCGGGATCGATCTCGACTTCGATTTCCTCGCCGGTGCTTAGCCCGTAAAAAAACGACGGAGTCGGCAAATCACTCAGGTCATCGTACTTCGCCAGGCTCGCCTGGAAGTCCGAAAAGACCTGCGGATACATCAGGTGGGAATAGAGGTCGTCATCGCCGGCCGGACGCTTCAGTTCCTCCGCCACCTGGGCGCGGGTCTGCTCCAGGTCCACGGGAGCGGCGAGTTCGCCGGGGCGACTGGTGGTCGAGGGCTTGTGGTTGAGCACCACCCGCTTGACGTCCTCCGGGAAGCCGCCGTCGGGCTGGCCGAGGCCGCCGGCCAGCATGTCGATCACGCTCTCCGGCCAGTCGATCGAGCCCGGCTTGAGCTTCGGCACGTCGGCCGGCTTGATCCCGCGGGTGATGAGGAACATCGCCATGTCGCCGACCACTTTCGAGGACGGCGTGACCTTCACGATGTCGCCGAAGAGCTGGTTGACCTCGGCATAGGTGCGGGAAATTTCGCGCCAGCGGTGGCCGAGGCCCATGGCGTTGGCCTGCTCGCGGAGATTGGTGTACTGGCCGCCGGGCATCTCGTGTTCATAGACCTCCGCGGTGCCCGCGCGGGGCGCGGAAATGAAGGGCTCGTACTGCGCCAGCACCTCTTCCCAGTAATCGGACAGGTCGTTGAGCGTGTCGAAGTCCAGCCCCGGATCGAGGTCGGAGTTGGCCAGCGCCGCGGAGACCGAGTTGAGGTTCGGCTGCGAGGTGGAGCCGGACATCGAGGCCATCGCCAGGTCGACGATGTCCACGCCCGCCCGCGCGGCGGCGATGACCGAGGCGGCATTGAGCCCCGAGGTGTCGTGGGTGTGGAAATGGATCGGGATGCCGATTTCCTGCTTCAGCGCGTGAACCAGATCATAGGCGGCCTGCGGCTTGCAAAGACCCGCCATGTCCTTGATGGCGAGGATGTGGGCGCCCATCTTCTCCAGCTCCTTGGCCTTCTGGATGTAGTATTTCAGGGAAAACTTGTCCCGCTTGTCGTTGAGAATGTCGCCGGTGTAGCACACCGCGGCCTCGCACAGCACGCCGCCGTGCTCGCGGGCGGCCTCCATGGCCACGCGCATGTTCGGCAGGTAGTTGAGCGAATCGAAGATCCGGAAAATGTCCATGCCGGAGTCGGCCGCGTGCTTCACGAAGCCGGCCACCACGTTGTCCGGATAGTTCGAGTACCCCACCGCGTTCGAACCGCGGAACAGCATCTGGAACAGCACGCCGGGGATTTTTTCGCGCAGGCGGCGGAGGCGGGCCCACGGGTCCTCCTTGAGAAAACGCATCGCCGTGTCGAAGGTCGCGCCGCCCCACATCTCCAGCGAGAACAGGTTCGGCACGCCGGCCTCGTAAGCTTCGGCGATCCGCAGCATGTCCTGGGTGCGCATGCGTGTCGCCATCAGCGACTGGTGGGCATCGCGCATCGAGGTGTCGGTGATCAGCAGCCGCTTCTGGTCGAGCACCCACTGGCAGAATTTCTCCGGTCCGAGCTCGGACAGCAGGGCCTTGGTCCGCGGGAGGGAGAGATCGGCTTTTTTTACATGGGGCACCCGCGGGCGCAGGATCGGGATGGTGGGTTTCCAGCCCTTGGCGGTGGGGTTGCCGTTGACCGTGACCTCCGACAGGTAGGAAAGCAGCTTGGTCGCCCGGTCGCGGCGGGGCTTGAACTGGAACAGCTCGGGTTTGGTGTCGATCAGCTTGGTGTGCGCCTCGCCGGCACGGAAGGTGGAGTCGGCGATGACGTTTTCCAGGAACGGGATGTTCGTTTTCACCCCGCGGATCCGGAACTCGCGCAGCGCCCGGTCCATGCGCTGGCAGGCGATCGGGAAGCTGCGGCCCATGGTGGTCAGCTTGACCAGCATCGAGTCATAGAAAGGCGTGATCACCGAGCCGGCGTCGCCCGAGCCGGCGTCGAGCCGGACGCCAAAACCAGCCGCCGAGCGGTAGTTCAGGATGCGTCCGTAGTCGGGCGCGAACTGGCGGGCCGGGTCCTCGGTGGTGATTCGGCACTGGATGGCGTAGCCGATGCAGGGAATCTCCTCCTGCGCAGGGATGGCGATCTCGTCGTCGTGCAGCGGATGTCCCTTGGCCACCAGGATCTGCGAGCGGACGAGGTCGATGCCCGTGACGCACTCCGTCACCGTGTGCTCCACCTGGATGCGCGGGTTCATCTCGATGAAGAACCAGTCCTTCTGGTCCATGTCGTAGAGGAACTCGACGGTGCCGGCGTTGTTGTAGCCGATGCCCTTGGCGAGCTTCACCGCCGCCTCGCACAGCTCCTTGCGGACCACCGGGTCGAGGTCGATCGAGGGCGCGACCTCCACCACCTTCTGGTAGCGGCGCTGCACCGAGCAATCGCGCTCGTGGAGGTGGACGACGTTGCCGTGGCGGTCGCCGAGGATCTGCACCTCGATGTGCTTGGCGCGGGAAATGTAGCGCTCGAGGAACACCGCGGGGTTGCCGAAAGCCTTGCCGGCCTCGTCCTGGGCCTCGGTGAGCAGGGGCAGGAGCTGCTTTTCCTCCATCACCACCCGCATGCCCCGGCCGCCGCCGCCGAAGGCCGCCTTGATGATCAGGGGAAAACCGATCTCCTTTGCGATGCGGACCGCCTCGTCGGGATCGGTCACGGCCTCCTCGGTCCCGGGGAGCACCGGGACGGAGTAGTTCTGGGCCAGTTCCCGCGCCGCGGTTTTGTCGCCCATGTTTTCGAGAAGCTCGGGCGAGGGACCGACGAAGGTGATGCCCTCGCGCTCGCAGGCACGGGCGAATTGCGCGTTTTCCGAGAGGAAACCATAGCCCGGGTGGATCATGGTGACGCCCTTCGACTTGGCCAGCGCCACGATGCCCTCGACATCGAGGTAGGCGCCTACGGGACCCTTTTCGGCGTCGAGCAGATAGGCTTCGTCCGCCTTGAACCGGTGGCGGGAAAAGCGGTCCTCCTCGGCGTAGATCGAAACCGTGCGGAGTCCGAGTTCGTTGGCGGCGCGGAAGATCCGGATGGCGATTTCTCCGCGGTTGGCTGCGAGCAGCTTGTCATGGGTCATGTTGGGAAGATTGCTAAGCGGTAGCTGGGGTTTCGGCCAATGGGAAAGTTGGTGGGGACCTGAGCGGTGGGGGATTCAGAAAAAATCCCGATTTTCGAAAAATGAAGATTGACGCCGGGCTAGGGTGGGATAGTTTCCCGGCGTCGCGACACAAGCAAGCGGCCCGATTGAGACGCCTTTGGTTTTTGGGTTTTTCCAGAGGGAGATCGATCGGGCCGCTTCGTTTTGTACGGGTGAGCCTGCGACGGGGGCGGCACAGGCAGGCGGCGCGCCGTGGTCCGGATGACGGCTCCGTCACGCCACAACCGCGGCGATCCGGGCCGAGTCGAAGTCGAAGGGGGTGAGTTCGACGGTCACACGGGTTCCGGCCTCGATGGCGGGGGTGGCTTTCGACAGCTCCTTGGAAAGATGCCCCAGCGAGCGTTTGCCGTTGGGCAAACGAAGTTCAAACAAGCCGGGCTTGAGGACCACGGCGACGACGGCTTCGGCTCGGACGGGGAGTTCGCGCACGAGGGGTTTCTAACCACCTGGGGAAAAGGCACAAGGCCGTTAGGCGAGACCGACTTCCGGCAGCGCTTCCGCAAAAGACAGGATCCGTGACTGGTGGAGGCGGCTTGACCTCTGCTACAGTTGGCCGGAGACTGCGCCGACTTCACAGGGAAATCAGCCAACTCCATCCGACCCATGAAACGTTTTTCGATGCTCGCCGCGGTGCTCTGCGCCGCAAGTCTCGCGCCCTCATGCGTGCCCTACATCGAGGAGGAGCCTCCGGTGCCGGCCCAGGACGTCGCCCAAAATCGTCCGGCCCAGACCGAAAAAGAAAAGGAGCAGGCCCGTCGCGAACGCCAGGAGCGCCGCGAGCGTGAACAGCGCGAGGCCGATCGTGAAGACGCCGGCAACGATCGCCAGAGCCAAGCCGACAACCAGGACCAGCGCATCCCGGATCGCACGCCGGATCCCGAGCCCGAGCCTGAGTCGAAGCCCCGCACGCCCGTGGCGAAGGGCGTCCCCGGCAAGCCCGGCTTTGTGTTCAGCCCGTTCAACAACAAAATCATCGACGTGAAGGGCATCCCCAGCGGGACGATGGTCATGGATCCGACCTATCCGGCCTCGGACAAGAAGTACTTCCGCGTTCCCTGAGCCCGGATCACCGCTGTTTGGTATCGCTTCGGGCCGGGCGTTGAGTCCGGCCTGTCGCATGTCTGGAAGGGAAGCAATTCGGATGGAACGCATCGTGGTGATCGGCGGCGGCCTGCTGGGCGGGTCGCTGGCTTTGCGGCTGGCGGAGGATCGCAACGTCCGCCTGTGGGCGCGGCGGCCGGAGTCGGTCGGTCTCGCCCACTCGCTCGGGATTCACGGGGCGACCCAGGATTTGTCCGAGGCGGTGGAAGGTGCCGAGCTGGCGGTGCTGGGAGTCCCGGTCGGGGCCATGGCCGGGTTGGCCGCGAAAATGATCGAGGCCGGCCTGCCGGCTTCGTGCCTGGTCACGGATGTCGGCAGCGTGAAGGCGGTCGTCCACCGCGAGGTGGCTCCGGTATTCGCCGCGGCCGGCATTTCCTTCATCGGCAGCCACCCGATGGCCGGGGGTGAAAAACAAGGCATGGAAGCAGCCAGGGCCGACCTCTTCGAGGGCGCGATGTGCCTGTTGACGGATGGCGAAGGCATCGGAGCGCCGCGATCGACCTCGCTGGAGGCGTTTTGGAGCGAGCTCGGGTGCCGGACCGAGTGGATTTCGCCGGAAGATCACGATCGTCTGGTGGCCCGCATCAGCCACCTGCCGCACGTAATGGCCGCAGCCACCGCCAAAGTGGCGCTCGCCAATCCCGCCGAGGCCCGCTACGGCGGCGGTGGACTCCGCGACACGACGCGGGTGGCGGGAGGCCATCCCGCCATGTGGGCGGAGATTTTGCTGGAAAACCGTGAAGCGGTGGGTGTCGCGATCGCCGAGGCGCGGGATTTCCTCGGTGAAATACTTGCCAGTCTGGACTCCGGCGACCATGAAACGGCCCTCCGATGGCTTGCCGAGGCCTGCGACCTGCACGCTTCCGGCCGGGCCGTGATCCAACATGAGTGCGGTTGATACGATGAGTCGGTTCGAGGTGACGCCGGTCGAAACCTTCGACGTCACCCTGGAGGTGCCGGGCGACAAAAGCATGTCCCACCGCGCGGCGATGATCGCCGGCCTGGCCACGGGCACCTCGACCATCACGGGTTTCCTGCCCAGCGAGGACTGCGTCAACACGCTCCAAGCCATGAAAGCCTGCGGCGTTCGCTGCGAGGTGCTGGAGGAATTGCCCGGCTTTGGTCCGGTCGCGATGAGAATCGAGGGCCGCTCGATGCACCTGACGGCTCCCTCCGGTTCGATCGACTGCGGCAACTCAGGCACCGGCATGCGACTGCTGGCCGGCCTGTTCGCGGGTCAGGATTTTATCACCGAGCTGTTCGGCGACGAGTCGCTTTCCTCGCGTCCGATGGGCCGGATCATCCAGCCGCTCGCCGCCATGGGCTGCCGGATCGAGGCCCTCGGCGAAAAGGAAGGCTCCGCTCCGTTGCGCATTTCCCCGGCGGAAATCCAGCCGATCCGGTATGAACTCCCGATGGCCAGCGCACAGGTAAAAAGCGCCGTGCTGCTCGCCGGCATGACGGCCGCGGGCACCACCGAGGTGATCCAGCCGGCGGTCACCCGCGACCACACCGAGCGCATGCTGGAAGCCTTCGGCGTCAAGGTGGTCACCGAGGGGCTCCACGTTTCCCTGGCGGGCGGCCAGGTGCCGCAGGCCCGGGATTTCCACGTGCCGGGAGACATCTCCAGCGCGGCGTTCTGGATCGTCGCCGCCGCCGCCCGCCCTGGAGCCCGGCTCGTCGTCAAGCGGGTGGGGCTGAACCCGACCCGCACCGCCATCCTCGACGCCATCGAGCGCATGGGCGCCACCGTCATCCGGCGGCCGGTTGAAGACGTCCAAGGCGAACCTTTCGGCGACCTGGAGATCCATGGCGCGCCCTTGAAGGGCACCGACCTTCTTCCGGAGGAAATCCCGAACCTCATCGACGAGATCCCGGTCCTCGCGGTGGCTGCGGCGCTGGCCGAAGGCACCACGCGGATCCGCAATGCCCGGGAACTGCGCGTCAAGGAAACCGACCGGGTCGCCACCACGGTCGAGAATCTGCGGGCCATGGGAGGGCAGGTGGAGGAGTTCGAGGACGGGATGGAAATCACCGGCGGCGCACCCCTTCGCGGAGCGGAAATGAAAAGCTACGGCGACCACCGGATCGCCATGGCCTTCGCCGTGGCGGGGCTGTTTGCCGACGGACCCAGCACCATCCTCGGCACGGAATGTGTTCGCACTTCCTATCCCGGCTTCGACCATCACCTCGCGGCGGTCTGCCGTGGCGCGGTGGCCGAGTCCGATTACCAACTTCCCACCCGAGCCCCGAACGCATGAATTCCGGCCACGTCGCCATCGCCATCGACGGCCCCGCCGCTTCGGGGAAAAGCACCATCGCCCGCGAACTTTCGAAGCGCCTCGGCCTGGTGATGGTGAACTCCGGGACCATGTATCGCGCGGTGACCTGGAAAGTCGTGAAGGATGGAATCGACGCCGAAAATCCCGCCGCCGTGGCGGAGGCGCTGGAAAAAATGAACCTCCAGTGCGGCGTTGATGGACTGGACTCGACCCTCACCGTGGACGGCATCGATCCCGGCGAGGAACTCCGCAGCCAGGAGGTCAATGCCCACGTTTCCCACGTGGCGGCCGTGCCCGAGGTCCGGCGACACCTGGTGGATCTCCAGCGCAGCTATCTGCAGCACTCGGATGTCATCATGGAAGGCCGCGACATCGGCAGCGCGGTGTTTCCTGACACGCCCTACAAGATCTACGTCGATGCCGATCCGTCCGTCCGTCAGGGACGGCGTGAAGCGATCGGGGAGATCGATTCCGTGACCGATCGCGACCGCAAGGACAGCCAACGCGAGACCGATCCGCTCAAGGTGGCCGATGGCGCCCGGGTTCTCGATAACTCGGGCCATACCGTGGAGACGGCGGTGGAAGCGGCTTTGGAAATCCTCATCCAGCAGGGCCTGGACCTACCCTCCTTGAACGCATGATGCGCTGGATCTACTGGTCGGGCTGGATGCTGTTTCGCAGCGCCTTTCGCAGCCTTTTCAAGCTGCGGGTGAAACACAAGGAAAGGCTTCTCACCGAGGGTCCCGTGCTCGTCGTCTCGAACCATGAGAGCTTCCTCGATCCGCCGCTCATCGGCACGCTCTACGACGACGAGATGGTCTTCCTCGCCCGGAAAACCCTGTTCCGCGGGGTGACCAAGTGGCTCTACCCACAGTGGAACGCCGTTCCCGTGGATCAGGAAAAGCCGGACATGAGCAGCCTGAAGGCGATCATCCGCGAGCTGAAGAACGGCAACCGGGTCCTCGTTTTCCCCGAAGGGGCTCGCACGCTCGACGGCGAACTGGGCGAGGCCCAGCCCGGTGTCGGCCTCATCGCCGCCAAGGCCGGCGTGCCCGTCCAGCCGATCCGCATCCGCGGCGCGCGCGAGGCTCTTCCGCGCGGCAGCGGTCGCATGCGCCTGGCTCGGATCGAGGTCACCGTCGGCCCTCCCATCGACCTCAAGGCCGAAGGTCTGGCCGGCGGCAAGGACAAGGATGCCTACAAGAAGATCGCGGACCGTCTGATGGCGGCGATCGCCGAGTTGTAACGGCCTAACCCCGCCGGCGCTCCAGAAGCACCAGCATCAGGAAGCTGAGGACCAGGTTGAGTTCCTCGCGCGGCGAAAGATCGCCGAGTTTTTCAATCTGGAAGCGACCCTCCCAGAACGCGGGCTTTTTGGTGAGACGCATGGCTGGCCCGCCATTGCTACGAGCGGCGGTATATCGAGGATGGAAAAGGTAGCCCGACAAAATGCCGACGAGGGGGATCTCGCCAAGAATGGAGTCGAAGACCTTGGACCACGGGTTTTCCTCACGGATCGAGAAGTCGGGCGTGTCGTCGCCGGGGTTGAAGGCCTCGTAGTGCGCCTTCCAGATCGAGCGCCAGCCGCGGCGGCCGACGGACCCGATCGGCTGCCCGTGGGCGTCGGTGGAAAAATAGCGGGCGGACCAGTCGATGACCTTGTTGGCCTTGATCTCCGCGAGCAGGGTGGAGCGGGTGCTGTCGGTGAAAATCTCCACGTGCTCGCGGAACTTGAACATCTTTTGCTTGGTGTAGAGCACGGTGCGGCCGGTGGCGTCGGTGACGGTGGCCTGGCTCGCCAAGGCGAGGATTTTGAAGCTGAGGGTCAGCGGGTATTGGATGCCCGCGAGCTGGCGGGCGATGTCGTCCTTGTGCAGCGGAGGCGGAACGGACGAGGAGGGCGGAGCGTAGGGATTGTCGGTCATGGGGCAAAGATGGACCGATTCCATCCCAAAGCCGTCAATCTGCAAGGATGGAAGGAACGCGCCGCCGGAGGGCTTGTTGGGAATCGACGCCGTCACCCTTTCTGGGAGGCGGGTTCTCCATGCCATGCCTCCCAGGATGCCCAGCGCCGCGCCAACGTGCTAATCCGCGGTCCAGCTGTGGAGGACCATGGCATAGTTGCCGCGCTCGATGGCTTCGGGGTCCGGCGCGTTCTTGTGGCTCATGCAGCCGCGGAGCTGGTCGAGATGATCGTAGTCGTGATCGCCGAGCCACTCGGTCATGCCATCGACCAGCGTGCGGAGGTGCTCGGGGCCGTATTGGAGGAGGCCGGAAACGGTTTGCACGGTGGTGGCACCGGCCATCAGGCCCTTGATCACGTCGGTGGGCGTATGGACACCGCCGCTGAGCGACATCTCCAGCTCGGTGCGGCCGTGCAGGATGGCCAGCCAGCGGAGGCGGAGGTTGAGCTCGGAGGAGTCGGAGAGGCGCAGCGTCGGTTCCGTGCGGAGTTCCTCGAGGTCGATGTCCGGCTGGTAGAAGCGATTGAAGAGGACGATGGCCTGGACGCCGATCTTTTCCAGCCGCGCGACGAAGTGGGGGATGGAGGTGAAGAAGGGCGGCAGCTTGACGGCGATCGGGATATCGATGCCCTCGCGGGCGGTGCGGACGGATTCGATGAGCCGCTCCTCGACCTCGGCCGAGCTTTCGTATTTGTCGGCGGAGATATGATAAAGATTCACCTCGAGCGCGTCGGCCCCGGCGGCGGCGATGAGCTTCGGATATTCGCTCCAGCCGTCCGGGCTGATGCCGTTGACCGAGGCGATGACGGGGATGTCGACCGCGGCCTTGAGATGGGTGATGCGGGAAAGGTAGTCATCGGGCCCGAGCCGGTATTCCTCCGGCTCGGGCAGGTAGCTGAGGGCCTCGGCATAGGAGTTCTCGGCCTCGTCGATGGCGGCGAAAGCAGCCCGCTGCTCGAGCACGATCTGCTCTTCAAAGAGCGAGTTCATGATCAGGCAGGGCGCGCCGCAGTCCTCGAGACGGCGGGCGCTCCCGAGGTCGCCGGTGAGCGGTCCCGCTCCCGGGATGATCGGATGCTTGAGCGGAAGTCCGAGATAAGTGGTTTCGAGGTTCATGGTGGAGAGGGAGATTGTAGATTGAGGATTTTAGATTGTAGATTGCAGAAGAAGACACTGGCTACTGGCTACTGGCTACTCTGCTTCTTCAGTGGTGACGGCGGCTTCTTCGGGGAAATGGATGGCGGCCATCTGTTCGAGGAGCTTCCAGCGGTGCTTCGCGCTTTCCTGGGCCTGCTCGGCGAGGCTCTTGAAGCGCTGCGGGTTCATTTTTTCGATCATGCGGAAGCGGGTCTCGTTGCGCATGAAGTCGGCGGTCTTCGCCTTCGGCTCCTTCGAGTCGAGGATGAGCGGCGGCTGGCCGTCGGAAATACGGCGGGGATCGTACCTGAAGAGTGTCCACAGGCCGGAGTCGACGAGCAGCTTCTGCTGGTCCATGCCGAGCGAGAGGTCGAAGCCGTGGGCGATGCAGTGGCTGTAGGCGATGATCAGCGAGGGGCCGTTCCAGGCCTCGGCCTCGCGCATGGCCTTCACGACCTGGCTGTCCTTGGCGCCCATGGCGACGCGGGCGACGTAGACGTTGCCGTATTGCATGGCCATCAGGCCGAGCTCCTTTGGCGCGCTGCCCTTGCCACTGGCCGCGAACTTGGCGGCGGCGCCGATCGGCGTGGCCTTGGAAGCCTGGCCGCCTGTGTTCGAGTAGACCTGGGTATCGAGGACCAGCACATTGACATCGCGGCCCTGGGCGAGGACGTGGTCGAGGCCGCCGTAGCCGATGTCGTAGGCCCAGCCGTCGCCGCCGACGATCCACACGGACTTGCGGACGAGGTAGTCGGCGAGGAGCTTGAGCGTGGACGCCTGCGAGCCGGAGGCGGTGGCGAGCTTTTGTTTCAGCACGGAAACGCGGGCTCGCTGGGCTTCGATGCCGGCTTCGTCGGACTGGTCGGCATCGAGCAGGTCGCGGACGAGGTCATCGCCGAGTTCCGGGGCGAGCTGGGCGACCAGCATCTGCGCGGCTTCGTTTTTCTGATCGACCGCGAAGCGCATGCCGAAGCCGAACTCCGCGTTGTCCTCGAACAGCGAGTTGGCCCAGGCCGGGCCGCGGCCGTCGGCGTTCTTGGCGTAGGGCGTGGTCGGCAGGTTGCCGCCGTAGATCGAGGAGCAACCGGTGGCGTTGGCGACGAGCAGGCGGTCGCCGAAGAGCTGCGTGAGCAGCTTGACGTAGGGCGTTTCGCCGCAGCCGGCGCAGGCACCGGAGTATTCGAAGAGCGGGCGCAGGAACTGCGAGGACTTCACCTCTCCGTGGTTGAGCTTCGAGCGATCCGGATCCCGCAGCGTGTTGAGGAAGAAGTCGTAGTTTTCCCGCTCCTGCGCGCGGACGTCGAGCAGCGGCGTCATGTTGAGCGCCTTGCGTTTCGGCTGCTGGCGGTCCTTGGCCGGGCAGACGACCGTGCACAGCTTGCAGCCGGTGCAGTCTTCGGGGGCGATCTGGATGGTATATCCCGAGCCGGGGAAATCGCGCATCTTGAAGTCGGCGGACTTGAAGGTTTCCGGCGCGCTTTCCAGTTCGGACTTGTCGTAGAACTTGGCGCGGATGGCGGCGTGCGGGCAGGCGAGCACGCACTTGTTGCACTGGATGCAGAGGTCCGGCTCCCAGGCGGGGATCTCGTGGGCGATGGCGCGCTTTTCCCACTTCGTGGTGTCGGTCGGCCACACGCCATCGGGCGGGAAGGCGGACACGGGCAGCAGGTCGCCCTTGCCTTCCATCATCACGGCGGTGACGCGCTTGACGAAGTCCGGCGCGTCGTCCGGCACGGTGGCGGCGCGCGGTTCGCCCTCGAGCGTGCCGGGGATGGGGACCTCGTGGAGGTGCTGCAGCGACATGTCGACCGCGGCGAAGTTCTTGCGAACGATCTCGTCGCCCTTCTTGGCGTAGGTTTTCCGGATGGCGTCCTGGATTTTCGCGATGGCTTCATCGCGGCTGAGCACGCCGGAGATGGCGAAGAAGCAGGTCTGCATCACGGTGTTGATGCGGCCGCCCATGCCGGCTTCGCGGGCGACCTCGAAGGCGTTGATCGTGTAAACCTTGAGGTCCTTCTCGACGATCGCCTGGCGGGCTTCGAGCGGAAGCTTGTCCCAGAGTTTGTCCGGCGCGTAGGGCGCGTTGAGCAGGACGGTGGCCCCGCGGGCGGCGCAATCGAAGACGTCGTATTTTTCCAGGAACCCGAACTGGTGGCAGGCGACGAAGCTGGCGGTATCGATGAGATACGGCGCGCGGATCCGCTCGGGGCCGAAGCGCAGGTGGGAAACGGTGACGCCGCCGGATTTCTTCGAGTCGAAAACGAAGTAGCCCTGCGCGAAGTTGTCGGTTTCCTCGCCGATGATCTTGATCGAGTTGCGGTTGGCACCGACGGTGCCGTCCGAGCCGAGTCCCCAGAAGACGGCGCGGACGACCGAGTCCGGCTCGATGCTGAAGGAGGGATCGTAGCTGAGCGAGAGATGGGTGACATCGTCCTCGATGCCGACCGTGAAGCGGCGCTTCGGCTGCGGCTTGGCGAGTTCGTCGAACACCGCCTTGACCATGGCGGGGGTGAACTCCTTCGAGGAAATGCCATATCTTCCGCCGATGACGCGCGGCATGGCGAAGGGCAGCGTGCCGGTGTCCAGGGCTTCGGCGAGGGCGGAGGAAACGTCGAGGTGCAGCGGTTCGGCGGGCGCTCCGGGTTCCTTGGTGCGGTCGAGGACGGCGATGGATTTCACCGTGGCCGGCAACGCCGCGAGCAGGGCGGCCTGGTCGAACGGGCGGTAGAGCCGGACGCGGATCACGCCGACCTTTTCGCCCCGGGCGGCGAGGAATTTCACGGTCTCTGAAACCGTCTCGCCGCCGGAGGCCATCACGATGATCACCTTTTCCGCGTCGGCCGCGCCGACATAGTCGAAGAGATGATAGTGACGGCCGGTAAGTTCGCCATACTTGTCCATCGCGGCTTGCACCTTGCCCGGAACGGCGTCGTGGAAGACATTGCAGGCCTCGCGCGCCTGGAAGTGGGCGTCGGGGTTCATCGCGGTGCCGCGGACGGTGGGGGCGTCGGGCGTGAGGCCGCGCTGGTAGAAGGCGAGGCGGTCGGTATCGTCGATCATTCCCCGCAGGACATCATCGCCGACGGTCTCGATTTTCTGAACCTCGTGCGAGGTGCGGAAGCCGTCGAAGAAGTGGAGGAAGGGGACGCGGGTGGAAAGCGTGGCGGCGTGGGCGATGGCCGCCATGTCCTGGGCCTCCTGCACCGAGGCGGAGGCGAGCAGGGCGAAGCCGGTCTGGCGGACGGCCATCACGTCCTGGTGGTCG
This sequence comes from Haloferula sargassicola, assembly GCF_040362925.1. Classification (NCBI taxonomy): domain Bacteria; kingdom Pseudomonadati; phylum Verrucomicrobiota; class Verrucomicrobiia; order Verrucomicrobiales; family Verrucomicrobiaceae; genus Haloferula; species Haloferula sargassicola. The sequence continues at coordinate 126,523 of NZ_BAABRI010000001.1, forward strand.
CCGAAAATGGACAGTGCGTGGGTGGCCAGCGAGCGGGCGGCGACGTGCATGACGAAGGGCGTCAGTTCGCCGGCGATCTTGTACATCGCGGGGATCATCAGCAGCAGACCCTGCGAGGAGGTGAAAGTCGTCGAAAGGCAGCCGGCCTGCAGCGTGCCGTGGCAGACGGCGCTGGCACCGCCCTCGCTCTGCATCTCGATCACCCGCGGGATCGTTCCCCAGATGTTCTTCTGGCCGCGGGTCTCGAACACGTCGGCGAGTTCGGACATCGGGGAGCTGGGGGTGATCGGGTAGATGGCGATCGTTTCGCTGAGACGGCAGGCCACGGAGGAGACGGCCTCGTTGGCCTCGAGGGTTGCGTGCTTTTTCACGGCAACAGTCAACGTCAAGGGGCCAAGGAGTGGCTTCGCGCGATTGCCGATTCGCGTCGCGGGAATTGCTGGGGACGAGCCGGCGGAAGGCTCGATTCCCGCTTGTCGGGGGCGGGGAGGGGGCCTAAACGAAGCGGCGATGAAACTTTTCTGCCTGCTTGCCGCTGCCGCCGCGTTCGCCGCCGTTTCGTGCGAACGTCACGACTGGGAGGAAACGAAGGTGCTGCACGAGGAGCACGGAGCCCACGGGGAACACGCGGAGCACGGAGAGCACGCGGAGCATGGGGATGAGGGGCATGGAGCCGGGCACGAGGAGGAGGAGCACTGAGCCAGCCTTCCGCGCGAACTTTTCTTCAGGCCGTCTTCCCCGGGGAAGACGGCCTTTCTTGTTGGGGAAATCAGGCCCGGCGGTAGCTGAGAAAACACTCGCCGAGGTCGGGGCGCGGTTCGAAGTGGGTCAGCTCGAACTGGCGTGAGGCCGGGAGGAAGTCGCCGGGCGGGCCGGTGATCCCGGGGGCTTCGCGGCCACCGAAAAGCGTGTGAGCAGCCCAGGTGAGGTGGATCTCGTCGATGGCGTCCAGCTCCGCCAACTCGCGGACGAGGGTCGCGCCGCCCTCGCAGTGGAGCTTTTCCACGCCGTGGTCGCGGTGGAGGGTGGCGAGGAAATCCGGAAGGCTGGAGTGATGGGGCGTGGTGCCCCCGATGGAGGTCGGCGGATGGTAAATGCCGAGGAGGTGGATCGGTCCGCCCTCGGTGTGGAAGAGCGGGTGGGCGGGGTCGAAGCGGCCTTTTCCGGAGACGACACAGCGCAGCGGGTTCTGCGGGGCGGTCATCGTCATGCGGTCGGCCTCCAGTGTGCCGCGGCCGACGAGCAGCGCGTCGGCGGACTCGCGGAGGTGGAGGAAGCGGTCCTTGTCGGCCTGCGAGGTCCAGCCGGAGGCGATGCCGGCGACGGAGGTGATGCGGCCGTCGGCGGAAAGGGCGAAGTTGAGGCTGATGTGCGGGCGGGGCATGGGCTCGGGGGACGCGCCGGCTAGAGCCAGCGCTCCGATTTACTGCGGCGGATAGAGATCCTTGTTGGAGGCCTGGAATTCGGGCTTGAGGCGCAGGGTGATGGCGGACAGGTCGATGAGTTTGGCTTTTCCGAAGGTCCACTGGCCATCCCGGCCGTCGTGCGGAATGCCGGCGAGGAGGTGGACCGCGTCCTCGGTGATCTTGAGGCTGCCGGCCTTCGGCTCGAAGTAGAAGGTGCGCAGCGAACTGTCCCACGAGGTCTGCTCGACGAGTTTAGGATCGAGGTAAAAGACCGTGTGGCTGGGCAGGTGCTCGATGCGCAGGTCGGGGTAGCCGCTGCGCTGGTGGCGGCCGTCGTGGGTGAGCGGGATGCCGGCGGAGAGGTCGGGCTGGGCGTCGAGGGTTTCGAGCAGAGCATCCTCGAAAAAGTGCGAGGCCTCGTTGATGCGACGCAGCCCACGGACCGGGGAGTCGGGCCGGCCGAGGGTGGCGGCGGCGTGTTCCAGGGCGGCGGTGATCGCCTCGTGGACGCGGGCGTGGGCTTCGTTGTTCGGGTTGAAAGGGAGGACTTTTTTCCCGGAGGCGGCCTCCATGACGATGCCGAACTTGAAGCGCCGGTCATCAAGGTCCTCACCGATGAGTTGTTTCACCAACTCCGCGTCGAGCCGGTCCTTGGCTCTGGACTCGATCTTTTCGATTTCCAAAAGCGATTTCTCAAGTCGTGGCGTGGCCGGTCGCTTGGCGGGGCGGGTGAGGCCCCAGACGAACACGCCGAGAAATCCGGCGAGGATGATCAATCCGATGATTTTCCCGGGCTTCATGGTTCGATTCCCAATCCTTCCAATACCAGCGCCTCGGCCATGTCGTAGTCCGATTTGTGGCGGCAGTGGACCCGGCAGATGGGGTCGCCCTGATGGACGTGCTCGCCGATTTTCACCAAGCGATCGAAGCCGACGGCGAAATCCACGCCCGAGTCGGCACGCGAGCGGCCGGCACCGAGCTGGAGCGCGGCCTGTCCGATCAGGCCGGCATCGACCCGCTTCACGGTGCCGGTGTCCGGAGCGGGAATTTCGAGGATGAGGTCGGCGCGGTGGATTTCCGCCAGGCGCGGGAGGTCGTCGGGATTTCCTCCCTGCGCGGCGACGAGCTGGTCGAACTTCGCGCGGGCGGTGCCGTCGTCGAGCAGCGCTTGGAGTTCGTCGCGGGATACGGGCGCGATGGCTTCCGCGAGATCGAGCACCAGTTTCCGCAGATCGGCGGGGCCGCCGCCGTCAAGGCATTCGAGCGCTTCGATGACTTCCAGCACGTTGCCGACCGCCCGGCCGAGCGGCTCGGACATGGGGTTGAGGATGGCTTTCACCTCGACGCCCATCTCCATGCCGACGGCGATCATGGCGTCGGCGAGCTTGCGGGCGTCCTTCTCCGTTTTCATGAACGCGCCGGAGCCGAACTTCACGTCGAGCACGAGGCGGTCGAGCGACTCGGCGAGCTTCTTCGACATGATCGAGGCGGTGATCAGCGGGATCGAGGCGACCGTGCCGGTGACGTCGCGCAGGGCGTAGAGTTTCCGGTCGGCGGGGCAAAAGCGCTCGGTTTGGCCCATCATGCAGACGCCGATCTCGCCGAGCTGCTTCTGGGCTTCGTCGAGCGAGAGTCCGGTGCGGAAACCGGGCATCGATTCGAGTTTGTCGAGCGTGCCGCCGGTGATGCCCAGGCCGCGGCCGGAGACCATCGGAACCCGCGCCCCGGCGGCAGCGAGCAGCGGGGCGAGGGGCAGCGAAACCTTGTCGCCGATGCCGCCGGTCGAGTGCTTGTCGATCACCGGCGGGCCCTTCGGGTGCTGGAAAACATCGCCGCTTTCGAGCATGGCGCGGGTTAGGGCGGCGGTTTCGACCGGATCCATGCCTTGGAAAAAAACCGCCATGGCGAAGGCGGCCATCTGGTAGTCGGGGACGGAGCCGTCGACATAGCCATCGACAAGGTGGCGGATCTCGCTGGCGGACAGCGTTTCTCCGTCGCGCTTGCGGGAGATCAAGGTCGGGACATGCATGATGAGTGCAGCTTGGAAGCGGTCCGGCGAAGGCACAAGCCCGGGCGGAAAAGGAGCGCCGATTATGAAATCGGCATCGCCTCGCCAACGGAGCTGGAAGGCATCTCGGTAGGGAGGCTCGCAGCTTCTTGAAATCGAGACCTTCGAGGCTCTCTATCGACAAGTCGCCTTGTCTCGGGATGAGGTGATGCCGATTTCATCATCGGCGCTCCTGCGCCATCGACTTCTTGGTTGACCGGCTGGGGGGCTTCCATCATGACGCCGTCACTAAATGAGACTCGTTCGCAAGATTGGTCAGGAGAGATTTCGGTCGGGCCCTGGTTCAGCTATTGCAAATTTTATGCGATACGCTAACGAGGCGTCCATGCAGATATTGACCCTTGCTGCGTTGGCGCTGTTCGGCGCTTTTCCGGTCGAAGCTTCACCCGATGTTCAGATCGTCGAGCTGCGGGAAACGATCGCCCAAATCGTGGACGTGAAGTCGCAGGTTTCCGCCGAGCGATCGGGATGGGAAACGCGCAAGGCGGAGATGAACGAGCTGCTCGGACTGCACCGCCGTGAGCTGGAACTTTTGAACGAGGAGCTGGAAAAATCCGGCACCTCGACCGGCGACTACGACGCGCGGAAAACGGAGGCCGAGCAGGAAATCGCGAAGCTCAAGGCGGCCCGGCGGACGGCCGGCGAGGCGGTGGCGCGGAACCGTGAGCGCGCGCTGGCGCTGGCCGCGATGTTTCCCAAGCCGCTGGCCAAGGAGGCGGAGGTCGAGCGGCTCGCCCTCGAGGGTTGGAAGCCCGGCGACGAGCCGCGCGACGGCCTGCAGGCGATCCTGGGCCTCGTGACCAAGGCCGAGCAGTTCAACCGCCGGGTCAACCGCGCGAGCGAGGTGCGGGACGGCCGCGAGGTGGAGGTGCTCTACCTCGGGCTGGCGCGCGCCTACTATGCCGACCGTAGCGGAAACGCGGGCATCGGAGTGCCGGCGGAGGGCGGATGGAAATGGGAGGGCCGGCCGGAACTGGCGGGCGAGATCGTGAAGGCCTTCGACGAGTTGGACCGCAAGCGTCCGCCGGAGTTGGTGGAGCTGCCGGTGAAGATCCAAGATTGAGACGCGCGATGAAGCTGGGAAAAACGTTGATGTTCGCGGCGCTGCTGGCGTCGCCGGTGGGAGCCCAGGTTTCCGTGCCGCAGGCGCTGGAAACGGCGAGGAAGGATCTCTCCGCGGCGCTGGAGAAGCTGGAGTCGGTGCGCAGTGAAATCACCAAGGAAAAGCCGGCGATGTCGAAGGAGTTCGAGGAGGTCGAGCAGGAGCTGGGCGAGAAACGTCGGCTGGTGCGGATCGCGCGGACCGCGGTGGAGGATCGCGAGCAGGCCATGCGACAACTCGAGCGCGAGCGGGCGGTGCGCAGCCAGGATGCCGGCTATCTGGCCGGGCTTTTGAAGGATCACGCGCTGAAGATCGGTACGTTGGCGGGACCGGGCGAGCCGGCCTTGGCGGTCGATGAGGAAACGCTGGCCAGGGAAGCGGATGACCCGTCGCAGGCGCTCGGCGAGCGGCTGGAGGTGGTCGATGCCTCCTTGGAGCGGCTCGAAAAGTTGATGGGCGGCTCGATCGCTGAAGGCGAAGCGAGCACCGAGGATGGCGAGGTGGTGAAAGGTCAATTCGCCGCCGCCGGGCCGCTGGCATGGTTCGAGGGCGGCAATGTCTCGGGAGCGGTGGTTGGGGAACGCGGCGAGAGCCTGCCGAAGGTGCTCGGCGAGGCCGGCGTTGGCGATCTTTTCAAGGGCGGCGAGGCCGAACTGGGGCTCGATGTCACCGGGGGCAAGGCGCGGGCGCTCGACGAGGTCGGCGGCGGGCCGATCGACCTGGTGAAAAAGGGTGGCCTGTGGGTCTGGCCGATCCTGCTGCTGGCGGTGATCAGCCTGGTGCTCGGCATCCTGAAGGTCATCCGTTTCGCCGGCTACCGCGAGCCGGGCGATGCCTGGGTCACGGCGATCCTCGCCGCGTTGCGGACGGGCGACCGCGACAAGGCCGCGGAGCTGGCCGCGAAGCCCGCCCATCCGGCGGCCGGCGTGATGCGGAAGCTCGTCGAGCTTTCCGGAAATACGGCGGACGTCGTAGAAGAGACGCTCTACGAGCAGCTCATGAGCGTGCAGGACAAGGTTTCCTCGCTGCTGCCGGTGATCGCGGTGACCGCGGCCACCGCGCCGCTGCTCGGGTTGCTGGGCACGGTATCCGGCATGATCCGCACCTTCAACCTGATCACCGTGTTCGGCTCGGGCGATCCGAAGCCGCTGGCCGGCGGGATTTCCGAGGCGCTGATCACGACCTTGTTCGGCCTGATCGTGGCCATCCCCGCGCTGATCCTGCACGCGTTCCTGTCGCGCCGCAGCCAGGGGATCGTGCAGACGACCGAGCGGCTCGGGCTTTCCTTCGTCAACGCACAGCGCTCGAAATGAAGAACGCGATCCTGACCACGCTCAATGAAGGCGGGCTCACGCTGTGGGCGCTGCTGGTGCTGGCGGTGATGATCTATTCGCTGGTCTTCGTGGTCTGGTGGCATGGTCGGAAACTCCGGCAGCGCGTGAATGACGGGGCCTGGAAAAAATCGCCGGTCACCACCGGTGGATTGCCGTGGGCCAGGGAAACGCCGGGCATCCGCGAGTGGACGCGGCGATTCGCGACCTTCGAGCTGGAAGAGGTGGCCTGGGTCGAACGGCGCCTGCCTTTCCTTGGCGTGCTCATCGCCGCCGCTCCGCTGCTCGGGCTGCTCGGCACGGTGGCCGGCATGCTGGTGAGCTTTTCCGGCATGGCCGCGGGTGGCCATGCGCCGCCGATCGACACGATTTCGGCCGGCATTTCCAAGGCGCTCGTCACGACCCAGGCCGGGCTGGTGATTGCGGTGCCGGCCGCCTTCCTGCTGGCGCTGCTGAAGCGGCAGGCGGAGTCGACCCACCTGGAGCTGCAACGCCAGCTGCATGAAGAACTGAAGCAAGGAGCATGAGACGTTTCCGACACAGCACCACCAGCGACACCGTGAGCACGGTGGACATCTCGCCGCTCATCGACGTGGTGTTCCTGCTGCTGATCTTTTTCATCGTGACCACCGTGTTCGTGAAGGAAACCGGCGTCGAGGTTTCGAAGCCGCGCGCGGCGAGTTCGCAGGACCTCGAAAAGCAGGCCATCCTGATCGCCGTGACCTCCGAAGGTCGCGTCTGGCAGGGAGGCCGGGAGATCGGCATGGACGGCGTGCGGGCGGTCGTTTCCACCCTGCTCGAAGAGGACGGCCAGGTGCCGGTGATCATCCGCGCGGATGCCGCGGCGCCGACCGAGTCGACCGTGAAAGTCATCGACGCGTCGAAGCTGGCCGGCGCGGAATCCGTTTCCCTGGCGACCGAGAAATGAAGATTTCGGGCATCCTCGTGGGCATCGTGGTGGCGGCCTTGTTGCTGGCGCTGCTGGGGCTCACGCGCCTGCTCACGCCGAGCGGAAAGGTGCCGGACATCGAGCTGCGGGAGATCGAAATCACGACCCTGCCCGAGCCGCCGCCTCCGCCGCCGGAAGAGCCGCCGCCCGATGCGCCGCCACCGCCGCCGGCATTGACGGAGGTGGCCGAAGTGCCGGACCCGACCCTGGTGCCGATTCCCAAGGCCGACGTGCCGATGGACATCACGATGCCGGTCGATCCGTTTTTCACCGACGTGGCGCCCGCGCCGCTGGCGGTGGTGAAAGAAGCGCCCCGCCCGCGTCCGAGGCCGGTGGCGAAAACGCCGAGCCGCCCGACCCCGCGACCCGCCTCCAAACCGCGCCCGGCCCCGAAGCCGGCGATGAAGTCCACTTACTCGGTGGGCGAGTTGGATGGGAAGCCGCGGCTGCTGCGCCACGGCCGGGCGAGCTTTCCGTCATCGCTGGCGCGAAAAGGCGTGAGCCAGGGCACGGTGACCTTGCGCGTCGAGCTGAGCACCAGCGGCGGCGTGCGCGTGCTGGGGGTGATTTCGGCCACCCACCAGGAACTGGTTTCCGCCGCCCGGCGGGTGGCTTCCGGTTCGCGGTTCACCGCGCCGACCAAGAACGGGCAAAGAGTCAAGGCGGTGATGTCGTGGCCGATTGTGATCAAGAAATGAAAACTCCAAGTTCCAAGTTCCAAGTAACGGCCCTGCTGCTGGTCGCGCACCTTGCGCACGGAGCCGAGCCGCTGCCGCTATCCACTTCATACTGGAAGGACCCGGCCTTCCTGAAGTCTTTCAATGGCAGCTACCGGATCGAGGCGCGGATCGAGCCGGCGGTTTCCACCGACGAGCGGGGGCTGCTGGTCGAGGTGCAGAAGTCGATGGAGGACGGCGAGCGGAAGGCGGCCTTGGCGAAATTGAAGGGCAGTTCGCTGACCGCGAAGTCGGCGGCGCTGACCTTCAACTTGGCGAACCTGTATTTCGAAACCGGCGAACTCGACGACGCGGAAAAGGCGTATCGGAAGGCGATCGAGGACTACCCGTCGTTCCGTCGTGCGCATCGGAACCTGGGCGTGCTGCTGGTGCGAAAGGAGAAGACCGAGGACGCTTTGAAGCACCTGATCGAGGCGGTGCGACTCGGGGATTCCGATGGCTCGACCTACGGGATGATCGGGTATTGCCGCCTTGAGCAGGGCGAGTGGGCGAGCGCGCTCCAAGCCTACCGGATGGCGCAGGTCAGCGAGCCGGATGCGGTGGAATGGAAAGCCGGCGTGGCGCAGTGCTTGCAGCAGCTCGATGAAACGAGCGAGGCGGTCGCGCTGCTCGACGAGGTGATCCGCCGGCGGCCGGAGGAGGCGGGCTACGCGGAGCTGCAGGCCGGGATGTTGATCGAACTCGGGCGGCTCGATGACGCGGTGAAGGCGCTTGAGCTGCCTCGCCGGCTGGGTCGGTTGAGCGGCGACGGCCTGCTGCTGCTCGCGGAGCTGAACCTCCGCGAGTCGCGATCGGAAGACGCCCTGGCGCTGGTTCCCGAGGCCTTCGCCGCCGGGACGAAGCCGACCGACGGCCGGCTGATGGCGGTGCTGGGTTTTGCGACCTCGGTGCGCGAGTGGGAAGTGGCGAGAGCGCTGCTGGAGAAGGCCAGGGAGCAGATCAAGGGCGAGGCGCCGCGACCGCTGCGCCTGGCGGAGGCGAAGCTGGAGATCGATTCGGACGAGGCACCGGACAAGGGGGTGGAAATGCTTTCCAAGCTGATCGAAGAAGACCCGACCGACGGGGTGGCGCTGCTGGAGCTCGGCAAGTACGAGGTTTCCCGTGGCAAGCCGGGCGAGGGCGAGCTGCTGTTGGAACGCGCGACGGCGGTCGAGCAGGTCGCGGCCGATGCCTGGGTGGAAATCGCCAAGCTGCGAGTCGGAGAGTCGCGCTTCGGCGCGGCGCTGACGGCGGTGGATGAAGCGCTGAAGCTGCGTCCGGGCGGATCGCTGCAGGACTACCGCGACAGCCTCGCGAAACTGGCCGACGCGGCAAACTGACATGGCCGAGGTTTTCCGACATCAGGACGGGCTCGCCTCCTCGATGGGGGACGTGCTGGGCATTTTGGAAAAGTGGCGTCACTCGCCGCCGCCCGACGATCTCGACGGCGCGGTGGCCGAGCTGGAGGCAGCGTTCCGTTTCCTGAAGGGAGCGGAGGGCTCGATGTGTGCCTCGGTGCGGCTCGGACTGGCGATGGTGCTCGGGAACCTGCATCGCGATGCCGGGAACACGGAGCAAGCGCTCCAGGCCTACGATCGCGGGGCGCAGGAAAGCGTCGATCTTTCCGAAAACCCGGCCCGCAACGAGATGGCGAACCTTCACACGAACCGGGCGATCGCCTTGCTGGGAGTCATGGATGCCGCGAGGGCTCTGGAGGACTTGGAGAAGGCGATCCGTTTGCGCGAGTCGCTGCCTCTCGACGAGGAGCCGGTGTTCCGCTGGGGCTTCGCCGCGGGCTGGATCAATCGCGGCGATGCCCTGCGGATGTTGTCGCGCCATGACGAGGCGGTGGCGTCTTACCAGCGAGGCCTGCAGGAACTGGAGCCGCTGGAGCCGGGCGAGGCCGTGAAATGGCGGCGTGCGGTGGCCTGGAACAACCGGGGCCTGGCGTTGCGGGAGTTGGCTCGCGAAGAGGAGGCGATGGCTTCGTTTGCCAAATCAATCGACGAGTTGGAAGGCGGCGAGGAACCGCGGGCCGTGATCGCGCGATCGGCGGCGATGCTGCACCGGGGCGATGATCCGCAGCAGGTGCTGGCGATCGTTTCCCCGCTGGAACGCCAATCGGCGGAGGCGGCGGAAGTATCGTTGAAAGCGAGGCATGGGCTGGCCCGGCGCCTGTGCGATAAGCTCGGCGGGTCGGAAGGCGACTGGATCGCCGACGCGACCGACCTGGTGGAAGAGGGTCTCGAGCTGGAGCGGGCATGGGAGACGGCGGGTGTGGAGTCGATGCGCCCAGTGGCCTGCGATCTCTTTCGGCTGGGCCTGCGGGTCTATCGCATCTGCCAGCCGCAGTTTTTGGCGGAGTTCGTTTTGGAAAGCCTCGACCCGGAGGTGTCGGATGGCGCGCCGGTGGACGATCCGCATTTCCAAGCCGCCGCGGTGGAGGAAGTGGGCCGGGCCTTGCGGGAGTCGCTGGAGCGCGGGGTATCCGGGGAGAGGGGTGAGAAGGAACTCGCGATCGGCAAGAGCCTGAGGGCGGCGGATGAGCGGCTGGCTGCGCTGATCACCAGTCGAGCCTGACCACCCCTTCGACATGATCGAAATGCCGGTCGCGGGACACGATGGGGCGGCCGTATTGGCGGACGAGGGCGGATAGCGCGTTGGTGTCGAGAATCATTGCCACATGCCGGAATCGACCGGGCGGAAGTCGTCCGACGCCAGCGCCTGTTGAAGATCCTTCGAGGCGGCCTTGGAAACGGTCGGGAGCGAAGCGAGCCAATCGCCCACGGATTCCGGTTCCGGCGCCGGGTCGCTCAAGGTCCGCTCCAGGCTCTCCTCGACGAATCGGCTCAGCGAAACGCCGCGCAACGAGGCGCGCGCCTTGGCTTGGCGGACCAGTTCGTCGCGGAGAATGACGGTCGTTTTCAACTTGGTAATCACGGCATGGAGGCGAAAGGTGTCAAGATCGCGACCCAAGCGACGTTCTTCTTTTCAGAAAGAACCGCCGGAAGCTGAGGGCGAAGCCGGTGTAGATGAGGATGACGGCGGCGAGGGAGGCGAGGGCGGAGATCGTCTGGCCGATCCAGCCGCCGGCCTCGCCGGTGTGGATCCAGCGGACCCAGGTGCGAAGCCGCCGGCCGGTCGATTGGCTGGCGAAGTCCTTGGTTTCTACGATGCCTCCCGTAGTGAGATCGACGGTGACCTCGCGGCGGAGATCGGGCCGGCCGCGGTGGGAGTCGGAAACGAAGAGGGTGAGCTGTTTTTTCCGCGGGAAGGAGAACTGGATCTGCCGCCAGTCCGGATCGTTCGAGGCTGCGGCTGCGATGGCCCGGTCGAGGCCGGCGGGGAGAGCAACGGGTGCCTCCCCAGGGCCGCCGCGACCGCGATGGCCTTTTCGCTCCGGAGGCTTTTCGCCGGCGGCCTTGAAAAGCAGCTCGTTGGCCCACGGGTAGGCGATCACGAGGCCGGTCGAGACGGTGACGATGAGCGGCAGCGCGAACCAGAGGCCGAGCGCGTTGTGCCAGTTCCAGTCGCGGGCGCGGCCCTTGAGGCGTGGCTGGAGGGTGGCGATGGCCTTGACGCCTTTGCGGGTCCAGCGCTTCGGGAGCCAGAGGAACAGGCCGCTGATGAGGAGGAAAAGGAAGCACAATGCCGCGGCGGACATGACCGCGCGGGAGGTCTCGCGGGCGGCGCCTTCCATCGCGAGCCAACGGTGGATGGCGGTGACGGTGCGGAAGAACTCCCGGGTGCCGGTCGCGCCTTCGCCAAGCACCTGGCCGGTGTAGGGATCGACGAACAGCGACTTCTCGCGTCCGAACTGGAAGACCACGGGGCGTTGCGGGTCGGAGCGGACGAGGTAGCCGCTCGGCCGGGCATCGGGCTGTTGGTCGCGGAGTCGTTGGTGGAGCTCGGAAACGGAGAGCCGCTGGGATTTCACCTCCACCGGATAGCGGTCAGCAGCTTCGGTGATCTGACGCTCGAAGGAGAGGACCGTCCCGGTGGCGGCCATCACGAGGATGAGCACGCCGGCGGCGAGACCGATGACGAGGTGGGACCAGAAGATGAACTTCCGGAGCAGGGGGAAGCGGTTCATTTCAGAAAAAGATGAGGGATGGGCGGATGCGTTCGCCCATCCCTCGGTTCAGCAACCTAACAGCAGTGTCCGGTCAAAGCTCCGCCCACTGGCGGAGAAGGTTGTGGTAGACGCCGGTGAGCTGGACGGCGCTCTGGTCGGCGGCTTGCTGCCCGGCGAGCTCGCCGCTGATCCGCTGGATGGCGAGGTCGAGGTCGAAGAGCAGCGAGCGTTGCTCGTCGCTGCGGATCATGCTCTGCAGCCAGAAAAACGACGACACGCGCGCGCCGCGGGTGACCGGGGTGACGTGGTGCAGGCTGGTCGAGGGGTAGAGCACCATGTGACCGGCCGGAAGCTTGACCCGCTGCACGCCGTAGGTGTCTTCCACGCACAGCTCGCCACCGTCGTATTCGTCGGGGTTGGCGAAAAAGAGGGTCGCGGAAAGGTCGGTGCGGATCCGGGTCGGCTGGCCGGGGAACTGGCGGATGGCGTTGTCGACATGGGTGCCGAACGACTGCCCGCCGGCGTAGCGGTTGAACAGCGGGGGGAAGACCGTTTTCGGCAGCGCCGCGGAAAGGAACAGGGAGTTGGAGCCGAGCGCCTTGAGGATCATGTCGCCGAGCTGTCGCGCGGCAGGGGAGTCCTGCGGGAGCTGCATGTTGTTCTTCGCCTTGGCCGCCTGGTGGCCGGAGGTGGCGTTGCCATCGGTCCACTCGGCGCTGTCGAGGAGCTGGCGGGCCCGCGTGACCTGGTCGGGCGTGAGGACATCGGGGATCTGGATGAGCATGGCTTCTCAGAAGTTGAAGGTGGTGCTGAGCACGGCCGAGCGACCGGCGCCCGGGATCGCGTGGCCACCGCCGACGCGGTCGATGTAGTCCTCGTCGAGCAGGTTGTTCACGTTGAGCTGGAGCGACACGTTTTCCGTGACCTGCCAGCCGAACATCGCATCGACGAGCCAATAGGAGGGCGCGCTGCGCGAGTTCGAGTTGTTGCTGTAGCGGCTATCGACGAAGTAGGTGCCGAGGCCGGTCTGGAAATCACCGAAGGTGAAGACATTCCAGAGGCTGAACGAGTGCTCGGGCGTGTTGCTGAGCTGGTTGCCGATCTCGGTGACGGTGCCCGAGGAGCGGACCTCGCTGTCGAGATAGACGTAGCCGCCGGTGAGGCGCCACCAGTCGGTGATCGATCCGGCGAGGCCGAGTTCCAGCCCCTGCACCCGCTCGTCGCCGGAAAGTACGGTGTTTCCCGTAACGGCGTCGGTGGTGCGGGCGTTGGTCTTGTCGGTGCGGAAGACCGCCGCGGTGGCGAGCAGGCGGTCGTCGAGCAGCGTCCACTTGGTGCCCAGCTCGAAGGTCTCGCTCTCCTCGGGATCGGTGAGGTAGGAGGAAACGCCGGCCGCGTTGTTGCGGACGCTGGACGCCGGGCTGCTGGCGGAGGGATCGAAGGAGGTGCCGTAGCCGAAGTAAACGCTGCCCTGCTCGACGGGTTTCCAGGTGACGGCGCCGCGATAGCTGAGGCCGGTGCTGGTCTTGGAAAGATGACCCACGGACGCGCTGTCGATTTCCGTGTCGAGGTGATCGTAGCGCAGGCCGGCGTCGAACTGCCAGTGATCGCCGAGCTCGACGGTGTCGGTGACGTAGGCGGCGAAGGTGGTCGCCTGGCCCGAGGTGAAGGTGCCGTCACGGACGATCAACGGGAAGTAAGGATCGAAGGGATTCGGAACATACAGGTCGGTGTCCGGCGCGGGCCCATTGAGATCGTTGCGGCCGTGGTTTTTCGATCGCTCGTCGGTGAGCTCGAAGCCCGTGACCAGCTGGTGCCGGGCCTCGCCGGTTTCGAAGTCGAAATTGAGGTCGGTCTGGTTCGCGAAAACCGTGTCGTCCTGGTCGCGGGATTTCCAATCGGTGCGGCGGATCACGGTGCCGTATTGGTTCCCGGGAGTCGCGGGATCCACATCGACGAAACGCGGGGCGGTGACGCTCAGGTCGGTGCTGGTGAAGCCGAAGCGCGTCAGGTTTCGCAGGCGCAGCGATTCGCTGAAGTTGTGCTCGAGCTCGGTGGTGAAAAGGTGCGTCTCGTTCTTCAGGTAGTCGCGGGAAACGAGGCCGTAGAAGTTGTCGTAATTCACCGGCGCGGGCTGATCGACCGCCCACGGGATGGCGACATTCGGCGAGGCGACCCAGGGGATGCCGTAGTCCGGCACGCCGTCCGACCCGAGGTAGAAGTAGCTGGCGGTGAAACGAGTGTCCGAGCCGAGGCCGAAGGTGATCGAAGGCGCGATGCCCCACCTCTCCTCGGTGACCTCGTTGCGGCCCGGCGTATCCGCGTTGTGATACATCAGGTTCAGGCGGAAAGCCGCGCCCTGGCACCAGGGGAGCGGCTCGTTCAGGTCGAGCGTGCCGCGGTAGTAATGATCGGTGCCCGCGCCGAGCATGAGCTGGTGGAAACGCTCGTCGCGCGGGGTTTTGCTGACGAGGTTGACCGAGCCGCCGGTCGAGCCGCGGCCGGAATTCGTGGAAGCCGGGCCTTTCGCCACCTCGACCTGCTCGAGGTTGAAGGGATCGCGGGTGTAGCCGCCGAAATCGCGGACGCCATCGACGAACAGGTCGCTCTGGGCGTTGAAGCCGCGGATCGAAAGATTGTCGCCGGGAGGCGTGCCACCTTCACCAGCCTGAATGCTGATGCCCGGCGTGTTGCGGAGCACGTCGCGCAGGGAAGTGGCGTTCTGCTCCTGGATCACTTCCTTGGGGATTACCGAAACGGTCTGCGGGATGTCCTCGACCGGCTGCTGGAACTTCGGCGAGGCGAGCCGCTCCGGTTTGTAAAGGGAGGGGTTCTCGGCATCGACCACCAGGGCTTCGAGTTCCTCGGGCTCGTCGGTGTTTTCCTGAGCAGGCTCCGCGGCAAGCGCAGGATGGCTCAGGGCGCCTAGCGAAACGACGGTGCCGGTGAAAGCGAGGGACTCGCGGTGAAAACGAAAACGTCGGAGGGAGTCGGTGGATGGGGTGGCTGCTGCGCTCATCTGTTGCGAATGAGTCGCAATAGTATGGTGTGGGTCAATCTCGAAAATGGAGTTTTTTCGGCAGGATGATTAAATATTAGAAAATCAGATCCTTACACCGGCGTGGCGGGCATTCGTGGGGACGGCCGGGGGCTCGGCTGACGTGTTCGCGGGGACGAATTCCTTGGTTTTCGCGGTGAACCCGCGGCAACCTGCTCGGGCGGAAGACTTGCTCATGAAGAGATGTCCCTATTGCGCCGAGGAAATCCAGGATGCCGCGGTGAAGTGCCGCTACTGCTTTGAGTTCCTCGATGAATCGAAACGGCCGGTCTCATCGATGCCGCCGCCGTTTCCCCGTGGCTACGAGACGAAGGCGGCGGTGCCGTGGTATCTGAAGACCTCGTTCATCGTGCTCACGCTGCTGACCCTGCCGCCCTTCGCGCTGCCCTCGATCTGGATGCATCCGCGGATGCACTGGGCGTGGAAAATCGTGCTGACGCTCGGCGTGATCGGCTTTTGCTGGGTGGCCGTCGAAGCCTACGTTTCTTTCGCGCACCAGTTCGACGAGGTGACGCGGATGCTGAACGAGTTTCCGATGTGACATTCGGTCAGTCCAGCGGGGACGTCTGCAGCGAAAGATAGGCCCGAATGGCCTCGGCCGGGTCGTCGGCGCGCATGAGGGACTCGCCGATGAGGACGGCAAGGGCTTGAGGTCTCTTGGGTCGCTGTCTAAGGCAGTTTGCGTGACCGCCAAGGACAAGTTGATCGAAGTGGCCGTGGCTCCGCTCGAGGGGAAGGATGCCGAACTGAGTGTTCAGGTTCGTTCGTATTTGGAAACCGAACTGCAACTGGATGAGACCCGGAAAACGGGTCCGATCATCTCCAGACTACGCCGCAGGAGTGGGCATGGATGGACCAGGTGGGCGATAGTCTTGATCTGGCTGATGAGCTTGGTCGGTGCCCTCTGGGTGCTGGGCAAATCGGTGCGGCCGCTACGGGAGCTCGGCGCGATTTCCAACATCGGCACCGCCATTGGGCCAGCCCTGGAACCTCGGCCGGAGGGTAGGGAAGACCTCACGCCGTCGGAATCGCTGCTTCTCTTCGGTGGGCCGGAACAGCTCTGGCGAAGCGAGCCCGACAATCCCGCCTACTTTGTCGAGTTCGCCGCTTCGAAGTTCCAGCGGAGCCGGGCCTTGCCCGACGATTTTCTTGAAACCGCGGGGAAGATCGACCCTGACAACGGGTGGTATGAACTTCTTGCGGCTGCTGCGCTTTCGCGGGATGCCGTTGAGAAAAAGAGAGCGGGAATGCGTCGGGCCGGTACCACCTATGAGATCAAGGATCGGGCTGCTCACCGACAAGCGCTGGCGTTGGTGCATGAAGCCGCCGGAAAGCCGCGTATCGAGGATCATGCGTTGGAGCTGCTGCAGACGAGGGTTTCCCTTCTTCCTGAAGTGGTCGATTATGCAGACTACATCCGGAATCTCGCCTTCACGGCTGGTCAGGATGTGCCGTCGGCCGGCTTGATCCACATCTTCCGCCTCGGCCTTGCTGCGGAGGCGGAGCGGGTGGGGGTCGAAAACGATTTGGAAGGCTATCGGAGACTGCAAGCGGATGTGGCAAATCTCGTGAATCGCCTGGTGCAAAAGGATGGCGGGCTGATCGACATGCTGATCGTCAGGGCGGCCATCAAGTCGCTGGCGGATGAGATGGGAAAATCCGCGACCGCATTGGGTTTGCCGGAGGAGGCATTGCGATATGGCGAGCTGATGGATCGGCTCGATGCCAAAGTCATTAGAAGTCCGGAGCGGGCCGCACAGCTTGGTGAGCTTGAAGAATTGGTGACCTCCAAAGGCGGCATCATGGCCTCGCTTTCAATGCCCATGGTGGCCCGTCAGTCGCGGGAGGTCGTCGGGTTTTCGGAGGCCGATCTGCGCCCGGTGCGTCGGGCGGAATATGCCGTCGTGGGGCAAGCCATGGCGGGGGCCGGCTGGTTGATGCTGATCATGGCAGTCGCGGGCGTCGCCGTCTTTGTGGCATACGGATCTCGCCTCTCCCGCTGGATCGCCGCGCGGATGATTCGAGGACTCGGCATCGCGGACTGGGGCTGGATCGTGGCGATCGGAAGTCTGTTGCCTCTGGGTTGGTATCTCGCCATTGGCCAGGCGAGCCCGCTGGCGGCCCATCATTGGAGCTTCGGGAGGACCCATTTCGTCCAGTTCGCAGGCCAAATGACCGGGGTGTGTCTCATGATCTTGGTGGCTCCGGTCGTAGTCGCGCGCTGGCGGGTGACGAGAAGCCTGGGTTTTCTGATTCGGAGCGGCAAGCTCCGCTGGTTCGGATGGATGATGGTGGGCTTGGCCGCACTTTTGATTCCGGCATCCTCTCTGGCGCTCACCCCGACGCGACCGAGGCTGCTGCTCATCATCGTCCTGGCGGGGCTGCCGCAACTTTGGCTGTTGTGGGTGGTGATCGCCGGTCTGTTCGGACGTGCCGGAAGATCGGTTTCCAGACGATTGGTGGCCAGGGCGACCCTTCCTGCCTACACCCTTTCCGGGGTGTTGCTGGTCGCTGCGATGTTCGCTTTTCGGCAGCAGGAAAGGTCGTGGATGGCCCGCGCTCAATTCGCCGCGCCGTCGACCGATGCGCCCGGCTTGGAGCCCTACGAATTCCGCGTGGCGCGACAGCTGAGGCGGGAGCTGCAAGAGGTCGCCGGACGTCTTCCAGGCGGTGAATTCGTTCACTCGGCTCCGGATGCCGCGAGCGAAAGATAGGCCCGAATGGCCTCGGCGGGGTCGTTGGCGCGCATCAGCGACTCGCCGATGAGGACGGCATTGGCGCCGGCGTCGAGGACCCGTTGGGCGTCGGCGATCGTCTTCAGGCCGGACTCGGAGACGAGCAGGGTTTCCGAGGAAACCTCGTCGGCCAGGGACTCGGTGGTGCCGAGGTCGGTGGTGAAGGTCTTGAGGTTGCGGTTGTTGACGCCGATCAAATCCGCGCCGAGGTCGAGCGCGCGTTCCATTTCCGGCAGGTCGTGGACTTCGACCAAGACGTCGAGCTGGAAGTCCTTGGCTTCGTGGTAGAGGCGCTTGAGCAGCTCGTCATCGAGCGCGGCGACGATCAGCAGGATGGCATCGGCGCCGGAGACGACGGCTTCGTGGATCTGCAGCGGGTGAATGGTGAAGTCCTTGCGCAGCAGCGGGGCTTCGGAGAACTCGGAGATCTTGGTCAGGTAGCTGAGCGAGCCTTGAAAGTATTTCTCGTCGGTGAGGATCGAGAGACAGGACGCGCCGCCATCGAGATACATGCGGGCCTGGCGGATGGGGTCGAAGTTCGGGTCGATGACGCCAGCGGAAGGCGAGGCCTTCTTGATCTCGGCGATGACGCCGAGTTGGTCCGGGCCGCGATCGAGGGCGGCGCGGAACCCGCGGAAATCATTGCGCTGGAGGGCGGCGGCACGGAGGTGGCCGGCGCGGGGCAGGAGGGCTTCGACTTCCTGGCGCTTGGTAGCGATGATTTCGGCGAGCTTGTCGGACACGGGCGCAGGTTCCGCGTTTCAGGTTCCAGGTTTCAAGGGAGAAGATGGCTTGGCGGCGGGTTTGGGGATTTGGCAGTGTGTCGAATAGGGGATGAGATCGAAGCTGAAAACGAGAACGGGGCTGGCGGCGGCATGTCTTTTGGTGCCGGTGATGGCCTTCTGGTGCGGCTATCACGGGGAGCGGCGGGTGATGGATGGCGCCGGAAAGCCGCGGAATCCGGTGAAGTCCGTGGTGAGACGGCTGACCATGCCTGAACACGAGCGGGCGGGACTGGAAGAGCTGGAAAAGCTGCGGCAGGCGATCGGCCGGAAACGCCTGAGTGCGCTCGAAACGGCGGCGCTGTGGAAGATGGTCCGGGGTTTTTCCGCGGCCGAGGCGGAAGCGGCGCTGGAGGAGGTGTTGGCAGCCAACTCGGAGCGGGAAGTCGACGCGTTGTTGGTGCGGATGCTCAGCTATCGATGGGGGGAACTGGCACCTGACTTGGCGCTGGCGAAGGTGAAGACGTTGGATGGCAGGATCCAGTATCTGCTGAAGTCTGCTGTGTTGGATGCCTGGGGGAGCGTCGATCCCGATGCCATGAGGCACTGGGTCCGCGATCAGGGCGATGAACAGATGACCCGCACAGCGGCGATCCTTTCGGCGAGGGAGTGGTGTCGGATCGATCCGGAAAACGCGCTGGCCAAGGCGAGGGAGGAATTCCCGGAGGCGGTCAGCTGGGTGGTGAGCGAGCTTGCCCACAAGGCTGGTAGAAACGAGAGAGCCAGAGCGGCGCTGATCTCCGCGCTGGCTGAAGACAAGGCGCTGTGGAAGGACAGCCGCTCATGGCTGGGAAGTCTTTCTCAGAGCCCGGGTTTGGATGGGGCGATGGTCAAGAGCCTTGTCTCAGACTTGGAAGCGGCGGGTGCGGATGAAGGACAGATCGCCCATTTCCGGAGTTCTTGGGAGTGGTGGGGAAAATACGTCGAGGGTCAGAGTGGTGAGGTTTCTTTCGATCCTGAACCGCTCAACCGATCGGCGGAAACGGCGTCGGGCGAGGAAATGGCGGCACGCTACCGGGCTCAGGCGATGGAATGGCCGGATGCGGCCATCGAATGGGCAAAGTCTCATGGGAACGGAGATTTGATCTCCGGCCTGGCAAAGAGTCGGACCGACCAGTTTCTGAGGTCCGGCTGGATGCCTGATCCCCGTCATGCGTTTCCCGAGCAAACCGCGCTGCTGAAGCACATCGCTGCCTGGAAGCGCGATGATCCCCGGGCGGTGGGGGAGTGGCTGAACACGCTTCCTTCCGATATGGCTACCTTTCTCCAAACTCCGACTCCGGATCAATGATGCGCACAAAATTCATGACGGTGGGGGCGATCCTCGCAGGGGCACTGGCCTGCTTGGCATGGCTGGGGAGCGAGGCAGGGAAACGCGTCGCTCGTGCCGGCTGGCTGCATGGACGGGCGGACAAAGCGGAAACCCTTGGCAGTGACTTCGCAGTGCCGGCCCGACCCGGGAAAGCGAGCAGCCCGGATGAAGAGTTCGCGGTGTCGAAGACGGCGGACGAGCTGGAGGAACTGCTGGGAGACAGCCACGCTGGCGGTTGCGACTGGCATCGTGAACTTCGCGCTCAAGGCATTCTCGAAAGTTTGGGCCCGGACGAATTGGCGGCGCTCTTTCAGGAGCTGGAGGGACGCATTGCGGAACCATGGAGCCGTCTGCTGAACGTGGTCCTGCTTGAGTGGGCGAGACGCGATCCCGCGGCCGCATTCGCGGCGACCGCGGACCAGTATAGCCGGGCGGCAAGCGTGTTCGCCCAGTGGGCGATGGAGGATCCGACTCAGGCGTTGGCGTGGTTGGATTCGGAAGATTGTCCACCCGAGGTGGAAAAATGCCGCGATCGGATGCGGGCTCAGGCTTTGTCTGAGATCCTGGAGCGAGACTTCGAGCTAGCGACGAGCGAACTCCTCAAACTTCCGAGTGATGATCACCGGGGAGGCGAGTCGTGGCTCAAGACGCGGGAGAGCGTGTTGTCCCGGTGGGCCTATTCGGCCTTGGTCGATCCGGCCCTTCGGGATCGCTTGGTCGATTTCGTGAAGACAACCGGCGTTCCGGAGGATCATGCGAGGCTGAATGAGGAAATGCTGAGGCGTTGGTCGCAGGACGATGCGATGGGGATGTTGACCTATCTTTACGAGCTGAGGGATTATCTGGAGGTTGCGGATTTCCCTGCGGAAAAACGGCCCGCGCTGGAGGCGGAGGCGGTGGGTGCGGCGATCTACCGGGAATATGACGGGCCGGCGCTGGAGTGGTGGATGGGGCGGCATGCGGAATCGACCGAGGTGCCAGCGGCCCTGAATCACGCGCTTTCCTCTTGGTATCAGAAGTATCCCGACAAGGTGCGCGGCTGGTTCGAGGGACAGGCGGATTCACCCCAGCGGGATGCGATGTTGGCCGGGCTGATTCCATCGATCGCCATCCGCGATGCAGCGGAGGCGGAGCGGATGCTGGAGGGCATCCGTGACCCCGACCTCCACGACCGGGCGGCGGAACGGCTCGACTACATGACCTCGGAAGCCCGGAGCCCCGCCCGGTAGGAAATCACGACCCGAACCGGTGCATCCTCCCCATCCCGTTCATCCGGCGATGACCTCCCGGCAGCCCGAATCCGCCCCAAAAAACTTTGAAGAAATCTCTTGCCCGGCCGCTTCTGGCATGTAGAAACCGCGCACGCGTTCGCCGCAACGCAACGCGGGTGTAGCTCAGGGGTAGAGCGCAACCTTGCCAAGGTTGATGTCGTCAGTTCGAATCTGATCACCCGCTCCATGAAGGGCCGTTAGCTTGTCGCTGACGGCCCTTCGCCCTTTTCGGCGGGAAGGATCTTGGAATTCGATGAGCATTGTGACTAACAGTCCTGTGATGTGGGTTTGGGAAAAACTCTCCGGCGCGCAGTGGATGGATGCCTGGGAAGAACGCTTCCACGGCAACCCGAACCTGGTCGTCCACGTCCTGAAGGGCGGTAAATCCCTGCGGGTCGAGGTTTTCTGCGAAACCGGGAAGGATGCGGAGGCGATCCGCGAGCGCTTCGGCGGGCGGGTGCGGGAGTTGAAAAACGCCGACTGGCAGAAGCCCTACCAGATCCCGCCGCCGCTGAAGATCCGCGAGCGCTTCGTGGTGACCCAGGAGGATGATGCCGGCAAGCTGAAGGCGATGCGCGACACCTTCGCTGGCCGCGAAGTGATCTCGATCCCGCCGGAGATGGCCTTCGGGACGGGCGACCATGCGACCACCTCGACCTGCCTGCGTTTCCTCGTGGACATCGCGGGGAAACGGGAGCCCGGCTGGAGTTGCGCGGATCTCGGCTGCGGAACGGGCGTGTTGGCCATTGCGGCCAAGAAGCTGGGAGCGGGGGAGATCTTCGCCTGCGATTACGATCCCTTCGCGGTCGAGGTCACCGAACGCAACGCGGTCCGCAACGAGTCGCCGGGCATCCGCACCGAGGAGGTGAACATCCTCGGCTGGACGCCACCCCGGACCTACGATGTGGTGCTGGCGAACATCTTCTCGAAGGTGCTGATCCAGGCCTTTCCGGTCATCGCAAAGACCTTGGCGCCGGGCGGCAGCCTGGTGCTTTCGGGCATTCTGGCGACCCAGGCGTGGGAGGTCTTCGAGGCCGCCGCCGGGCACGGGCTTGGGTTTCCGAAGGTGGTGAAAAAAGGCAAGTGGGTGACCGCCCAAGGAGGCTGGATGCACGATTTGAAGGAGTAGCGGCCATTTCACTTGCGCCGGAACCGGTGGACGGTCAGAAAAGCCGCCCCGTTCCGCCGGGAGGGGGGTGACAGAAGCGTGCGATGTCGCCCCGCCGGGCGGCCGATGAACCATCCATCCGCGTGCTTTTTATGGACTCCATCTCATCCCGTATCCATCAGGTGAACCCCTCGCTCACCCTCGCGGTGACGAACCAGGCCAAGGCCATGGCCGCCCGTGGCGAAGAGGTCTACGGCCTCGCCGGCGGCGAGCCGGAAATCGACACCCCCGAGCACATCAAGGCCGCGGCCATGGTGGCGCTGCAAGAGGGCCGCACCAAGTATACCCCTTCCGGCGGCATTCCGGAACTCCGCCAAGCGCTCGTCGATAAGCTGGCGGCCGACAACGGACTCGACTACGACGCCAAGCAGATCTGCGTGACCGCGGGTGCCAAGATGGCCTGTTTCAACGCGATCCTGGCGATCGTCGAGGAAGGCGACGAGGTCATCATTCCCTCGCCCTACTGGGTTTCCTATCCGGAAATGGTGCGCCTGGCCGGTGGCAAGCCGGTGATCGTGGAAACCAAGGAGTCGGACGGCTGGAAGCTCACCGCCGAGCAGTTCGAGGCCGCCATGACTCCGGCGACGAAGATGGTGATCCTCAACTCGCCGTCGAACCCGACCGGCGCGGTTTACACCGAGGAAGAGCTGCGCGCGATCGGTGAGGTCGCACTCTACGAGGACATCGTGATCCTGTCCGACGAGATCTACGAAAAGCTCACCTACGGCGATGCGAAGCACGTCTCGATCGCCTCGCTCAGCGACGAACTCTACAACCTGACCGTCACCGTGAACGGCTTCTCGAAGGCCTACTCGATGACCGGCTGGCGCCTTGGCTACACCGCCGCGCCGAAGCCGATCGCCGAGGCCATCGACAAGATTCAGAACCACACGGTCTCGAATGCGACCAGCTTCGCGCAGTACGCCGGCGTGGCCGCGCTGCAGGGCGACCAAGGTTTCCTCTCGGACCTGCGTGCGGAGTATGACGTCCGCCGCCAGTTCGTGTTCGAGCGCCTCAAGGGCATCCACAACATCCGCGTGGTCGAGCCTCAGGGGGCGTTCTACTTCTTCGTCTACACCGGCCAGCTCGGGATCAAGTCGCAGAACCTCTGCGACAAGCTGATCTCGCGCTACAAGGTGGCGGCCGTGCCGGGAATCGCGTTCGGCTACGACGACGGCATCCGCCTGAGCTACTGCACCACCTTGGACGTGCTCAACGAGGGCCTGACCCGCTTCGAGCAGTTCTGCCGCGAGCACTGATCCGCGGCCTGCGTTTTTCTGAGAAAGGCCCGGCCTCCGAGAGGATGCCGGGTTTTTCGTGGAGTCGTGGCCCGCTCGAGCCAGCGCTCCGATGTTCAGTGCCGCTTGAGCTTGCCGGAGGCGGTGAGGGGGAGCTGATCGACGAAAGAGCAGCGCAGCGGGACCTTGTAGGCGCTGAGGTGGGCGCGGCAGTGCCTCTGGAGTTCGCCGGCCTTGGGCGGGTTCGCGGGATCGGCGGGGATGATCTCAGCGACCGGGATCTGACCCATGTGCGGGTGGTCTTTTCCGGAAACGAGGCTGCGGGCCACGGCGGGGTGCTCGTTGAGGCAGGCTTCGACTTCCTCGGGGAAAAGCTTCATGCCGGCAACGTTGATGACCGACTTGCGGCGGCCGACGAGGGTCAGGTGGCCGTCGGCATCGCGCACGACGAGGTCGCCGCTGGCGAAATAGCCGTCCTTGAGCGGGGAGGGGTTCCAAGGGACGAGGTAGGCGTCGAGGAGGCCGGGACCACGGACATGGAACTCGCCGGGGGTGCCGTCGGGAACCTCGTGGCCGGAGTCGTCGAGCAGGCGGACCTCATAGTCCGGCAGCGGCTTGCCGAGGGAGGCGGGCTTTTCAGCAGCGGCGTCGAGGTTCAGGACGGAAAGCCCGACCTCGATGATGCCGAGGCCTTGGATGATGGGCTGGTCGAAGCGGGCTTCGAAGGCGCGGGCGGTGGCCTCGGGCAGGGCGGCGGCGGTGGCCACCGGAAGGCGAAGGCTGGGCCAGCGGAAGAGTCCGGGATCGGCGGCAAGCAACGCGAAGTGGAAGGGCGAGCCGTAAATCACGGTGGCATCGTGCCTTTCCGCGGTGGCGAGGATGGCCTCGCGGGTGGGCGAG
This sequence comes from Haloferula sargassicola, assembly GCF_040362925.1. Classification (NCBI taxonomy): domain Bacteria; kingdom Pseudomonadati; phylum Verrucomicrobiota; class Verrucomicrobiia; order Verrucomicrobiales; family Verrucomicrobiaceae; genus Haloferula; species Haloferula sargassicola. Next base: position 150,634 of record NZ_BAABRI010000001.1, read on the forward strand.
GACTCGAGGATGGTGACGGCGCCGACGTGGAGGTAGAGGACGATGCTGACGGCGAAGTGGTGGGCCATGGGCAGCATCCAGAGGATGCGGTCGTCGCGGGTGAGCTGCAGTCCGCGGTTGGCGGCGGTGATGCGGGCGAGGAGGGTTTCGTGGGAGAGGACGACGCCCTTGGAGCTGCCGGTGGTGCCGGAGGAGAAGCGGATGAAGGCGGGGTTGAGGGTTTGGAAGGCGGCTTCAGGGAAGAGGGGAGCGTGGCGGGCCGCCGTTTCCACCGCCTGCGGCGGGCCGCCGCAGCCACGGACGATGAAGTCGAGGGCGGTGGTGCGGGTGATTTGGTCGCGCTCGTCGGCGGTGAGTTCTTCGGCGAGGGGGACGAGGCAGGCGCCACCGAGGAGGATGCCGATGGAGAGGATGATGTAATCGACGCCGTTCGGGCAGTGCAGGCCGACACGGGGGGCGCGACCGAGCTTTTCCGCGGCGGCGCGGATTTCCGCAGCCATGGGGGCGGCGGAGCTACGAAGCTCGCCGTAGGTGACGCGTCGCTCGCCGGCGATGATGGCGACGGCGTCGGCGGGGTGGCGGTCGAGGATGTCGGCGATGAGGTTCATGGGAAGGGCCGGGTGATCAGGGATCGGTGATCAGTGGCTTGAGGTCGGTGAGGAGCGTTTTTTCGACGAGGTCGATCTCGTCGGGAGTGAGGGTGTTTTCCCGCCAGGAGAGGGTGGCGGTGAGTTGGCCGTCGAACTCCGAGAAAAAGATGCCGAGGCCGGGCGGGGCGGAGACGGTGGGAATGTGGCAAGCGCGGGTGATGCGCTGGCCGAGCAGGGTGCGCGCCCGGGCGGGGAAGCTGCCGGTGTGGGAGTGGAACAAGGAGCAAATCTCGCCCTTGAGGAAGAGGCCGGCGGGCTTGAGATAGAGGCGGGACGGGCAGCGGTGCATGAGCGCCATCAGGGCCTCCATGGCGGCGGGGAGCTTGCGGCGGAGGAAGGAGGCGTATTTCTTGTAGAGCGCCTTGGTGGCACCGGGGAGGTCGGTGAGTTCCTCGTGGGTGAGGAGCAGGGACCAGGGGGTCATGTGGTTCTGGAATAGCGGGCGTTTGTGGGGATTGCCGACGCGCTGGACAGGGAGGGAGAGGAGGATGGCGGTTTCTTCGGCGGGATGTCGGGAGGCGATGAGGGCCTTGGTGGCGCGGGCGGCGGCGGCGGCGAAGTACGGGAGGAGGAGTAGCTCGCCGGCGGTGGCGGCCATCTTTTCCCTGATGGCGGAGGTCTGGCCGCGGGTGAAATGGAGGACTCTGAAGGCGGGCGGGCCGGGCCGGGTGCGCGGGTGGGCGGAACGGATCCGCCAGGCGGGGAAGGTGCGCATCTCCTCGACCATCGGCTTGGCAGCGGGCCAGGCCCGGGAGGGCGGCGGTGGGTTGGCCGTCTCGCCCCAGGATCGGTGGGTGGTTGGGTCGGGGAGGTTGAGTTCGTCGAGGAGGAGGTCGATGCCGACGGCGTCGAAAAGGAGGTGCGGCCAGAGGAGGATGAGGGCGGCGGTGCCGTCGGGAAGGGTGGCGAGGTGGAGTTCGAGGTTGGGGCCGGGCCGGAGGATGTCGATGTCGCTCTCGCGGAGCAGACGGGCGACGAGCGGGGCGAGGTCCGGGATGTCGCGGGAGTGATGCGACACGGGCACGGCAGCGGTTTCCCCGAGCTGCCATGAAGCGAGGAAGGTGGGGAAATGACGGCGGACGTGGGCGTGCAGCAGCGGGTGGCGGTGGCCGAGGGTCTCGGCGGCGCGCTCGAGGAGGCCGGGTGCGGGCGGGGCATCGAGCTCGATAACCGAGGCGGCGAGGTGGCGGCCCTGGCCGGTGCGCCGCATGAGGGACTCGAGGGCGAGCAGGAAGGCGTCGCTGATGGTGGTGGGGACCAAGGGGGAGGTTGCAGGTTATTGTTAGAGGTTACCGGGCAGACTTGGAGAGAAGCAGTGCCTCGATTCTTTCGACGGTCTGGAAGTGGTCGCGGGAAAGGTCGGTGGGCTCCAGCGCGATGCCGAAGCTTTCCTCGATGGCGAGGACGAGCTGCATGATGCCCATGGAGTCGAGGCCGGCCTCGAAAAGGTCGGTGTGGGCGTCGCCGACGGCGTCGGGTTCGAGGATCTGGTCGCGGAGGATTTCGAGGAGCTGGGCTTGCATGGTCAGGCGGGAGAGAGGGCGTCGAGGGCGGTCTGCAGCCCGGCTTCGTAGCATGCCGGGGCGCGGCGGTTGGAAAAGATGGAGGGGAAGGGGGTGGTGGAGACGAGTTCGACGACTTGCTTTCCTCGCTCGGCGGCGAGGCGGAGGCGGTGCTCGTGGAGGGCCTTGCAGGCGGTGTGGTGGGTGCAGCCGACGGCTTTGGCGACGGTCTCCCAATTCACGACCGGGCTGGAGTTTTCCACGTGCTGAATGCGGTGGATGAGGATGGTGTCGATGTCGTCGCGGTTGATGAGGTGCTCGAAGGGATACTCGGCGGCGATGCCGCCGTCGAGGTAGCGATGGCCATCGACATCCTGGATGGTGAAGAGGCCCGGCACGGCGCAGGAGGCCATGACGAGCTCGGGGAGCGGACCGGTGGTGCGGATGACGATTTCGTTGGTCTCGACGTCGGTGACGGCGATGTCGAGCTGGCGGTCATCGAGGCGGACGTCGCCAAGCAGCCTGCGCAGGTGGCGGACCTTGCCCTTGCCGTGGAAGATGCCGTTGGCCCAGAGGACGGTGCCGACACCCGGCATGCGCCAGATGAACCCGGGATCGAAATAGGACCAGCGCATTTTCGGGTCGAGCGCGGCGTGTTTCAGGTCGTCGCCCCGCAGGCCGCAGGCGTGGAGCGCGCCGGCGAGGGCACCGGCCGAGGCGCCGGCGAGGCGGGCGGGCTCGAAGCCGCGTTGGCCGAGGCCGTTAAGGAAACCGGCGTGGGCGTAGACGCCGAGCAGGGACGATCCGAGCACGACAGCGGTGCGGGTGGGGACGGGTCTGAAAGGTGGCTCGGGCATCGCGGCGGGCGGAGTTTGTGAGTTTTCGGTTTTCAGTTTCAAGGATGCGGGTGATTTTCCCGCCGCGATGACCGAAACGGTGGTGAATTTCAAAACCGGCAACGAAAAGCTGATCCGGGTGCTCGATGGAGCCTCGGCGCACCTGCGCGGGCTGCTGGAAAAGCAGGGCCGGCCGGAGGGCGCGCTGCGGATTGCGGTGATCGGCGGAGGGTGCAGCGGGCTGCAGTATAAGATGGACCTCGTCGATGGCCCCCGCGACCGCGACATCATGGTGCCGAGCAACGGCGTGCAGGTGGTGATCGACCCGAAAAGCGCGCTTTTCGTGAGCGGCAGCGAGCTCGATTACTCCGACGACCTTCAGCAGGGCGGCTTCAAGGTGAGCAACCCGAACGCGGTGGTGACCTGCTCCTGCGGCGAGAGCTTTGCGGCCTGATGGACGCCTTCGCCGAGCTGGGGCTGGAGCGGCGGCTGGTGATTTCCGATGAGGAGATCCGGGCGGCCTTCCGCGAGGCGGGAAAATCGCGGCATCCGGACGCCGGCGGCGATGCAGGGGACTTCGAGCGCCTTCAGCAGGCGGTGACCCTGCTGACGGACCCTTCCGAGCGCCTGAAGCAATGGCTGGAACTGGAGGGGATCGAGGGCAGCCTGCGGGGCGCGGTCGGCAGCGGGGTGATGGATCTGTTTTCCGAGATCGGCCGCAAATTGCAGCAGGCGGACGCAGTGATACGGGAAAAGGAGGCGGCCCAATCGTTGCTGGCGAAAGCCCTCCTCGAAGCCAAAGCGCAAGATTGCCGCGAACGGCTGGAAGTCTGCCAGCAGCGGCTGGAGGTCGAGCGGCGGCAGCGTGAAGAATCCTTTCCCGCGGTCGAGTCGGGCCGGGCGGACGGCTGGCAGTTGGCGCGCGAGCTGGCCTTCATCGGCAAATGGCTCGGGCAGGTCCGCGCGCGCTATGCGGCGCTGTGGTAAATGCCGGGCCATTGACATGACACGGTGTCGGCCTAGAACACGGACATGAAGCGAGCGTGGTTCGGAGTACTGGTCGCCGCCCTGATGGCAACGCCGGCAGCGGCGCGGGAAATGCATACCTTCACCGATTCGGCGGGCCGCAAGCTGGTGGCCCAGGTGGTCGGGTTTTCCGATGCGGAGGTGAAGCTCCGCCGAAACGACGGCAAAGTCTTCGAGTTGAAGGACGCGACCTTTTCCGAGGATGACCAAGCCTATCTCAAAAAGTTGAGGAATGCGGCGTCGGCGGAGGTTTCAATGCTGAACAAGGCGGCCGGACATGAGTTGTTTTCCGACCAGCCGCTGCTCCAACGGTCATCGCGCGAGGTGGCGAAAACGCTCGGCCTGAGGGCGGAATCCCAAACTTCCGGGCTGTGGTCGTGGCGCCTCTACGCGGCCTTCCAGGGCGGACCCGATGGCGGCAAGCCGGGCAGCTATCGGCTGTTCGGCGCGATGCCGTTTTCGCTGGCTCTTTACTCGGATCCCTGGGGTTCGGTCAGCCACATCTCGGCGGTTTATGCCAACAAGGGAGACTACGGCTCGGCGGCCGGTTTCGCCGAGGATCATTTCAAACAAGGCGAGTCCGACGAGGCAACCAGCCTGGGCGAGGCGATGGAGCGGGACTTCAATGCGATCACCGCCCGCTTGTCCGAGGCGCTCGGTCCGCCCGAAACCCAGCGCTTCGGTGAGGGCAAGGAGCGACGCACGGTTTCCCGCTGGGATGCCCAGGGAGTCTCGATCCTGCTGGCGATGGAGGAAGACGAATTCGTGAACTTGTCCATCGTCCCGGTCGAGTTCGCCGAGAGCGGTGGAAAAACCGAACGCATCAATGACTCGGCGATCAAGAAGCGGGTCGCCGCCGCCGTGCAGCGCCGGGATAACGGAGATGTCGTCATTTCCGGCATCCCGATGGTCGATCAAGGCCCGAAGGGTTATTGCGTGCCGGCGACCTTTGAGCGGGCGATGCGTTTCATGGGGCTCGATGCCGACATGTATCTGCTGGCGATGGTCGGTCAATCCAGCGCCGGTGGGGGAACCTCGCCCAAGCTGCTGATCGATGAAGTGAAGTCCCAGGTCTACCGCAAGGGGCGCCGGACCCGCGACGACGAGGCGAGGAAGCTCTCGATTTCCCGACTCAAGAGATATCTCGATGATGGCATCCCGGTGATGTGGACATTGTATTCGCTGCCGACTTATAACCAGATCGCCAACGACAACACCGAGGCCCGCAAGAAGGTCGAGGACTGGTCGGCGTGGGCGAGCAAGGTCGCCACCCAGACCGAGGCGTATGAGGATCGTGAACCAACGCCGGGTGCCTACCACATCTGCATGATCATCGGCTACAACGAGACCACTGGCGAACTCGCGGTGAGCGATTCGTGGGGCCCGCGTTATGAGTTGCGCTGGGTGCCGGAAGGGGTGGCGCAGTGGGTCCACGGAGGTGGCCTGTTCATGATCCTGCCCTGACATGAGTCCGCTGCTGGAGCTGGCCGCCTTCGCCGGCATCATGGCGGTCGGCCAGTTCAGTCCGGGACCCGATCTGATCCTCGTGACGCGGACCGCGCTGTCCGAGGGCGCGCGGCGGGGGATGGGAACGGCGCTCGGCATCGCCACCGGTCTGATGGTGCATGCCGGCATCGCGGTCGCGGGGGTGGCGGTGGTGCTGCGATCCCATCCGCTGCTGGCGCGAGGCATCGCGTGGCTGGGGGCGGCATATCTTGCATGGATCGCCTGGAAGTTGGTGAAGCACGCCGGCGAATTGCCGGAGCTTTCCACGACGCGATCGCGCCACGCCGCCTACGTCCGCGGCCTGCTCTGCAACCTGCTCAACCCGAAAGTCGCGTTGATTTTCGCGGCGATGATCACGCCCTTCCTGGCGGTTCGCTCCGAGGCGTGGTGGCCGTGGCTGCTGTGGGGGGAAACGATTCTCCAAGGGCTGGTGCTTTGGTGCCTGTGGTCGCTCGCGCTGCAGTGGTCTCCGGCGAAAAGCCTCTACCGTCGCTCGGCGAAGTGGATCGACCGGGTCTTCGCGGTCCTGTTGGGGGCGCTCGCCGTTTCGCTGGCAATCGGTGGGTTCGGCGGCTCCGAGCTTGCCAAGGCGTCCGCGGTGGTCGAAGGGAGTAGCCCCATGACCAAGGATCACTGGGACGTCTCGCAGCGCAGGGCCTATGCCTGCCCGAAGCTCGGGGAAGGGGGATGGGAGGCGGTGCCATGGAGCGAGGACTTCGTCGATATCACGGGCCTGCCCGAGCTTCGGCCGGGATTCCGCACACGGCTCAAGATGGCGTGGGACGATCGTTATCTGCACGTCCGCGCCGAAATGGAAGAGCCGCATGTCTGGGGGACGATCACCCGGAAAAACGAGGTCATCTTCCACGACAACGACTTCGAGATCTTCATCGATCCCGATGGCGACGGCCTGAACTACTATGAGTTCGAGATGAACGCGCTCGGCACGATCTGGGAGCTGTCGCTACCCAAGCCCTACTGGCAGGGCGGCGAGCCGATCCTCGGCTGCAACATCGAGGGCCTCCTCGCCGAAGCGGTGATCGATGGCACGCTCAATGATCCGAGCGACGAAGACCGCGGCTGGGAGGCGCGCGTTTCCATCCCGTGGGAGGGTCTCGCTCCCTACCGTGGGGGAAAAGCCGGACCTCCCGAGCCGGGCGAGACCTGGAGGGTCAATTTTTCCCGGGTCCAGTGGCGGCACGAGATCGTGGATGGAAACTACGTTCGCATTCCGCCGCATGGCACCGATCTGGGCGCAAGTCTGAGCCCGGAAGAGCAGCAGCATCCGGAGGATAACTGGGTGTGGAGCCCGCAGGGCGTGGTGAACATGCATCGGCCCGAGCGCTGGGGCGAGGTGACCTTCGAATGATTGCCGCCATGCAGCTTGCCATCATCGATTGGTGCATCATCGGCGTGTATCTGATCTTTGCGCTGGGCGTCGGACTCATGTGCCGCAAGCGGGCCAGCGCCAACTCCGAGGAATACTATCTCGCCGGTCGCAAGCTGCCGTGGTGGGCGCTCGGGACCTCGATGGTGGCAACGACTTTCGCGGCCGACACGCCGCTCGCGATCACCGAGATGTCGCGGACCAAGGGCATCTGGGAGAACTGGTTCTGGTGGAACTGGCTGCTCTACGGCCTGCTCGCGATCTTCCTGTTCTCCCGGCTCTGGCGGCGGGCGGAGGTCTTGACGGAAAACGAGCTGCTCGAACTCCGCTACGGCGGGAAGCCCGCGGCCTTCCTGCGTTTCTTCAAGGCCGGCTACTTCGCGCTGCTCTATAACTTCATCGTCCTCGGCTGGGTCATCAACGGCATGTCTTCGGTGCTGACCGTCATGCTCGGAAATGGGGAGCCGCTGGCTTTCGAAGTGGCCGGCTGGGCGGTGAGCCTGGATTTCCGCGAGGCCATGGTGTGGCTGCTGGTCGGCATCTCGACCTTGTATGCCCTGCTGTCCGGGTTCTGGGGCGTGGTGGTGACCGATGTGATCCAGTTCGTCATCGCGATGGCCGGCGCCGTCGTGCTGGCCTGGGTCGCGGTGGATCACGTCGGCGGCGTGGACGAGCTGATGCACGGGCTCGACCGGACCTTTGCGGAAAAGGCGCAGGTCCTGGAGGCCGAGATCGCCGACGCCCGAAGCGGGGATGTGGCACCGGAACAGTTGGCCGCCTTGGAAAGCAAGCTCGACCTGCTGCCGAAGTCGGCGGGCGAGGCCATCAGCGTGGTGCCGGTGATGCCGAAGGACGTGCCGCTGATGTCGTTCGAGTTCCTCAATTCCTCCTTCTTCCAGTTCCTCGTGCTGGTGCTGGTGATGTGGTGGTCGAATCACGCGACCGATGGCGGCGGCTACCTGATCCAGCGGACGATGGCGGCCAGAAACGAGCGCCACGCCCTCGCGGCGAACCTCTGGTACAACTTCGCCAACTATGCCCTTCGTACTTGGCCCTGGGTGCTGGTCGCCCTGGTGTCGATCGTGCTTTTTCCGGACCTCTCCGGGAATCCGCTCGGGGAAAAGGCAGGCTACTCGATGGTGATGAACCAGCTTCTCGGGCCGGGCTTGAAGGGCCTCCTCATCGTCAGCTTCCTCGCGGCCTTCATGTCCACGGTGGACACGCATCTCAACTGGGGCTCGTCGTATCTCGTCCACGATATCTACCGGCGTTTCATGCGACCCGGGAAGTCCGAGCGCCACTATGTGGTCGCGGGCCAGGTCGCCACCGTCGGCCTCATTGTGGCGGGCGCGATCATTGCCAAGAACATGGGCAGCATCGAGAAGGCGTGGAAGTTCGTGATGGCGATGGGCAGCGGCATCGGACTGGTGCTGATCCTCCGCTGGTTCTGGTGGCGGATCAACGCGTGGTCGGAGATCTCGGCGCTGGCGGTGTCGTTCCTGGCGACCTGCGGCTTCGAGGTGCTGGCTGCGGTGCAAACGATCGGCGCCGGGGAGCCCTATGTGCTGTTCGGGCGGGATCCCATCGTGGCCGGTCATCCGTTTCCCTTCCACCTGCAGTTGCTGGTGGTGGTGGGCATCTCGCTGCTGACCTGGCTGGGAGTGACCTTCGCCACGCGGCCGGAGAGCCCGGAAAAGCTCACGGCGTTTTACACGAAGGTCCGTCCCGGTGGCTGGTGGGGTGCGATCGGTGCGGCGATTCCTGATGAGGGTCGCGCGGTGACCCAACATTTTCTGCTGAACTTCATCGCCGGCATGGCCTTCATCTGGGGCGGGATGTTCGCCATCGGCTACGCCGTTCTCCACCAATGGTCGTGGGCCATTCCGTCGGCCATCGCGATGGTCGCCGGCTTTGCCTGGATCTGGATCTCGGTGCTGAAACGGGAAGACTGAGTCACCCCTTGTTTGCCAGCTCGGTGGAGAGGAAAGGGGCGGTGGCGGACTTCTTCGACCTGGCGATTTTTTCAGGCGGGCCCTCGGCGACGATCCTGCCGCCGGCGTCGCCGCCTTCGGGGCCGAGGTCGAGAATCCAGTCGGCCTCGGCGGCGACGGCCATGTGGTGCTCGATGACGACCACCGTGTGGCCTTCATCGACCAGCCGGTGGAGGACGTCGATGAGCCGCTTCACATCCTCAAGGTGGAGGCCCACGGTGGGCTCCTCGATCAGATAGAGATTGCTGGTTTTCAGCTCGCGGGTCGTGAGTTGGGCCTTGGCCGAGCGACCGCGGATGAGTTGGGAAACGAGCTTGATCCGCTGGGCCTCGCCGCCGCTGAGGGTGGGCGAGGGTTGGCCGAGCTGGAGGTAGCCGAGGCCGGTGTCGGCGAGGAGTTGCAGGGGCGTGGCGATGCGCGGCTGGCTTTCGAAGAAGCCGGCGGCCTGCTCGATGGTCATCTTCAGCACCTCGCCGATGTTCTTTTCGCGGAAGCGGACGTCGAGCGTGGCGGGGTTGTAGCGGAGTTCGTCGCAGGCCTCGCAGGGGACCCAGGTGGTGGGGAGGAAATCCATTTCGAGCTTCACGCGTCCATTGCCCTCGCAAACCGGGCAGCGGCCTTCGCCGGTGTTGAAGGAAAAACGCGAAGCATCGTAGCCACGCATGCGGGAGTCGGGGAGCTGGGCGAAGAGCTTCCTTATGTCGTCGAAGACTTTGACATAAGTCGCCGGGCAGGAGCGCGAGGTCTTGCCGATGGGCGACTGGTCGACCTCGTAGGTGGACTTGATTTTCTGGAAACCGCTGGCGCGGAGGAAGGGTGCGGCCTTGTTTGAGCGTTTGGCATCGGCCGCGACGCCGATGCACTGGTGCATGAGCGTGGATTTCCCGGATCCGGAAATGCCGGTCAGCACGATGAGGCGACCCAGCGGGATGGCGACGTCGAGCCCCTTCAGGTTGTTGGCCGAGCAGCCGGTGAGCTTGAGCAGCGGATGGGTCTTGCCGATCTTCCGCCGCTCGCCGCGCATCGGGTGGATGATCGGGTGGGTGAGGGCTTGGTAGGTGGGTGAGTTTGCTAGGTTCCAGTTTTCAGTGTTCAGGGAAGACGCCGCGCGTTTGGCTGTCTTCTTCGGTTTCTTCCTGAAATCTGAAAACTGAACACTCGCAACTCCCGGGGGCGGACCCTGATAGACGATCTCGCCTCCGAGCCTTCCCGCCCCCGGTCCGAGATCGATGAGGTGGTCGGCGCGGGCGATGGTGTCCTCGTCGTGCTCGACGATGATGAGCGAGTTGCCGCGGTCGCGCAGGCCGGTGAGGGTGTCGAGGAGCTTGGCGTTGTCGCGCGGATGGAGGCCGATGGTGGGCTCGTCGAGGACGTAGAGGACGCCCTGAAGGTTCGAGCCGAGCTGGGCGGCGAGGCGGATGCGCTGGCTTTCGCCGCCGCTGAGGGTCTTTGCGGAGCGGTCGAGTTGGAGGTAGCCGAGGCCGACGTGATCGAGGAAGGCGAGGCGCTGGGTGATCTCGGGGAGGATGTCGCGGGCGATGAGTTGCTCGCGTTTGCCGGTGAACGAGGTTTTCGAGAAGTGCGTGGCGGCGTCGGCGACGGGAAGGCGGGAGAGGTCGGCGATGCTGACGGACTCGCGGCGGGGCGCCGCTTCCACGGCCTGCCCCGGGCCGGGGCAGCCACTTATACTCAGGCGCACGGCGCGGGACTCGGGGTTGAGGCGGGAGCCGTGGCAGTCAGGGCACTCGACGAGTTCGTCGTCATCCATGCGCTCGATCTTGCGGTCGGCATCGAGCTCGGCGGCGAGGACGGAGTCGTGGCGGGAGACGTCGAGGTGGAGCTTCCGTTTTGGCGTCACGCCGTGGCCGCGGCAGGTAGGGCACCAGCCGTGGGGGGAGTTGAAGGAAAAGAGGCGCGGGTCGAGTTCGTCGAAGGATCGCCGGCAGCTCGGACAGCTGGCTTCGGTGGAGAGGAGTTCGAGTTTTCGCCCGGGGGTGATGAGGCGGAGGGTGCCCTTGCCGATGTCGAGGGCGCGGGGAATGGCCGATTGAAGATCGACGATGGACGATCGGGTGAGGTCGGAGATTTCGGCCACGACGACGTCGAGGTCGTGCTCGCGGAAACGTTCGAGGCGGGTGAAGCCTTCGGCGTCGCGGAGCTGGCCATCGACGAGGAGCTTGGTGAAGCCCTGCTTGAGGGCCCAGTCGGCGACTTCGGTGTGGTAGCCTTTTCGGCCGCGGATGACGGGGGCGAGGATGGAAACGGCGCCCTGCTTGAGGTGGCCGCGGATGGCTTTTTCGATGGCGGCGATCGATTGCTTTTCGACCGGAACGTCGCAGTCGGGGCAGTAGCGGGTGCCGAGCTTGGCGTAAAGGAGGCGGATGAAGTTCCAGAGTTCGGTGACGGTGGCGACGGTGGATTTCATGCCGCCCTGCGAGACACGTTGCTCGATGGCGACGGTCGGCGGCAGGCCGCTGAGCAGGTCGAGGTCGGGCTTTTCCAACTGCTCGGCAAATTGCCGCGCATAGGCGGACATGGAGTCGAGGAAACGCCGCTGGCCTTCGGCGAAGAGGATGTCGAAGGCGAGGGTCGATTTGCCGGAACCCGAGAGGCCGGAGACGACGACGAGCTGGTCGCGCGGGATGTCGATGGAGATATTCTTGAGGTTGTGTTCGCGGGCGCCCTTGAGAGAGATGGTGGATGGGGAGAGTGCTGTGGATAGGGCGGGCTCTTGTTGATTCACAGGCGGGACGCCTGTGCTCCTTTTTCTGAGGAAGCGGGCGGTCTCGGTTTTGAGTTTGGCGACCTTTTTGGGCGGGCCTTGGGCGACGAGTTGGCCGCCGTCTTTTCCTGCGCCGGGGCCGAGTTCGATGAGCCAGTCGGCGGAGCGGATGACGTCGAGGTTGTGCTCGATGACGAGCAGGCTGTGGCCGTGATCGACGAGCCGCTGGAAGACGCCGAGGAGGCGTTCGATGTCGGTGAAATGCAGGCCGGTGGTGGGCTCGTCGAGGATGAGGAGCTTTGAGCGGGTGTGGCGGGCGTCCGCTTTTTTTCCGGTCTCGGCGATGATCTGGCAGAGCTTGAGGCGCTGCGACTCGCCGCCGGAGAGGGTGTTGAGCGGCTGGCCGAGCTTGACGTAGCCGAGGCCAACCTCGGCGAGCGGGCGCAGGGCGCCGCGGATCGAGCTGTGGCGCTTGCGGGTGGATGAGGTGGAGGACGGATCGTCGGCGTAGAAGGCGAGCGCCTGGTCGATGGTCAGCTCGAGGACGTCGGCGATCGACTTGCCGCGGTAGAGGATGTCGAGGGTGGACGGCTTGTAGCGCCGGCCACCGCAGTCAGGGCAGGTGACCTGGATGTCGGAAAGGAACTGCATCTCGACCTTCTCGAAGCCGGCCCCGGAACAGCGGTCGCAGCGGCCCTCGCCGGAGTTGAAGGAAAAGAAGCCGGTATTGCAGTTCCGCGACTTGGCGTCGGGCGTCTGGGCGAAGAGCTGGCGGATCTCGTTGAAGGCGCCGAGGAGGATGGCCGGCGTGGAGCGCGGGGTACGGGCGAGCGGCGACTGGTCGACGATCAGGACGTCCTTCAAATACTGCGTGCCCCGTAGTTCCTTGATCGGCGCGGGGTCGAGCTCGGGGATGTCCTTTTTGAGGCGCTTGGCGAGGTTGGCGAAGAGGACGTCGTGGGCGAGCGTGGACTTGCCGGAGCCGGAGACGCCGGTGAGGCAGACGAAGAGACCGAGCGGGAGGTCGAGGTCGAGCTTCTTGAGGTTGTGGCGGGTGGCGCCCTTGAGGTTGAGCCGGGCGTCGCCGGGTTCGCGGACTTGCTTGGGTGGGTGGATTTGTTTTTCGCCGGAGAGCCATGGCAGCGTTCCGCAGCAGTTTGCCAGTTGGCAGTTTTCAGTGTTCAGGGACGACGCTTCGCGTTCGGCCGGCTCCCTGCCTTTCCTGAAAACTGAACTCTGAACACTATCAAACTCCCCAACCGGTCCTTGATAAAGAAGCGTGCCGCCGTTTTCGCCGGAGGCGGGGCCGAGGTCGATGATCTCGTCGGCGGCGCGCATGACGGACTCCTCGTGTTCGACGACGACGATCGTATTTCCCTTGTCGCGGAGGTCGTGCATGACCTTGACGAGGCGCTCGATGTCGCGGGCGTGGAGGCCGACGGTGGGTTCGTCGAGGACGAAGAGGGTGTTCGAGAGTGACGCGCCGAGGCAGGTGGTGAGGTTGACGCGCTCGATTTCACCGCCGGACAGGGTGCGGGCGGGGCGGTCGAGGGTGAGATAGGCAAGTCCGACTTGGTCGAGATAGGTCAGGCGGGAAACGATTTCCGTGAGAACCAATTCGAGCGCGGAGTGATTGGAGATCTGGGATTTGAGATTTGAGATGAGTGGGAGAAGCTCGGAAACGGGGAGCTGCCAGAGATCGGGCAGGGTGTGGCCGGCGATCTTGAAGCACAGGGCTTCGGGCTGAAGGCGCTTGCCGCGGCACTTCGGGCAGGCGGTGTAGGAGCGGAAGCGGCTGAGGAAGACGCGGACGTGCATCTTGTAGGCCTTCGTTTCGAGCCAGTCGAAGAATCCCTTGATGCCATACCAGCCGCCGTCGCGCCACAGGTCCTCCATTTCGTCCATGGTGGCGTCGGGGCGGTCGCCGTATTTCACCCACTCCTGGATGTCCTCGTCGAGGTCCTCGAAGGGCGTGGTGATGGAGATGTCGCGTTCGCGGCAGTTGCGGAGGAGGTCGCGCTGGCATTCCTCGCCTCGTTCGCCTTGGAAGGGCTTGATCGCGCCTTTCTTGAGCGAGAGCGACGGGTCGGGGATGGCTTTGTCGAGGTCGATGCCGATGACGCGTCCGAAGCCGCGACATTTCGGGCAGGCGCCGAGGGGGTTGTTGAAGGAAAAGAGGGCCGGGGTGGGGGGGCGGAGGGTGAAGCCGGTGGCGGGGTTTTGCCACGCGCTCGAGAACGAGCGGGAGATGGAAGATGGGGGATGGTGGATGGTGGATTTGCCCTTGCCGAGGGTGAAGGCGTGTTCGAGGGCTTCGAGGAGGCGGGCGTAGGTGGATTTTGTGACCTTGAGACGGTCTTGGATGACTTCGACGGTCGATTGAAGATTGCCGATTGCCGATTGGGCTTCGTCGGTTCGGTGAATCTCACCGTTGAGGAAGATGCGGAGATAGCCTTGTTGGTTGAGAAAAGGGAAGAGGTCGTCGGTTTTCGTGTCCTCGGGGATGGGGACGGGGAAGGTGACGAGGACCTGCTCGCCGTCGAGGTGTTCGAGGGCCCAGGCGGCGGCGGACTCGGGGGAGTCGGGCTTGATTTCCTCGCCGGTCTTCGGGTCGAAACCGGTGGCGGCGCGGGCGAAGAGGAGTTTCAGGTAGTCGTTGAGCTCGGTGAGGGTGCCGACGGTCGAGCGGGTGGTGCGGATGTTGTTTTTCTGCTCGATGGCGATGGCGGGCGGGATGCCGTCGATGCGATCGACGTCCGGCTTGTCCATGCGATCGAAGAATTGCCGGACGTACGGCGAGAAGGTCTCGACGTAGCGGCGCTGGCCCTCGGCATAGAGGGTGTGGAAAGCGAGCGAGGATTTCCCGGATCCGGACGGGCCTGTGACGACGGTGAGCTTGCCGAGCGGGATGTCGAGGTCGAGGCCCTTGAGGTTGTGCTGGCGGGCGCCGCGGATGGCGATGCTGGCGCGCTTCGCGGAAGGGACGGCTGAAGATGAGGCGGCGGCGCGGCGGGTGCGTTTTTTGGCGGGCTGCTTTTTCGCGGCGGGTTTCTTCTTGGCGGGCACGGCGGGAGATTAGGCGGGAGCGGGAGGGTTGCCAGTGGAGTTTGATCGCTCTATTCGGACGCCATGGAAACGCTGGAACAGACGGTGGCGCGCGAGCTGGGACCGGAGGGGATCACGGCGATGGTGGCCGCGTTTTACCGCAAGGTGCCGGACGATGACCTGCTGGGGCCGATGTATCCGGCCGAGGAGATGGCGGCGGCGGAGGAGCGGCTGAGGGATTTCCTGAAATTCCGGCTGCTGGGGGATCCGGTGTATCAGTTCAAGCGCGGGCACCCGCGGCTGAGGATGCGGCACGCGCCTTTTGCGATCGGGGAAAAAGAGAGGGATCGCTGGCTGGAGCTGATGGAGGGAGCGATGGAAGAGTCGGGCGTGAGCGCGGCGGGGCAGCGGGTGCTGCTGCCGTTCTTTGCGGATGTGGCGGAGTTTTTGAGGAACCGGTGAGGGGAAAGAGCTGCGCTACGGAGGGATGGAGTGCGCGCTTCAGGGCGTGGCTCGGGGAAGGCTCGGGCTCCGCGGCCCCCTGAAGGGGGAACTACGTGCGGACGGTGGCGGGCTGGGAGGGGCTCGGGCACCGCGGCCCCCTGAAAGGGGGAACTACGTGCGGACGGTGGCGGGGCTGGGAGGGGCTCGGGCTCCGCGGCCCCCTGAAAGGGGGAACTACGTGCGGATGGTGGCGGGCTGGGAGAGGCTCGGGCTCCGCGGCCCCCTGAAGGGGGAACAACGTGCGGACGGTGGCGGGCTGGGAGGGGCTCGGGCTCCGCGGCCCCCTGAAGGGGGAACTACGTGCGGACGGTGGCGGGGCTATTCCCTGGGTTCAGGCATCGGCATGATTTCCGCCAGCTCGAAGTCGATGAGGCAGAAGCGGCCGGCCTTGTTGTCGTAGGTGACGTTGCGGCGCTCGGCGTCGAGATGGCGGACGCCGTAGGTGTGTTCGAGGTCGGCGAAGAGGGCGAGCGCCCTTTCCTTGCTGATCGTGGGGGCGGGCTGGCCGACCGAGGTGGTGACGAAATACAGCTCTTCCGGGTGCTCCTCGAGCAGCTTCGGGACGTAGGGGCAACCGCGTTCCTCGAGGACTTTCAACACTTCGACCTCGGTGGCGTAGCGCTTGTCGGCGTCGGTGCCGCGGAAGCGCTTGTGCACGCGGCCGGTCCAGTCGAGCCGCACTTCGGAGCGGATGCCGTCTTTGAGTTCTCTCATCGTGTCAGAGCCCGAGGAGTGCGCGGGCGACGGTAAAGTAGATGACCATTCCGGATACGTCCACGATCGCCGCGATCGCCGGGGCGGAAACGACGGCGGGATCGAGTTTCACCGCCCTGGCGCCGAAGGGCAGCAGCGAGCCGAGGAAGGTGGCGGAGGTGACCTGCGCGGTCAGCGCGACGGCCACGGAAAACGCCAGCCGCGGGTAGCCGATGCCGGCCGGCAGACCGGGCTTGAAGGCTGGCAGGACAAAGGCGGTGAAGAGCGCCATGCAGAGGCCGAGCAGCAGGCCGAGCATGAAGCCGGTGCGCAGTTCCTTCCACGCGACGCGCAGCCCGGTGCCCTTGACCAGCTCGTTGAGCGACATCGCCCGGATGACCATCGTCGTGGCCTGGCCGCCGGAGTTTCCGCCCGCGGCGACCACCATCGGCAGGAACAGCGACAGCACGAAGACCTGGCTCAGCACGCTGCCGAAGCGCATCATGACGTAGCCGGAAAGGATCGACACGAAGGCCAGGCCGACCAGCCAGCCCGCGCGGCGGCGGAAGTGATTGAGCGGGTCGGCGGAAAGGTAGGTCGACTCCTCCTGGTCCGCTGCGATGCCGCCGAAGCGCTCGAAGTCCTCGGTGCTCTCCTCTTGCAGGATCTCCATCGCGTCGTCGTGCGTGATGATCCCCAGCATGTGGTCGAACTCATCGACCACCGGCAGCACGATCAGGTCATACTTCAGCAGCAGGTGGGCGGCCTCCTCCTGGTCGGCGGTGGCCAGCACGCGCTGCTCGGGGCCGACCTCCTCCATGATGTCGCGGATCGGCGTGTCCCAGGTGTTGAAGGCCAGGTCGCGCAGGCGGACGCGGCCGATCAGGTGGCCTCTGGCGTCGACGACGAAGATGCGGGAAAGCGTCTCGGTGTTCTCCTGGTCGCGGCGCAGATATTCGATCGCCTGCTTGACCGTCATGCTGGCGAAAAGCCGGCCGAAGCGGGTCGTCATCCGGCCGCCGGCGGTGTCGTACTCGTAGCGCAGCAGGCTGCGGGTCAGCTCCTCGTCCTCGGGTCCGAGCAGGCCGAGGAAACGCAGCCGGGCCTCGTCGCCGACCGCTTGCAGGATGTCCACGCGGTCGTCGTCCGACAGCTCGCGGAAGAGGATTTTCAGCTCCGCGGGACGGAAATGGTCCAAGGCCTCCTCGATCATGCCCTCGGGCAGCTCGACCACCATGTCGGCGGCCAGCTCGGGGCCGATCGAGTTCAAGAAAACCGGGTGCTGCTCCTCCTCCAGCTCCTGGTAAGCTTGGGCCAGGTCGGCGTAGTGGGTCTCCGCGGCGAGCGAGAGGATCGCGCTCTGGTCATCGGCCTCCACCGCGCGCAGGAGCGCTTCGGCGGGGCTGGCGACGGCGTCCTCGGGCATGCGGAAGTCTTGCCCCCGGTTAGGGAACCCGCAAGCCCCGGCCGGATTATTCCCGTGGCGGGTTCGTCGCCTTGAGCCGCGGCACCGCTTTCGGGATGCCGGTGGCAAACTGCTTCACGGCGGCGGCGACCGGTTTCACCGCCCACACGGTGAGCTCGATGCGGTCGGCCTCGTCGCGGATCCACTCGAAAACCAGGTCGCTGCTGATGCCCTCGCACTCGATCGGGAACATCGCCTTCTGCCGGCTCTGCGGCTTGTGGAGATCCACGCGGTCGAGCAGCGTGCGGACCTGCTCGTCGCCGAGGCCGCGGTCGATCGACTCGCGGACGCGCTCGATGAGGAAAGGCAGGTATTCCGTCTGCGTGCGGACGACGACCTGCCGGCGATGGATGAAGCCATAGCGCAGTTCGTTGAGCATTTCCTCGCTGGTGAGGTCGTCCGGATGCTCCATTTGGTGGAGCTTTCGCTCCGCGAGGCGCTTGAGCAGCAGATACATCCCGATCCCCAACGGCCACGCGCAGAGCACGGCGATGAAGAGGAAATGGGAGAGGTATTTCGGCGCTTCGGTCACGGGTGATCGAAGCTAGCGCATGAACGCCGGATGGAAAGCCCGCAGCTCGCCGGGACTCGATCCGCGTTTCTTGACATCCCGAGCCGGTTTTCTAGCAGCCGAGCCCGTCCCATCCGGACGCGGCGGCCCGGGCGGAGCGCCGATGATGAAATCGGCATCGCCAGTTCTGCGGGCTGGCTACTTCGGGGTAGGGAGCAGGGAAGCCGCTTTTTCGTCGTCTAACGAGATGGAATCCATCTCTGCCGGCGAGGCGATGCCGATTTCATCATCGGCGCTCCTGCTCCGCCTGCCGGCGTGGACCCGCATCGCCAGTTCTCCAAGCCCCGCCTACCGGAATTGGACGGGGAGCGACTTCTTGAGGTGCTCGAGCATGCCTTGATGGGCTTGGTCGATTTCCTTCATCTTGAGCGTCTTGTTGCCAGCCCGGTAGTGGAGGCGGTAGGCGATGGCCTTGCGGCCGGTGGCGAGCTTTTCGCCGGAGGGATCGATGAAGAGGTCGAAGCACTCGGAGGAAACCAGCAGCGGCTCCTTGCGCTTGGCGATGGCCTTCTCGATCTCGGCGTTGCTGAGGTCCGCGGGGGCGTCCATCGAGACGTCGCGCGAGGAGCCGGGGAACTGCGGGAGGTCGACGATGTCGAGCGGGACGGCGGAAAGCTTGCGCAGCTTGGCGAGGTCGAGCTCGGCGACGAAGACCGGCGCGGGCGAGTCGAGTTCGCGCTGGCGGGCGGGGCTGACCATGGCGAACGAGCCGATGTTTTGGCCGGCGGCCTGGATGTCGGCACCCAGGGCAAAGCCGGGTCGCTCGCGCGGGTTGAGCTGGATGCCCACGCCGGGGATCAGGGCCTGGACGATGGCCTTGAGGTCGAAAAGATCGCTGGCAATGGCCTTTTGCGACCACCCTTCGGGCGCCCGGTTTCCGGAGAGGAGCAGGGCGAGGCTGTCGGCTTCGAGGTCCTTGGCTTTGCCGCCGCCGGCGTTGCGGAAGAAGCGGCCCATTTCGAACAGGCGGAGGCTTTCGGCGCCTTGGCGGAGGTTGCGCGCGGCGGAGGCGATCAGGCCGGGGACGAGGCTGGGTCGGAGCACGGCGTGGTCCTCGCTGAGAGGCAGGGAAACGCGGATCGTGTCGCCCTCCTGGAGTGGCTTGAGCGGGAGGGCGTCGGCGAGTTGGGCGTCGGCGATGAGCTTGATGGTCTGGCACTCGTGGAAGCCGAGGCCGGCGAGCCGCTGGCGCAGGCGCATGTCGGCATCGTCGTCGTGATCGACCGGGCTGGACGGGACGAAGGTGCCGCGGAGTCGCGACGGGATGGCGTCGAGGCCCTTCACGCGGACGATTTCCTCGACGAGGTCGATGTGGCGCTGGAGGTCGGCGCGAAACGCGGGGACCTGCCACTCGCCGGAGTCGGTCTTGGAAAGGCCGAGGCGTTCGAGGATGGAGGCGGCTTCGTCGTGGGAAATGGACGAGCCGGTGAGCTGGTCGAGCTTGGCGAGGTCGAGCGCGACCGGGCGGGTGAGCTGCGGGGCCTCGCCGGCGGCGATGGTTTCTCCGACGACGGTGCCGCCGGCGATCTCGGTGATGAGCCGGATGGCCAGCGCGGCGGCGGGAAGGACGCCCTGCGGGTTGGCACCGCGCTCGAAGCGGTAGGACGAGTCGGAGGAAAGCGCGAGCCGGCGCGAGGTGCGGCGGATGCGGGAAGGCGTGAAGTACGCCGATTCCAGTAGGATGTCGGTCGTTTCGGCGGTGACGCCGCTGTCGAGGCCGCCCATCACGCCGCCGAGGGCGAGCGCGGAGCCGGCGGCATCGGAGATGAGGCAGTCGTCGGCGGTGAGGACGTAGGTCTGCTCGTCGAGTGCCTTGAAGCTCTCGCCCTCGACCGCCTGGCGGATGACGATGCCGCCGCCGACCTTGGCGGAATCGAAGGCGTGGAGCGGGTGACCGAGCTCGTGGAGGACGAAGTTGGTGATGTCGACGACGTTGTTGATCGGGCGCAGGCCGATGGCTTCGAGGCGCTGCTTCAGCCACGCGGGGCTGTCAGTGACCGTGACGCCGCGGATGTGGGTGAGGGTGTAGAAGGGGCAGGACTCGGGGGCTTCGATGCGGACGGCGTCGCCGGGCTCGGTCTCGAGCTGCGGGAGGTCGAGCGATTTCAGCGGGACTTCGAGCAGGGTGGCCATCTCGCGGGCCATGCCGTAATGGCTGAGGAGGTCGGGACGGTTCGGGGTGACTTCCACCTCGAGCAGCACGTCGCTTTCGAACAGGTCCTTCACCGGCTTGCCGATTTCGGCATCGGCGGGGAGGATCATGAGGCCGTCTTCGGCGTCGGTCAGGCCGATCTCCGAAGCGGCGGCGAGCATCCCTTTCGACTCGACGCCGCGCATCTTGGTTTCGCCAATCACGAAGCCGCCGAGGTCGGCGCCGGGCAGGCAACAGGGAACCTTGTCGCCGACCTGGTAGTTCTTCGCGCCGCAGACGATCTGGCGGAGCTGGCCCTCGCCGGCATCGACTTGCGTGACCTTGAGCTTGTCGGCGTTCGGGTGCTGGACGGCCTCCATGATCCGGGCGACGACGATCTTGTCGGACGGCACGCCCTTCACCTCGATGCCTTCGACTTCCACACCGGCGAAGGTGAGGAGCTTGTCGAGTTCGTCAGGCGACTTGCCCTTGAGATCGACGTGCGTGGCGAGCCAGTTCAATGAAACGTTCATGATGGGAGATCGTAGATCGTGGATGGTAGATCGTAGATGGTAGATCGTAGATGACCTGGGTTCAGGCCTGATCGGTGTTGTGTTGCTTCTCGACGCTGCGAATGAAGGCGTGAAGAGCCTTGGAGAGCTCGGTCAGATCGTGGTGAAGAGAGGATGCGAGAGCCGGATTAGTCAGCGAGCCGGTATCGGTGAGGGTTTCGAGATGATCGGTCGTTTCGAGAACAGAAGCGTAAGCGAAGTCGAGGAAACGCAGATACTCAGCCTTGTAGCGGCGGCGGCCATAGCCTTCGACGATGTTGGATTTGACCGACTTCATGCTGCGTCGGATCTGGCTCCCTTCCTCGTAGAGCTCGAATTTAGGCAGCTCGGTCAGAGTCATCCGATGGATCGTGATGACCAACTCCCGGGCCATTTGCCAGACCTTGAGCTTCTTGTGTCCGAAGGGAGCTGTTTCCATGATATCTACCATCTACGATCCACCATCTACGATCTCAGCCGGCCTCACGCGAACTGTCGGAGGAACCTCACATCGTTCTCAATCAGGAGGCGGATGTCCTTGATGCCCCAGCGGATCATGGCGAGGCGGTCGAGGCCCATGCCGAAGGCGAAGCCGGTGATCTTTTCCGGGGAGAAGGCATCGTCTTTCCGGCCACTGTCGATGCTTTCGAAGACGGCGGGGTCGACCATGCCGCAGCCGGCGACTTCGATCCACTTGGGGACCTGGCCCTTGGCGTGGAGTTTGACGTCGATCTCAAAGCTGGGCTCGGTGAAGGGGAAGAAGTGGGGGCGGAAACGGACTTCCGTTTCGGCACCGAACATTTCGCGGAAGAAGTATTCGAGCGTGCCCTTGAGGTCGCCGAGGGAGACGTCGGTATCGACGTAGAGGCCTTCGAGTTGGTTGAAGACGGAGAGGTGGGTGGCGTCGATCTCGTCGCGGCGATAGGCCGAGCCGGGGGCGATGATGCGGACCGGCGGAGCCTGGGTTTCCATGGTGCGGATCTGCACGCTGGAGGTGTGGGTGCGGAGCAGCTTGCCGGAGTCGAAGTAGAAGGTGTCCTTCTCGTTGCGCGCAGGGTGGTCGGCGGGGGTGTTGAGGGCGTCGAAGCAGTGGAACTCGTCCTCGATCTCGGGGCCTTCGGCGAGGGCGAAGCCCATGCGGCGGAGGACTTCGATGGCCTGGTGGCGGATGAGGGTGAGCGGATGCAGCGAGCCGTGATGGACGGCGCGGGCGGGCAGGGTGGAGTCGATGCCTTCGAGCGCCTTGGCATCGGCGATGGCCTGGAGGGCGAGCTGTTTTTCCTCGAGCGCCTCGGTGATGGCGGTGCGGGCGGTGTTGAGGAGCTGGCCGATCTCGGCTTTCTGCTCTTTCGGCACGTCGCGCATGCCGGCGGAAACTTCGGTAAGCGTGCCTTTTTTTCCGAGGATGCCGACGCGGGCGTCTTCGAGCGAGCGGGCGTCATCGGCGGCGGCGATGCGGGCGAGGGCTTCGGCCTGGATGGCTTCGATCTTTTCCTTCATGGCGATGCGGGGCGCAGGGGATAGCGGGCGGAAGAGCGGCGGTCAATGGATAGGGAGCACAGGCATCCCGCCTGTGAGGATGGAACGGGACCCACAGGTGGAACGCCTGGGCTCCTTTACGGAAAAACGCCGCCCGGGGAAGTCCCGGACGGCGTTCTTGGAGTGGCTTGAACCGTGACCGGGTCAGGCGGCCTTCTTTTCGAGGGCGGCCTTCGCTTGGGCGACGATCGCCGAAAAGGCGGCGGCGTCGGTGACGGCGAGGTCGGCGAGGATCTTGCGGTCGGCTTCGATGCCGGCCGCCTTGAGACCCTCGATGAAGCGGGAGTAGGTCAGGTCCTCGCTACGGACGGCAGCGCTGATGCGCTGGATCCAGAGGCGGCGGAATTGACCCTTCCGCTTCTTGCGGTCGCGGTATTCGTAGGTGTGGGCCTTGCGGACGGCGTCCTTGGCGTAGCGGTAGAGCTTCGAGCGGAATCCGCGGAAGCCTTTGGCACGAAGGAGCACCCGCTTGCGGCGGGCGCGCGAGGCCGGGCTGTTGGTAGCGCGTGGCATTGGTGCTGGTCAGGTCGGACAGGCCGTTGGTTGTTCTTACCTCCCGCAGTCTCGCTTGTCCGTTGGTGCCCCGAGGGGCCAGGCTGCGATGGAGGCCGTCCGAGACGCGGACGGGGGCGTGGTTGTGTCGCTACGTTCTACAGTGTCAGGCGAAAGGAAGGTTCTCCTTCACGTTCTTGATATCGGCGTCGGAAACCAGCGTCACCTTACCCAGGTGGCGCTTGCGCTTGCGGTTCTTGCATTGGAGCAAGTGCCGCTTGCCTTGTTTGCGACGCAGGACCTTCCCTGTGCCTGTCACCTTGAAACGTTTGGCGACAGCCTTCCGGGTCTTTGCTTTTCCTGCGATCCGTGGCATGGGGCGGCGAAACTAGGGGCGGGCCCGGGCTTGGCAAGACAAAACTGGGGTGTTTTCCCAAGAGGCGGGCTGCCGGGGGGAGTTGCAGGATGGACGGGATGGGGAGGATGGACGGGATGGTGGTTTCTTTCCGGGGGGGCTCAGCGGGAGAAGGTGGTGCCTTGGTTGAGCATGGGGATGCCGCCGGGGGAAAGGGAGGCGGCGAGGGTCCGGCCGAGGTAGTCCTTGGCCGCGGCGACGGCGGCGGGGAGCTCGAGTCCGAGGGCCAGGCAGGCGGTGATGGCGGCGGAGAAGGTGCAGCCGGTGCCATGGCCGGCCTCGGTGGCGATGCGCGGGGCGGTGAACCACTGGCGGAAATCCGGGCCGTGGAGGAGGTCGGCGCAGTCGGGGCCGACGAGGTGGCCGCCTTTTAAAAGCACCGACCCGCCGAGCTGACCGGCGAGTTCGGCGGCGGCGGACTCCATCGCATCGCGGTCGGGGAGCGGTCGGCCGACGAGGCGGGCGGCCTCGTCGAGGTTGGGCGTGAGCAGGGTGCAGCGGGGAAAAAGCGCGTCGCGGTAGGCGGCGATGGCCTCGGGGGAAACCAGCGGGTCGCCGGTGGAGGCGATCATGACCGGATCGACGATCAGCGGGATGTCGGGATGCGGGCCGAGCAGCTCCGCCACGAGCCGGACGATCTCCGCGTTCGGGAGCATGCCGGTTTTCACGGCGGCGACCGGGTAGGTGTCCAGCAGGATGGCGAGCTGGTCGCGGACCACTTCGGTGGGAAGGATGTGGACCGAGCGGACTTCGAGAGGAGTTTCGGCGACGATGCAGGTGGGCACGGTGAGGCCAACGGTGCGGAAGTGCTGGAAGGTCTTCAGGTCGGCCTGCAGGCCGGCGCCCGCGGAGCTGTCGGAGCCGGCGATGGTGAGGACTACGGGGATATGCGGCATGGCGGAACGAATTCGGGATTGGCAATCGGCGGGGAAGTGCTTCTAGATTGAAGGATCATGCGGGAACTCAAAAAGCTGCGGGTCAAGGTGGATGACGTCGTTTACATGCCATCCCTCGATGCCCCGGCCGGCAAGCCGCATCCGTTCGTCTATTTCATCTCGATTCAGAACGACTCCAGCCAGGAGGTGACGATCGTCGGCCGCAAGTGGGTCGTGCGCGAGGGGGACGAGACGGTGGTGGTGGAGGGAGACGGAGTGGTGGGCCAGATGCCGACCCTCGCTCCGGGCCAGCATTTTTCCTACAACAGCTACCATGTGACGGCCGAAAACGGCGTCGCCGAAGGGGCGTTTTTCGGCCGTACGGCCGGGGGTGAGGTGGTCTTCACGCGCATTCCCCGCTTCACGCTGGAGCTTCCGAGCTGGGTGCAGTAGCCGCCGCGGCTTCACCCGAGGTCGAGGATGTGGTGCATGGGGATGTCGTGCGCTTCGACCGGCAAGGAATCGACCAGCCGGCAGGGAAAAGCCGCGCCGATGAGGCGGGCGTTTCGGGCCAGCGACAGGGCGCGATCGTAGAACCCGCGGCCCCGGCCCAGGCGCGAGCCATCACGCCCGAAACCGAGCCCGGGGCAGACGATGACGTCGAGGCTGGCGGGATCGATCACCGGGGAGTGCGGGTCGGGCTCGCGGATACCGAAGGCCCCGCTGGTAAGGTCATCGATCGAGCGGACGTGGTGAAAGCGGAGCTCGTGGTCCTCGACCCGCGGCAGGTACCACTGGTGAGGGCCGCGGACGACGAGCGGGGTGAGGTCCGGCTCGTCGTGGAGGGGGGAAAAAAGGGCGACCCTGCCGGCGGGGAGCTGGTCGAGCCGGCGCAGCAGGGCGTCGGCGAGCAGGCGTGAGGTTTCCTGGGGCCGGGGATCGAACTGACGGCGCAGCCAGGCGCGCCATTGGGTTTTGTCGGCGTGGGGACCGGGAGTTGTCGCTTGCATCGTGGAACCTCCCCGGGAATACGTAACGGCCGTGGGGAAGTCAGGGCAAATCGTCGCGTTGGGGTTGGCAGCAGCCTCCCTGTGCCGCGCGGAGGAGGAGGCGAAGTTTCACTGGAAGGCGCCGGAGATCGGTGCCGGCGAGTTCAGCGACGCCCTGGGCATGCTGGCGCGCGAGCGGGAGGACTACGCGGAAAACCTGGCCGGTTATGCCGTGAACCTGATCGCCCGCCACAAGGCCTCGGACGATTCGCTGCGCCGGGCGCGCCGGTTCGTGGCGCTCTCGATGCAGCTGGCTCCGCGCAACCGCCGGGCGCTGGTGGCCAACTATCAACTCAGCCACGGCATCGTGCCGGCGCCGGTGGAGAACTCCTACGATCCGGAGGTGCTGGCGAAGCTCCTGTTCACCCGTGCCGCGCTGCTCAAGCAGCAGGGCGGGCCGGAGAACCTCCTGCTGGCCCGTGCCTTCATCGAACTGGCAGCGGAGCTGGATCCCCGCAACGACGACGCCGTCTATGCGAGCGAGCTCCAGCGGCTGGACCACGGGGGGGTGGACTGGGACAAGCTGGCCGGCGGCGGAGGCGGACAGGCCGGCGGGGAGTGATTTCCGAAAGGACGGACCCTCCGGCGGCAATCGCATGCTTGCCAGCCCCCCGGGGCCCTCTAGGCTCCGGCGGACAGCGAATGAAGATCTGGCTCGACGGTGAATTGGTGGATGAATCCAAGGCGAAGATTTCGGTCTTCGACCACGGGTTGCTTTATGGTGACGGCGTTTTTGAGGGGCTGCGTTTTTACGGCCGGCGGATCTTCCGCCTCGAGGAGCACGTCCGCCGCTTGTTCGATTCCGCCAAAGCCATCCTCCTCGACCTGCCTTGGAGCGCCGAGGAGGTCTGCCGTTTCACCTGTGAAACCGTCCGCGCCAACGGATTGAAGGACGGCTACATCCGCCTCGTGGTGACCCGCGGCTCGGGTGAGCTGGGATTGAATCCCTATCTGTGCCCGAAGCCGAGCATGTTCATCATCGCCTCGACCATCAAACTCTACCCCGAGGAGAAATACCGCGAGGGGATGGCGCTGGCGACCTGCGCGACCCGCCGCCCGGCACCCGCCGCGCTGATGCCGCAGGTGAAATCCCTGAACTATCTCAACAACATCATGGCCAAGGTGGAGGCGATCCAGTCCGGAGCGCTGGAAGGCATCATGCTCAATGAGCAGGGCTACGTGGCCGAGTGCACGGGCGACAACCTTTTCGTGATCCGCGACGGGAAAATGACCACTCCGCCGGTGTCCGACGGGGCGCTGGATGGCATCACGCGCCAGGTGATCCTGGAGCTGGCGCCGAAGGTGGGCATCGAATGCGTCGAGAAGTCGGTGACCCGCTACGACATCTTCACCGCCGACGAGGTGTTCCTGACCGGCTCGGCCGCGGAAGTGATCCCGGCATCGAGCCTCGACCGGCGTATCATCGGCTCCGGCAAGATGGGCCCGTGGACGGAGAAATTCATCGAAGCTTTCCGTGAATTGACCCGCACGACCGGCACCGCGGTGGATTGAGGATTTTCCCGGCATCCGGGGCGATTTCGTTTCCAATCCCGGGAGCCGGTCCTAGGTTTTTTCCTAAGGATGGACTGCGACAAATGTGGCAAACCGGCGAAGGTCTTCCTGACCCAGCTCGTGGGCGGTCAGGTGAAGAAGATTTCCCTCTGCAACGACTGCGCCCAGGATAGCGGCGTGACCGATCCGACCGGCTTCGCGCTGGCCGACATGCTGCTCGCACCGGGATCCCCGGCGAGCGCGCCGCTGGCTCCCCGGCCGCCTTCTTCGGGCCGCCGCTGCCCGGAATGCGGGTTCACGCTCGAAGACCTGCAACGGGTCCGCCGCTTCGGCTGCGGAACCTGCTACGACACCTTCCGGTCCGAGGTCGATCAAATGATCCGCGGCATGCA
Source organism: Haloferula sargassicola (assembly GCF_040362925.1). Classification (NCBI taxonomy): domain Bacteria; kingdom Pseudomonadati; phylum Verrucomicrobiota; class Verrucomicrobiia; order Verrucomicrobiales; family Verrucomicrobiaceae; genus Haloferula; species Haloferula sargassicola. Next base: position 177,488 of record NZ_BAABRI010000001.1, read on the forward strand.
CAAGGGCACCGAGCACCGTGGCAAGGTGCCCGACGGGCTCTATGAACTCCAAATGCGCCGCCAGCGGCTCGAGGAGCTCCGGCAGCGACTGGAATCCGCCGTCGAAGCCGAGAATTACGAGGAAGCCGCCGGGATCCGCGATGAGATCCGCGAGCTGGAAACCCAGGGGGCCGACGCCGGAACCAGCCGATGATGAGGTTTTCCACATTGATGAAGCACCCGGCCGACTGGATGACGGGCGGCTCGACGGACAACTCGATCGTGCTCACCTCCCGCATCCGGCTGGCGCGAAACCTGGCCCACCATCCTTTTCCCGGCTGGGCGAAGAAAAACCAACGTCGGCGGGTGATGGAGCTCCTGCAGCCGACCGTTGAAGCCCTGCCGGCGATGAAGGACGGCTTTTCCAAGGAGCTCTCGGACCTCGATTCGATGCACAAGCAGGTCATGGTCGAGCGCCATCTGATTTCCCGCGAACACGCCGCCCGCGGCGAGGGCAGCGCGGCGGTGATCGAGCGGCGCCAGAGCGTGGCCATCATGATCAACGAGGAGGACCACCTCCGGATGCAATCGATCCGCCCCGGGCTCGACCTCGGCGAGGCGTTTTCGTCCCTCTCCGCGCTCGACGACCAGCTCGCCGACGAGGTGGAGTATGCCTTCGATGGCAAGCTCGGCTACCTCACCACCTGCCCGACCAACCTCGGCACCGGCATGCGCGCCTCGGCGATGCTCCACCTGCCCGCGCTGGTGCTCAGCGACCAGATCGGGCAGGTCCTGCAGGCGGTGAACAAGATCGGCCTCGCCGTCCGCGGAATCTTCGGCGAAGGTTCCGAGTCGCTCGGTCACCTGTTCCAGATCTCCAACCAATCGACCCTCGGAGAGAGTGAGGAGGCGATCCTCGAGCGGCTCGGTCGGGTCATCGCCCAGGTCGAGAAAAACGAGCGCTACGCCCGCGAGAAGCTGATGGAGGATGACCCGGACATGGTCCGGGACAAGATCGGCCGCGCCTACGGCCTGCTCCGGCACGCTTGGCTCATTTCATCCAAGGAGGCGCTGGAATACGTCTCGATGCTCCGGCTGGGGGCGGATCTCGGTTGTTTCGAGGATGATACCGTGCGCATCTGTGACGAGCTGCTAATGGATATCCAACCGGCACACTTACAGCTACATAGCGGCCGCAAGCTCTCCCCGGAAGAACGCGATGCGATCCGCGCGGAAATTGTCCGCTCCCGGTTGCAAAGCCTCGATGCCCCTGATACCGGTAAGATAGAAGATCAAAACAACGGGGAAAACCCGCCACCCGACCTCGGACTCGCATGAACAATTTCACCCCAAGAGCGCAACAGGTCCTCGCCCTCGCCCGCAAGGAGGCGGACCGATTCAATCACAGCTACGTCGGCACCGAGCACCTGCTCCTCGGCCTCATCAAGCTGGGACAGGGCGTCGCCGTGAACGTCCTCGAACGCATGGGCCTCGACCTCGAGACCGTCCGCATGGAGGTCGAGAAGGAAGTCGGCACCGGCAACGGCCAGAAGGTCTCCGGCGCCATTCCCTACACCCCGCGCGTCAAAAAGGTCCTCGCGCTGGCCAACAAGGAGGCCAAGGCGCTCAACCACAGCTACGTCGGCACCGAGCACATCCTGCTCGGGCTGCTGCGCGAAGGCGAAGGCGTCGCCGCCCGCGTGTTGCGCCGCATGGAGGTCGATATCCAGCGCACCCGCAACGAGATCCTGGCCGAGATCGATCCGAACTTCACTCCCGATTCGGAGGACGACGACGATGACGACATGGACGTCTTCGAGGACGAAGGTCCGGAAGGCGAAGCGATGGGAGAAGGCAAGACCAAGACCCCTGCGCTGCGCGCATTCGGACGCGATCTGACCAAGCTGGCCAACGACGGCGAACTGGACCCGGTGATCGGCCGCCAGGGCGAGATCGAACGAGTGATCCAGATCCTCTGCCGGCGCACGAAAAACAATCCCGTCCTCATCGGCGAAGCCGGTGTCGGCAAGACCGCCATCGTCGAGGGCCTCGCCCAGGAAATCTCCAGCGGCAACGTGCCGGAGATTCTTCGCGACAAAAAGGTGATCACCTTGGACCTCGCCCTGATGGTGGCAGGCACCAAATACCGCGGCCAGTTCGAGGAGCGGATCAAGGCGGTGATGGACGAGATCAAGAAGGTCAAGAACGTCATCCTGTTCATCGACGAGCTTCACACCATCGTCGGAGCCGGCTCGGCCGAGGGCGCGATGGATGCGTCGAACATCATCAAGCCCGCGCTTTCCCGCTCGGAGCTGCAGGTGGTCGGAGCCACGACGCTCAACGAATACCGCAAATACATCGAAAAGGATGCCGCCCTTGAGCGCCGATTCCAACAGGTCAAGGTGGACGAGCCCTCGGTGGAGGATGCCATCGAAATCATGAAGGGCCTCCAGGAGAAGTACGAGAGCCACCATAAGGCGAAGTTTTCCGAGGAGGCCGTCGAGGCCTCGGTGCGGCTCACTTCTCGCTACCTCACTGGTCGCTATCTTCCGGACAAGGCGATCGACGTGCTCGATGAAGCCGGCGCCCGCGCGCGCATCGGCCAGATGACACGCCCGCCGGAAATCAAGCAGCTGGAAGCGAAGATCGAGGAGATCAATCGCTCGAAGATCGCCGCCATTTCCGACCAGGATTTCGAAAAGGCCGCCTCGCTTCGCGACGAGGAGAAGAATGCCAAGAAGGATCTCGAGCACACGCTGGAGACGTGGCGGACCAGCTCGGAGGAAACCATCGTCGATGTCGGCGAGGACGAGATCATGTCCGTCGTGTCGAAGTGGACCGGCGTGCCGCTCCAGCGCATGGAGGAGAAGGAGGCCGAGAAGCTGCTGAAGATGGAAGGCCAGCTTCAAGGCACGGTCATCGGCCAGGACGAGGCCGTGGTCGCCATTTCCAAGGCCCTGCGCCGCTCCCGTGCCGACCTCAAGGATCCCCGCCGGCCGATCGGCTCGTTCCTGTTCCTCGGCCCGACGGGTGTCGGCAAGACCTACCTGGCCCGGAACCTCGCCGAGTTCATGTTCGGCGACCCCGAGGCGCTCATCCAGCTCGACATGTCCGAGTACATGGAGAAGTTCACCTCGAGCCGGCTGATCGGCTCGCCTCCCGGCTACGTCGGCTACGAGGAGGGCGGCCAGCTTTCCGAGGCGGTGCGCCGCCGGCCGTATTCGGTGGTGCTTTTCGATGAAATCGAGAAGGCCCACCCGGACGTGATGAACCTGCTGCTCCAGATCCTGGAAGAAGGCATGGTCACCGATTCGCTGGGCCGCAAGATCGACTTCCGCAACACGATCATCATCATGACCTCGAACGTCGGGGCCGCGAGCGTGAAGCGCCAGACGGCGCTTGGCTTCGGCGCGATGGCCGAGGACGAGGCGGACTTCGAGAACATGAAGGAGAAGATCATTGAGGAGGCGAAGCGGCACTACCGCCCCGAGTTCCTCAACCGGCTCGACGAGCTGGTGGTCTTCCACATGCTCGAGAAGAAGGACCTCGACAAGATCGTCGATCTCGAGGTGGCCAAGCTGCTCAAGCGCCTGCGCGAAAAGGAGATCGCCATGGAACTCGATCCGTCCGCCCGCGACCTGCTGGTCAAAAAAGGCTACGATCCGAGCTACGGGGCCCGCCCCATGCGGCGCGCGGTCGAGAAGTTCCTCGAGGACCCGCTTGCCGAGGCCATCCTCCGCGGCGACGTGAAGGCCGGCGATTCCGTCAAGGTCGTCTGCCCCAAGGACAGCGAGCAGCTGACCTTCGAGCCCATCGAAACCAAGGCCGAGCCGGACGAGGCCGAGGTCTGACCGGCGAATTGCCTGAATGGATTTCCATCGGGGTGGTCTGGGGACCACCCCGATTTTTATTGGACGAAATCGTCGATGATGCCGGCGGCCATGCTGACGACGATCAGGATCAGAAGCGCCATGGCCATCCATGATGCGACAGTGCGGTAGCGGCATTCGGCGCCGCAATCTGCGCAGCGGTCAATCCGCTTGGAAAACGCGGTGTGAATGAGCAGGGCCAACCAGCCGAACAGCAAAAACTGCAGCGCTCCCATCCTCCGCTTCAGGACGGTTGGCCGCGAGGTGTTGAGGCTTCCGCAGGCACGGCAGGCCGAGCCTTCTGGGACGAGCTTGTCGCCGGGATCGGCGGCCGGCGGTTGATACGGGGTTTCCGATTCGACGGCTCCGAAGCTTCCCTGCTGCGGCCCGTCTGGCAAGCCGGCTCCTGACGTCACACCAGGAGCTTCATGCCGAATCCCGGGGCGTCCGAGACGGTGACCTTGCCGTCTTCGAGGGGGTAATCGCCGAAGTCCACGTCTTCCGACTCGCAGGTCACGCCCTCGATCGTGCAGCAGTTGCCGAGGCCGGCGGCGAGGTGGATCGTGTAGTTCGTCTTGAAACGATCGCCCCAGGCGTGGGGACTGGCTGCGGTGCCGCATCCGACCAGCTTGGGCATCAGTTTCCGCCACGCGGTGAAACCGTAGCTCTGGGTATCGTGCAGGATCGCGTCGAGGATGTGCTCGCGGGCGAGTTCGAGGCAGAAGGCCGGATCGGGGTCGGCCTCGCCGTCGGCGACGAGCGTGTTTTCATAGCCGTTGCCATGCATCCAGTCGCGCAGCTGCTTGGTCTTCTCCCGGTCCTCGCGGAAGGGCTCCTCAAACCAGAACAACGGCACGCCACGGATGCCTTCGAGAAAGGCGATCGCGTCCTCGACGCTGTAGGCGTCGTTGGCATCGACCAGCAGCTCCACGCCCCGATCCTTGAAGGTATCATGGATGCGACGGACGATTTCGATGTCGGTTTTCAGCCCCTCGTCGTGCGGATACCATTTTCCGCCGCGGCCGATCTTCACCTTGAGCTGGCGGTAGCCGTGGTCGAGGTCCCAGGCGCAGTTCTCGATCACCTTGTCGAGCCCGGCCGGGTGGTCCTTGGGCTCCAACTCGTCGAAGTAGATCATCCCGCTGTAGAGCAGGCTTTCCTTCGGTCCCTTGGCGCCGAGCATTTGATACACGGGCTGGTCGAGGATGATGCCGGCCAGATCGTGCAGGGCGAAATCGAGGAAGTGGAGCTGGGGGTTGAGGATGCCGCTGGCGGGATCGATCAACTCCGACACGCGCTTGCCGCGGATGAGATCGGTCAGTCCGTCGTCGGGCCGCCAGGCGCTGCCCCAGCCGGTCGCGCTCTTGTCGGTGTGGACCACGGCGGCGGTCAGGCGATGGTGCTGGCCGTGGACATCGAGCCGCGAGTTCTTGCCGACGAGCCGTGGCCAGCTGAAACGGACCTCCTTGAATTCGATCTGTTCGATGCGGTGCTCGGCCAGTGTTTCGAGGGCGTCGCTTTCGGCCGCCGACGAGCGGCCGATCAGGGCGGCGGTGGCGGCGAAGCTGGTGTTTTGGAGGAAATTCCTGCGTTTCATGGGTGGGGGATACCCGGGGGGCGTGGATGAACTTGCATCGGATCACGGTCCGCCGGTCACTTGCGGAAGCGGCTGTCCTGATGGTGGCGGGCCTCCTTTTCCGTGGCCATGCCGCGGTCGCCCTGCTGCTTCATCCACGCGTCGAGGGCTTCGGAGAGCTTGGCTTTCCTCGTGGCGAATTCCGGATCACCGGCAAGATTGTGCTGCTCCAACGGGTCGCTCTCGAGGTCGTAAAGTTCCTCGCCCGGACGATGGTAGAGAAAGTCGATCTTCTTCTGCAGCTCCGGATCGTTGGCCGCATCTTTTTTCCACGACTTCAACGGCTGGGAGCGGTGGATGCCGTTGATTTCGTAGGTATTCTCCGGGACCAGGTTGCGGATGTATTTGAAACGCCGGTCGCGGACCGCGCGCATCGGATAGGGTTCGCTGAATCCGAAGATGCCCACCGTGGTATGCTGGGCATAAATGAAGTCGTGGAGGGGATCGTTTCCACCGCACAGGATGGAGGTGAAGTCCTTGCCGTCGAAGCCGAGCTTTTCCGCCGAGTCCGGCCGGCCGGGCGAGATACTCGCGGGGTCGATGCCGGCGATCGAGAGCACGGTGGGGGTGATGTCGGTGTATTGCAGCAGCACGTCCGAGCTTGAACCCGGTGCCACCCTGCCCGGCCAGCGGACCAGCGTGGTGGCGCGGATGCCGTTGTCGTAGAGCAGCCACTTGCCGCCGTACGGAAACGACGAGCCCTGCTCGCTGACGAAGATCACCACGGTGTTGTCCGCCTGCTGGGTTTCATCGAGCAGCTTGAGCAGGTCGCCGACCTGCTGGTCGAGCTTGCTGACCTCGCCATAGTAGCGGGCGAGCTGTTTGCGGGTCTGGGCGTTGTCGTGGAGATAGGGCGGGACCTTGATCCGGGCAGGATCGTACTTCGGCCCGCGGGTCCACGGCGAATGCGGATCGTTGGAGGCAAAGACGAGGAACCACGGCTGGTCGGCATTGCGATCGACGAAGGCGCGGGTTTGGGTCAGGTCGTCCGCGCCCTCGATGTGCTCGTAGGGGTAGCTGGCCTTCGGGCCGACGTGTTCCTTGTTCTGCAAGGCCACGCGATAGCCGGCCTCCTTCAGGTGCGTGAAAACGCTGCGGGTGCCGTTTTCGACCCAGGCGTGGTTCGGATAGGCGCCGGAGCGGATGGGAAACAGGCCCGTGTAGAGCGCGTTGCGGGTCGGCGAGCAGGTCGTGGCCGGCGTGAACATGCGGGTCAGCCACATGCCCTCCTTGCGCAGGGAGTCGAGGTGCGGCGTGCGGACATCCGTGTTTCCGGCGAAGCCGAGATCCGACCAGGTGAGGTCGTCGGCCACCATGAGCAGGAAGTTCGGCCGCTCCGCGGCGCGGACGCCGAGCGCCAGGAGGAGCAGTAGGAAAAAGGTGCGCATGGCGGTCAGGGTTGGAACTTCTGGTTCTCGTCGGGGCCGGGCGTGGCGTAGGCGGGATCGAGCGCACGGATGAAAACCTCGCCGTCGCTGCCGACTTCCAGCGGCACGATGGTGGTGCCGCGGGGGTTGATGGTCTGGGCGGTCCGGGAGAGATCGCGGGACTCGATGTCTTTCCGTTCCAGCGGGGGCGCGTTCGCGTTGAAAAAGGCGGTGCACCACCATTTGCCGTCCCGCGTCTGGAACGGCGTGCCGTGGCCGAGGAAGCGGCCGGCAAACTTCCGCGGGCCGTAGGGACCCGTGATGTTACGGGAAGTGCAGTAGTAGAGGTTGTAGGAGCCCTTGCGCATGCGGTCGGTCGACCATGCCGTGCCGAGGTGGACGTAGCGGTCGCCGACCTTGATCATGGTGGCGCCCTCGTGGCCGATGCGGGAGATCGGCTTGCCGTCCGCGCCGGGGCGGGTGCCGGCGGGATCGATGCGGACCGGCTTGGCGGTGAAGCGGGACAGGTCCGCGGACAAGGGGGCGAGCATCGTGTTGCTCCACAGCATCCACCAGCGTCCGTCATCGAGGAAAAGCGAGGGATCGTGCTTGCGGCCGAGCCGATTTTTCATCGGATGCGTCCACGGGCCGGACAGCCCGGCGCCCGAGGTGAGCGCGAAGTTCGCCTTGGCCTCCGGGCAATGGACCAGCGCCCAGCATTGCCGGTCCGGCATCCAGTGGATCTCCGGCGCCCAGACCAGGTCGCCGGGATCCTGGTGCCAGCTGTCCTTCATGGTGAAGGGCGTGCCAAGGGACTCCCAGTCGATCAGGTCCTTGCTTTTCCAGACCTGCACGGTGCCGCCGACGATCGAGTCGTTGCCGAGTCCGATGTTGAGCGGATCGGTTTTCTCGCGTTCTTCGCCGGGGTTCGGAGTGGTGCCGGTGAGGTAGTAGAAGTCGTCCGGGCCGAGCGTGATGTAGGGATCACGGATCCAGCCCTCCTTGATGAACAGGGCGCGGTCGCGCGCCTCCAGGCCGGCTTCGATCGCCTCCCGCGGCATGACCTTTCGAAGCTCCTGAATCTCACCGAGACCAGGGAGGGTGACCAGGGCGAGCGCGGTGAGGGTTTTGATGAAGCTCATGGCGATGGGATCACTTCCTGCCGCCGGGCTTCGGATAAACGTGGGCCCGCTCGGCCCAGCCGCTCCATTGCCGGGACATCGACTTCACCCGCTCGGGCATCTCCGCGGCCAGGTTGTGGAGCTCGGTGCCGTCGTCGGTCATGTGATAGAGTTCCCAGCGCCTGGGCTTCAAACCGCTGGCGGGCGACACGTTGCGACCCACGAGCTTCCATTCGCCGTCGCGGACGAAGGCGTTGTTCTCGTGTTCGATGAAGATCGGCTCGTTGCGGGCGAGCGGTTGGCCATCGAAAGCCGGAGCCAGCGAAATGCCGTCGATCGGCGTGATCTTGTGGCCTTCGAAAGTCTTCGGATAGGTCGCCTTGGACACATCGATCAAGGTTGCCATGACATCGATGATCTGGGCGGGCTCGCGATACCAGTCGCGGCCCTCTTGGATCCGCTTCGGCCAGTGCGCGATGAAGGGCGTGTTCGCGCCGCCTTCGTGGGCGAAGTGCTTGTAGAGCCGGTAAGGTGTGGCCGAGGCGTTGGCCCAGGCCTTGCCGTAGCTGGGGCGGGTCAGGTCGGTCTCCGGCGCTCGATCGGTGCGCGGATCGCCGACGCCGAGCAGGGAAACCTCGGCGCAGGCTCCGTTGTCGGCGAGGAAAAGGATGAGCGTGTTTTCGAAGTCACCGGTCTCCTTCAGCGCCGCCATCAGATCGCCGATTTTCTGGTCCACGCGGTCGATCATCGCCGCGTAGGCGCCCATGCGATCGGTGCATTCGTGTTGTTTTTTCGGTTTCAGGGAGTCCCACGCGGGCACCTCGGCATCGCGGGGCGAGAGCTCCCATTTCGCCGGAATCAGCCCGGATTCCTTCTGCCGGGCGAAGCGCTGTTCGCGCAGCTTGTCCCAGCCCATCGAGTATCTGCCCTCGTATTTCTCCAGCTCCTCATCGTGAGCGTGGTGAGGCCAGTGCGGCGCGGTGAAGGCCAGGTAGAGGAAATAAGGGTCGTCCTTGGAGGGTCCCTCCTCGTGGTCACGGATGTACTGGATGGCATGGTCGGCGAAGGCGTCCGTGGTGTAGAACGGGCGGTCGGTGGTGCTTTGCGGGTGCGGGTCCGGCTTGTTGCCATCGTACATGATCCGTGCGCCGTACGGGTGAAACTGGTGCACGGCTCCCGCGAGACAGCCGTAGTAGCGGTCAAAACCCCGCTGCAGCGGCCAGTCGGCCGGGTCCTTGCCGGCGAGATGCCATTTTCCGCACATGTAGGTCGCGTAGCCCGCGGACTTGGCGACCTGGGCGAGAGTCACGCACGAATCGTTGATATTGCCTTGATAGGCGGGCGGGACCGATCGGTCCGTGTCGGCGTTTTCCCCGGTCATGTGGCCGATGCCGACCTGGTGCGGGTGCAGGCCGGTCATCAAGGTGGCGCGGGTCGGGCAGCAGCGCGCGGAATTGTAGAACTGGGTGAATCGAAGCCCGTGCGAGGCCAGGGAGTCGATGTTCGGAGTATCGATCTCGCCGCCGTAGCAGCGGAGGTCGGAGTAACCCATGTCATCAACCATGATGAGCACCACGTTCGGTCGGTCGTCGGCAAAAACGGGCAGGGCAAAGAGCGCGAGAAGGGCGGGAAGGAATCGCATGAGAAAGCAGGCTGGGTTTTTCGGGAAACAAAAGGGAGCGGCAGGTTGATGCGACGACCGCCGCGCGGGCGGGCGGAGCCGCGGTGGGGCGGTCAGTCCTCGGCCGTGATGACGCGGATCTCATCGACCGATTCGCCGGCCCAGAAGATCACGGAAACGGTGCGCCGGTCGGTGGAAAGCTGGACGCCATCGGTCGGATTCGGCGGCTGGGCTCCTTCCAGCCCCCGCATGGACAGATCCTCCTCCGTCGCCGGCAGCGGGGCGGCCGAGGTGTAATGGTCGGAGGCGTCGAGCTTGTCCGGCGAGGTCACGATGGCGAGGACCGGCCGGTCAAAGGTGACCGAACCCTCGAAGCGCTTGAAATCCGTCACGTCCACGATGCCGACGGGATTGTAGCGCAGCAGGAAGCTGCGGCCGCGGCGGCCGGGGGGGGAAATGAGAGGATGGGGACCGCAGACCGTCCCGCCCTCGTAGAGACCGGGCTCGGTGATGTCGGCATCGATCGATTGCGGAAGCTCGATGTCCCTCAGCTCGGGGATGACGATGATATGGCGGTCATCCTCGTGCGCGGCGACGATTTCGGGCGTGTTCGGCGGAGCGGGAATGACGGCACCGTGGGTGTTCTCGATGCCCGAGGCCAACGGCCAGGTGCGGGAAAAGGCCGACGGCTCGAAGTCGAGGGTTTCGAGCTCCTGCCGCGAGGAGGCGCGCACCGCCTCGCCCTTCGGCACGGTGCGGAAGGCTCCTTGGTTGGAGACCTCGACCTTGCCCTCCAGCACCAGGAAATCCGAGGTGCCGTTCTTTCCCACCGAGACTCCGAACGAGGTTCCGAGATCCTTGAGCTGGGCGGTCCGGGTGTTGATTCGGAAACCGTGGGCGGATTCCGGGCACCAGGCGTTGAGGTTGCCTTGATGGAGGTCGATCTGTTCGCCGGAAGTGATGGTGAACGAGGCGGGCGACTCGACCGCCACCACCGCGCCGTTCTGGAATTCCAGCCGCATGCGTCCGGCATCGAGGTGGATCTCGCGGCCTGCCTGGACGGATTCGGTCCTGGCTTTTCCGCCGCCGGCATCGGGCAGGGAAATGGCGACCGCGACCGTCTTCGCGAGGCTCGGTGTGCTGCGTTTCAGGAACAGCACCGGCACGGTCGCAAGCAGGACACAGGCGGCGAGCGCCAGCGAGGTGAGCGTCATCGTGCGGCGCCGGGCGCGCTGGATGCGGCCAGCCACCCGTGCCGGAAAATCATCGGGGTTCTCATCGCCCACGGCCCGCAGGTGCGTGCTCATGGCGGCGAGGAAATTGCGGTCGCTCAGCTCCGGCCGCAGCTTGGCGATCTCCCCGGAGATGGCGAGCTGCCGCCGCGCTTCCTGGAGCAGCCGGGGGTCGTTGCGGATCAGATCGACCAGTTGGGCGCGCTCTTCCGCGTCCAGCTCGCCGTCGAGCAGTTCGGAGAAAAGTTCGTCGAACAAGGGATTCGGGGTGCTCATCAGGAATTCGGATCCATTTGGGCGGAGTTGAGGCAGGCCGCCAGGTTCTGGCGGGCGTTGAAAAGGACTTTTCGCACCGCGACCGAGGTCATCGACAGCTCGGCGGCGATTTCGGTGGCATTGCGGTCGCGGAAATACCGCGCCTCGACCACCTTGCGCGTCCGCAGGGTGAGCCGCTCCAGGCAGCCGCGCAACGCCTGATGCCGGACTTCGGCGTCGCCCAGCTCGCCCGGCTCGGGGCCGATCGGGGCGGCCTCGATCAGCAGCGTGGTGAGGTTTTCATCGATCAACCGCTGGCGGCGGCCGGACTTGGCCATCTCGTTCATCACCAGATTGCGGGCGATCCGGCGCAGCCACGGGCCGGCGTTCGCCGAATCGTCCAGCTCGTGCCATTTCCGGTAGGCGATGAGGAAGGTCTCCTGCGCCAGGTCATCCACCCAGGCGAAATTCACGCCGAGCGAGCGGATGAAATACCGCAGGCTGGCATGCTGCTCGCGGACCACGGCGTCGAGCTCGGCAAGGCGGCGGTTTCGATCGGCTTTCACGAGCGTGGACGGGTTTTCGCGGAGCGGGCGTCAGGGTTTGACCGCCTCCGGATATTGGGCGAGGAGGGACTTCATCTTCTCTATCACCTTCGGCTTCTTGGCGGCCAGGTTCTGGGTTTCATCCGGATCCCGCTGGTAGTCGTAGAGCTCGTATTTCGCCGTCTTCGCGGGTGCTCCGACCTTTTTCCACTCCACCATGCGGTAGCGGTCGGTGCGGATGGCGCGGCCGAGCAGCGCGTGCGGGAAGGCGTGGTAAATGTGGTCGGTCACCTTGGCCGACGGATCCTTGAGGACCGGCAGCAGGTTGTTGCCGTCGATCGGCTGCGGGCCGTCGGGCTTCGGCAGGCCGGCCAGGGCGGCGAGAGTCGGGTAGATGTCCACGGTTTGCGCGAGCGCCTCGGTGGTGGTGCCGGGCTTGGTGACGCCCGGGGCGCGGAAGATCAGCGGGATGCGGTTGGCCTGCTCGTAGTTGGTGTGCTTGGTCCAGATGCCGTGGTCGCCGAGGTGCCAGCCGTGGTCGCCCCACAGCATCACGATGGTGTCGTCGGAGAGCTTCAGGCGGTCGAGCGTGTCGAGCACCTTGCCGATCTGGGCGTCGGCGTAGCTCATGGAGGCGTAGTAGCCGTGGATCAGCTGGCGGGTGAGTTCTTCGTCCGTCTTGCCGTCCGGCGGGACCGGCTTGTAGTTGGCGATCTCGCCGCCCTGCTTGTGGGCTACCGGCGGGCTGTCCTTCGGAAAGGTCAGCACCTTCGGCATCGGCAGCTTCTCGGGATCGTAGAGGTCCCAGTATTTCTTCGGTGCGGTGAAGGGCAGGTGCGGGCGCACGATGCCGACGGCGATGAAGAAAGGCTCGTCCGCCTTGGCGGCGGCTTCGAGGCGCTTGATGGCCTCGGCCGCGACCCGGCCATCGGCGTAGGCCTCGTCGGCGACGTCCGCCATTTCCCAAGCCGGTCCCTTCGGCAGTTCGCCGATCGGGCGGTTGAGGATGTTGTTGAAGTAGGCCTCCTCGCGCGTGAGCTTGCCGCCGGTGCTTTCCTTCAGTGCGTATTCGACTTCCTGGTCGCGGAAGGGCTCGACCGACCACGAGGACGGGTCGCCGTGATTGCCGTGGCCCACGTGGAAGGTTTTGCCGAGCGACTGGGTCTTGTAGCCGAACTTGGCGAAGTACTGCGGCAGGGTCACCGCGTCCGGCAGGACTTTCCGGAGGTTCTGGCCGAGGTGATACATGCCGGTCGAGGTCGACCGCGAGCCGAGCATGAAATTCTGGCGCGACGGCGCGCAGACCGCCTGGTTGCAGTAGGCCATGTCGAAACGCAGGCCGCTGGCGGCGAACTTGTCGATCGCCGGCGTGACCGCCACCGGGTCGCCGTAGCAGCTGGTCACCGGCTTGAGGTCATCGACGAGGATCAGCAGCACGTTCGGCTTCTTGTCGGCCGCCGAGGCGGCGGAAATGAGGGCGAGCAGAGGGAAAAACAGTCGCAAGGGGCGGATCATCATGGGTTGAAGTATAATGTGTCGGGAGACCCAAGTGTTTCAAGGAATCGACCGGAAGGCCGGATCCGGGGGCGCAAAATTCCCTGCTCCCGTCAGGGCCGCCGCTTGCCAATCCGGGCGGTCCGGGTATGGATCGTGCGCCTTCCGATGGACGACTCCAATCCCCACGCCTCTCCGCGATCCTCCGGACTGAAAAGAGCCTTCAGCACCCTGCTGGCGGGCGTGGCCTCGGTCATTCCGATCCTGGCCACGCTGTGGATCCTCGTCCTGATCTACAAGATCCTCGGCGAAGCCGGCGATGCGATCATCGACGGCCTCTACGATTTCCTCAACCAGCTCCGCGGCCAGCGGGCAGGCGATCCCGGGTTCTGGCGCTTCGAGTTTCCCGGCTCCGAGTTCCTCCGCGCCCTGTTGCCGGTGCTGATCGTGTTCTCGGTCGGCTTTGCGGTGACGAACTCCCTCGGCAGGCACATCCTCCAGTGGATCGAGCTGCGCTTCGAGCGGATCCCGGTCATCGGCTTCCTCTATTCCTCGATCCAGCAACTGGTCGAGGCGATCAAGGGCATGGGCTCGGAGCGGAATTTCAAGGGCGTGGCTTTCGTCGAGTATCCAAGCCCCGGCTGCCGGCTGGTCGGCTTCGTGACCGGCAGCTTCCATGACAGCCGCACCGGCACCGAGGTCACCTCGGTGTTCATCCCCACCGCACCGAATCCGCTGACCGGCTTCGTGGTGCTGATGGACAACGACCGCATCACCATGAGCGACATGTCGCTCGAGGAGGCCAGCAAGCTGATCCTCTCCGCCGGCCTGGTGGCTCCGGAGCTGGAGAAGGACCTCGGTGCCTCCTCCGCGTCCGGAGCCCCGATCGAGCGCGGTCAGATCTAGCGCCGGCGGTGGACCTGCAGGTTCGCCTGCTCGGGCCGCATGTGGTAGCCGGAGCCGAAGGGGATCGAAGGGCCCGCGCCGCCGATCGAGTCGTAGGCCGCGGCCAGTTCGGGCTGGCGGAACTTCGCGAACAAGGGGATCGGGCGCTCGTAGGTGCCGAGCAGGGTGGTGTTCCACGTGCCTTGGTCGAAGTATTTGTAGGGAATGCCCGAGTCATCCTGCAGCACCACGCCGGCCTTGTTCAGCACCCAGCTGCGGATCTGGGAAAACGACGAGTCGTGCGGCAGGTAGGAGGCCGCCTTGAAATACACGGCGCCCCCGGCGTAGCGGTCGAGCCACGGCTGGAACGAGCCGAAGCCGCCATTCGAAAGGTCGGCCGACACGTAGATGACCCGCTTGGAGCCGCCGCCGTGGACATCGCGGAAACGGATCTCCACGCCCTGGCGGCCGGCCGCGTCGATGCCGGACACGCTTTCCACCCGGTCGCCCATCAGCGCGAGCGAGGTCATCAGGATCGGCGTCACCGGCGGAGCCTTGCGCATTTCCTCGGTGATGAAGTAGCCGTGCAGGATCGGCTCCTCGAGCACGCTGGCCAGGCTGGAGAGCAGCGGCAGCGGGTTGCCGGCGGAAAGGTCGGGCACCGAGCCGGCCTTTTCGAGGCCCAGCAGGACGTAGGTCGAGGCCTTCGGGAACATCGAGGTCGCGTAGAGGATGTCCGGTCCGCCGAAGGGATAGACCACGGTCGAGGGCGAGCCCATCGCATTGCGGGTGGTGGTGTAGTAGTACTGCGCCTCCCGTACCGTGCGCCGCGCGCCGGCATTGCGCCAGCGGACGTCCATGGTCAGCGCGTGGGTGTGGTAGTCGCCGTCGCGCCGCTGCCACTCGGAAAGCTGGGTGCCGTGGAGCACCGGGCGGCCGGCGAGGAAGCGCGCGATGTCATCGACGGTCGCCTCGCCCTCCACGACTTGGAAGTCGCGGGCCGGGTTCAGGGCGGTGACGGTGCCGCCCTGGGGCGGGATTTCCTGGCTGCAGCCGAAAAGCAGCAGCGCGGGGACGAGCAGGATGAGGCGTTTCATGAGGAGGATCGGGGAAGCAGGAACCACACTAGAGCACAGGCCAGCGCGGTGGCCAGTCCGGCACCCACCGCCACAGGCTCGGCGATGACCGAGCGGACGATGACGAAGGCGGTGAAGGCGAGAAAGATCGCCGCCGCGACGATGGGTTTTTTCCCTGAAAGGCGGAACACGCCGGCGGCGACCAGCAGGGTGCACAGCGTCAGGCCGGTCTGGGTGTAAACGACGAGCTCGCGGAAGCCGGTCAGCAGCGTGAACAGGATGGCGAGCGCCGTCTGGATCATCAGCGGCACCCGCGGGGCACCGCCGCCCGGGGTCAGGAAACGGAGCGCGGGGACGTTGCGACCCATCGCCGCCAGCACCCGCGGGCCCGCCCACAGCATGGCGCTGACCGAGGCGAAGAGCCCGATCGCGAACAGGCACGACACGACCCGCCCGGCGTCCTTGCCGAACAGCTGGGTGGCGGCGATTTCCCCGACCGCGTTCTGTCCCTTGAGCGCCTCGACCGGGGCGGCGAGGAGAAACGAGACGTTCAGCGCGATGTAGAGCAGCGTGACGAACAGCGTGCCGCCGACCAAGGCCCGCCGCACCGTGCGTGCCGGCCGCTCCCACTCCTCCAGTCCGTACACCGCGGCGTTCCAGCCCGAATAGGAGTAGAACACGAAGTAGAGCGCCACCGCGAAGGCCGGCGACCAGATGCCGGCCAGGTCGCGGGCGGGCTGGATCGACCACGGGATGTCGCCTTTTCCCGGCAGGAACATCGTGGCTGAGATGAAGGCCGCGATGAGCGCCAGCTTGATGCCGGTGGCGACGATCTGCACGCGGGCGCTGGTGGTCGGGGAAAAGGCGTGGGCCAGCGTGCCCAGCAGGATCACCGCGATGGCGGTCGTTTTCACCGGAACGTCCGGAAACGAGGCATGGAGGTACTCGCCGAGCGCGATCGCGCTGGCGGCGGTCGGGGCGGCGAAGCCCACGATCGCCGACAGCAGCCCGGCCATGAACCCGAGCGCCGGGTGGAAGAGGACGGTCAGGAAATGATGCTCGCCCCCGGAGGACGGGTGCGCCTCGGCCACCGCGGCGTAGCAGAAGGCGCCGCACAGCGCCACCGCGCCGCCGATCGCCCACAGCAGCGCGATCTGCGGGCCGGAAACCAGATCGAAAAGCTGGTAGCCGAGCGAGGTGAACACGCCCGTCCCGATCATCGAGGCGATGACCAACGCGGTGGCGGCGGTTTGTCCGGGCTTCGGCACGCGCTACTTCAATCGACAAGGTGCGGGGCCCGCCAAGGCAATTCGGCCGACCCGGGGCGGCGGGCACCGACACGAAGGGGGGGGCGGCGGGCGTCGACACGAGGGGGGCGGCGGGCATCGACCGCCGGGCAGGAAGGTGGAGCCGGCCACCAGGAAAAGCCCCTTCGAGTTCCCGCGACGAGTCTCTCCGAACCCCGCCGGTAGGGACGCGAACTCGTGAAGGGGGCGGCGGGCATCGACCGCCGGGCAGGAAGGTGGAGCTGGCCACCAGGGAAAGCCCCTCCGAGTTCCCGCGACGAGTCTTTCCGAACCCCGTCGGTAGGGACGCGAAGTCTCCCCACATCCCGCCGGTAGGAACTCCAACCAAGTCACCCTGTCATCAATCTGCCACCGCCCAGCCCGGCGGTCGATGCCCGCCGCCCCATTCTTGCATTCCCTCATCAATGTGTTCAAGTGAACGGCATGCGCGGGCGTGGAGCAGAGGACAATCCGGCCAACCGCTTCGAGCCGATGCGCGTCGAGGTGGACGAGGACGCGTGGGTCGATGACGACCCGCGGCCGCTGCAGACCGAGTTCTTGCGCGACGCCTCGCGGGAAATCCTGGCCCGCAACACCGCCGAGGACCTGTCCTTCGACTACGGCTTAAACCCCTACCGCGGCTGCGAACATGGCTGCAGCTACTGCTACGCCCGTACTTACCACGAGTATCTCGGCTTCTCCGCGGGCCTCGATTTCGAGTCGCGGATCGTGGTGAAACACGACGCGCCCCGCCTGCTGGAAGCCGCTCTGGCCAAGCCGGGCTACCGGCTGGGCAAGATTTCCATGAGCGGCGTGACCGACTGCTACCAGCCGGTGGAGCGCAGACTCGAGCTGACCCGCGGCTGCCTGGAGGTGATGGCGACCTTCCGCCAGCCGGTGGTGATCATCACCAAGAACGCGCTGGTCACCCGCGATCTCGACCATCTCGTGGAACTCGCGAAGTGGAACGCGGTGGCGGTTTACCTCTCGATCACCACGCTCGATCCGGCGTTGGCACGGATCCTCGAACCGCGGGCCTCCAGTCCGCGGGCGCGGCTGGAGGCGATCCGCACCTTGTCCGAGGCGGGCGTTTCCTGCGGGGTCAGCGCCGCACCGATGATCCCGGGTCTCAACGACCACGAGCTGCCGGCGATCCTGAAAGCCGTCAAGGACGCCGGCGGGCGCTTTGCGATGTATTCGATGGTCCGCCTGCCCGGCGCGGTCGCGGGAATCTTCGGCGACTGGCTGGACCGGCATCGGCCGGGCGCGAAGGAGAAAATCCTCGGTCGCATCCGTGCCGCCCGCGACGGGCGCTTGAACAGCAGCGTGCCGGGCGTGCGAATGAAGGGAACCGGCGAAGCCGCGGGGCAGATGCGGGCGCTGTTTCACGCGACCTGCCGCAGGCTCGAGCTGCCGACGAGCCCGCCGGAAGTGACGGGCGAGCATTTCCGCCGCCGGATGCCGGGGCAGGGCGAGCTATTCTGAGGGCGGGCCCTGCTGACGGGGCACGAAGCGGACCGCGTCGTGGTCGCTCACATCGAAGCCGCCGTCCTCCCGCCGGTGATAGACGCGCAGCACCTGCAGGTCGTCGTTTCCCACCGGGGCGACCAGGCGCCCGCGGGGTGCGAGCGAGTCGAGCAGCGCCTGCGGCACCTCGGGCACGGCGAAGGAGATCAGGATGCCATCAAAGCGCCGCTCGCGGTCCGGCCAGCCTTGGAGGCCGTCGCCCTGCTGGATCTCGATGTGGGTGAAACCGAGGCTCAGCAGGTTCTGGATGGCGATCGTGGCGAGGTCGCGGAACCACTCGATCCCGCACACGTCCTGCGCCACGTGGCCGAGCACCGCGGTTTGGAAACCGCAGCCCGAGCCGATCTCCAGCGCGTGTCCGTTTTCCGGGAGTTCGAGGAGTTCGACCATCTTGGCCACGATGTAGGGTTGGGAGGCGGTCTGCCCGTGGCGCAGCGGTAGCGGTCGGTCGTCGTAGGCCATGCCGCGCTCGCTTTCGGGCAGGAAATCCTCCCGCGGCACCGCACTGAACGCATCGAGCACGCGCGGATCGTGGATGCCGCGCTCGATAAGCTGGCTGTGGATCATGAGGTTGCGTTCAGCGAGCGAGTTCACGGGGCCGACGCTAACACACCGGCCGGATTGCGCTTGCGGGAATTCGTGTCACGCGGGATGGAGTCGGCATGCGCTATTGGCTGATCAAATCGGAGCCCGACGTGTTCGGGATCGACGACCTCGAACGCGTCGGCCGCGAGCCGTGGAACGGAATTCGCAACTATCAGGCCCGGAATTTCATGCGCGACGACATGGAGGTGGGCGACCTGGCATTGTTCTATCACTCGAACGCCAAGCCGCCGGGCGTGGTGGGGATTGCGCGGGTGGTCAGCGAGCCGTATCCGGACGATCTGCAGTTCGACGAAAAATCGGACTACCACGATCCCAAGTCGAACCCCGACGATCCGCGCTGGCTGATGGTCGATTTCGAGTTCGTGAAGAAGTTTCCCGGAATGGTCAGCCTGGATCAGCTGAAGGCCGAGAAGGTGCTGGATGGCATGCTGGTCACGAAGCGCGGCACGCGGCTGTCGATCACCCCGGTCGAGCCAAAGCATTTCAAGAAGGTCTGCTCGATGGCCGGAGTGAAGATGTGAAAGGGGGGGCGGCGGGCATCGACCGCCGGGCAGGAAGGTGGAGCCGGCGGGTGGGGAAGAGCTCCTTCGAGTCCCCGCGACGAGTCTCTCTGAATCCCCGGGAGGGACGCGAAGTCGTGAAGGGGGCGGCGGGCATCGACCGCCGGGCAGGAAGGTGGAGCCGGCGGGTGGGGAAGTGTTTCTTCGAGTCCCCGCGACGAGTCTCTCTGAATCCCCGGAAGGGACGCGAAGTCGTGAAGGGGGCGGCGGGCATCGACCGCCGGGCAGGAAGGTGGAGCTGGCGAGCGGGGAAGAGCTTCTTCGGGTCCCCGCGACGGGTCTCTCTGAATCCCGCCGGGAGGGACGCGAAGTCGTGAAGGGGGCGGCGGGCATCGACCGCCGGGCAGGAAGGTGGAGCCGGCGAGTGGGGAAGTGCTTCTTCGAGTCCCCGCGACGAGTCTCTCTGAATCCCGCCGGGAGGGACGCGAACCCAGCCGCGCGGCGGTCGAGCTGCGAGGGCCCAGCCCGGCGGTCGATGCCCGCCGCCCCGCTTCCCAGCAAGTCTGGAAGCGCACGGCGCAGCCGACGCTTCTTCGAGTCCCCGCGACGAGTCTCTCTAAATCCCGCCGGGAGGGACACGAACCCAGCCGCGCGGCGGTCGGGCTGCGAGGACCCTGCCCGGCGGTCGATGCCCGCCGCCCCGCTCTACGGGAGGGTGGTCCGCAGGAGCGTCGCGCGGCCGTTGGCGGTCAGCTTGCCGGGGCCGCGAGGCATCAGAACAAAGGCACCCTTTTTGAAAATCCGGCCGTCGTGCGAGGTCACCTGGCCCTCGGCCACGGAGAAGATCGAAAAGCGGTCCTCGTCGAAGTTGCCGGCCGTTTCGGCGGGCGCGAGCACGATCTTTTCCACCCGGAAATGCTCGCAGCTCGCGATCACGGTGCCGTCCGGCGTGTCCATGCCGGGCTCGAAGTCGTCGAAATCGATGCTCTTCAGCGATTCCTCCACGTGCAGGTCGCGGGGCTTGCCGTCGAGCCCGACCCGGTTCCAGTCGAACACCCGGTAGGTGGTGTCGGAGTTCTGCTGGATCTCGTGGATCAGGAAACCCGCGCCGATCGCATGCAGCCGGCCGGATGGGATGAAGATGGAGTCGCCGGTCTTCGGCTCGATGGCGTGAACGACCTCGGCCACGGTGCCATCGGCCAGCGCTTGGTCGAAGTCCTCGCGGGTGACGCCGTTTTTCAATCCGACGTAGAGCTTGGCACCCGGATCGGCCTGGGCGATGTACCACATCTCCGTCTTCGGCTCACCACCGAGCGAGGGGGCGAGGTCGGCCGGCGGGTGGACCTGGATCGAGAGGTCGTCGCGGGCATCCAGCACCTTGATCAGCAGGGGAAAGCGGGGGGAATCCGGCAGGCCCTCGCCGAAGATCTCCTCGCGCCGGGTCGTCCAGAGTTCGTGCAGCGTGCTTCCGGCGAGCGGTCCGCCGCGCACCACCGATTGTTCCTTTTCGCGATCGACGATTTCCCAAGCCTCGCCGTAGGGGGCGTCGTCGGGGAGGTTGCGGAAATAAGCGGTCTCCAGCATCCGGCCGCCCCAGACGCGTTGCATGTAAAGTGGCTTGAAGGTGATCGGATCCATGGCCGCGACGGTGGCGCGGAGCCGCGGGCGGCGGAAGGCGAAATTCGGGCAATTGGCTAAGATTCCCTGATTTTCCAGTCCCGGAAAACAATCTTGCGAGGGGCGGGCCGGCGGGGGATGCTGCGGGCCGCGCACCCCTGATGGCGAAGAAGGACAATCGAAAACGAGGCCAGGCCGCGGAGGCCCCGAAGTGGTCGAACGAACTGATCGGCATCGGCTTGATCGGCCTGGGGCTGGTGCTGTTCCTGGCCGTGGTTTCGTTTTCCCACAAGGATCTGCCGGTGTGGGGCATGGGCGAGAGCCTGGCGCCCCACGCGGAGGCGCAAAAGCCGCGGGGAAATTTCATCGGACCGCTGGGCACCGTCATCGGGCTGGCGCATGCGTTTCTTTTCGGCAAGGCCGGCTTCCTGCTGCCCGTGGCGCTGATCTGGTTCGGCGTGATCAAGCTGGTCTTCAATGGCCGGCTGTGGCCGCGCACGGGGATCGGCTTCGTGGTGATGCTCCTGAGCGGGGCGGTGTTCCTGCACGCCGGCTGGGCGGATCCGGGGGATGCCCCGGGAGCTGGCGGGGTTTTCGGGCGGCTGATTTCGGACCAGCTGATGCGCCCGATCGTGGGGAAAACCGGCACCGTGATCATCGCGGCCGTGGCTTACCTGTTCGCGCTGATCCTGGTGGTCGGCCAGCGGCCGCTGCGCTTCATCAAGGGCACCGCCGCCTTGTCGGCGGAGGGCGTGGGCAAGGTGTCGGAGATGATTTCCGAGCGCAAGGAGCGCGGCGACAAGGAAGCGCGGCTCAAATTCGAACGCGAGCGGGAGAAGGAAAAACGGCGCGAGGAGCGGAAGAAAGCCACGCCCGCGCCGAAGGTCGGGGAGGCGCCGCAGGCTGAGCTGCCGCTGCGCGAAACGCCGGCGCCGCAGATCATCGATGCGTCCCAGCGCCGGGTCGAGCCGCCGAAGCCGGGCGACAAACCCTTCGAGCGCAGAAGGGGTCACGCCTCGCTGCCGACCGCCGGCTTCGAGGACTACGATCTGCCGGGCTTCGACCTGTTGGACGCGGTCGAGGAGGTCGAGGACGCCACCGAGGCCAACCGCGACGAACTGCTGGCGGTGCAGAGGACCATCGTCGAAACGCTGCGTTCCTTCGGCATCGAGACCACCCCGGGCGACATCACCCGCGGGCCGACCATCACCCGCTACGAGATCTACCCGAGCGTCGGGCTCCGCGTTTCCCGGATTTCCCAGCTGGAGGCGGACATCGCCCGCGCCACCAAGGCGGAGCGGATCAACATCCTGGCACCGATCCCGGGCAAGGACACGGTCGGCATCGAGCTGGCGAACTCCGACAAGGTCGCGGTGCCGCTGCGCGAGCTCCTCCAGGACCAGGAATTCCGCTCGGCGAAAAAGAAGATCCCGCTGGCGCTTGGCAAGGACGTCTATGGCAAGACGGTCATCGGAGACCTCGCCGCCATGCCGCACCTGCTCGTCGCCGGCGCGACCGGATCGGGCAAGTCGGTGTGCATCAACTCGATCATCGCCTCGATGCTGTTCAAGTTCGGCCCCGACGAGCTGCGCTTCATCATGGTCGATCCGAAGGTGGTCGAGATGCAGCTCTACAACAAACTGCCGCACCTGGTGGTGCCGGTGGTGACCGATCCGAAGAAGGTCGTCGCGGCGCTCAAGTGGGTGGTGAATGAAATGGAGAAGCGCTACCGCGTGTTCGCGAAGTGCGGCGTGCGGAACTTCGATGGCTTCAACAGCCGGGTGCGCGAGGAAAAGCCCGCCGCGCCCGAGCCGGAGGAAGCTGCTCCGTGGGAGGACGAGGAGGTCGATCAGGAGGAGATCGAATCGATCGCCGCGGCCTTGGAAAGCGGCGAGCTGGGGCCCGAGGCGGATGAGGACGAGCTGATTCCGGAGGACGACGAAATTCCCGACCGCTATCCCTACATCGTGGTCATCGTCGATGAGCTGGCCGACCTGATGCAGACCGCGCCGGCCGAGGTGGAGATGAACATCGCCCGCATCGCCCAGAAGGCGCGGGCGGCGGGCATCCACCTGATCATCGCCACCCAGACGCCGCGGGCGGACGTGGTGACGGGCATCATCAAGGCCAACATCCCGTGTCGCGTGGCCTTCCAGGTTTCGTCGCAGCTCGACTCACGCGTCATCCTCGACACCAAGGGCGCCGAGAAGCTCGTCGGCAAGGGCGACATGCTCTACCTGCCGCCGGGATCGGCGAAACTCGAGCGCGCCCAAGGAGCCTTCGTTTCCGATGAGGAAGTCGAGCGTCTGGTCAAGCACTGCTCCGGGCAGGCCGAGCCGAACTTCGAGGAAGACATCCAGCAATCCATCGAAAACGCCGCCAACGGCGATGGCGAGGAGGAGGTGTCCGACGCGGATGAGGAGATGATCATCAAGTGCATCGACGTCGTCCGCCAGGAGCAGAAGTGCAGCACCAGCCTGCTGCAGCGGCGTCTGCGCCTCGGCTACACCCGCGCGGCCCGCATGGTGGACATCCTCGAGCAGCGCGGCATCGTCGGCCCCGGCGACGGCGCCAAGGCGCGCGAGGTGTATGTGAAATGATGGAGCGCCGATGATGAAATCGGCATCGCCTCATCGGCGCTCCGCCAAGGCTGACTTGATCTGCTCGTGAACGTTTTCCATCGGCACGCTGGCGTCGATGAGCTGGGCGAAGGGCTCGGTCCTCAGGGAAAGGAAGATCTCCCGGCACTTCTGGAGGGCGCCGCGCTTTTCAAACTCGTTGGCGGTGTCGCCGCGGCCGCCGATGCGCTGAAGGGCGAGATCGACGTCGAGATCGAGGATGAAAAGGTGGTCGGGAAGCGGGGCGAAGGCTTCGTTTTTCCGCCGGATCTCGTCAATATCGAGGCCTCGCGAGCCCTGATAGGCCATGGTGGAGAAGTAGTAGCGGTCGAGGATCATCACCTTGCCGGCGGCGAGGGAGGGGGAGATGAGCTCTTCCACGTGCTGCCGGCGATCGCGCAGGAAAAGCTCGAGTTCCTCCTCCGCCGTGGCCCGTCCGGTGGCGGCGGATTCGCGGAGGCGCTTGCCCCAGGGGCCGTCGGTCGGCTCGCGGCTGGTCACGACCTCGCGGCCTTGTTGGACGAACCAGTCGGCCAGCAGCTGGACCTGGGTGGACTTGCCGGTGCCGTCGATGCCTTCAAGGACGATGAACATGCCGCAGCCTCCGGGAGCGGGCGCAAAACTGCCAAGAGGGAAATGCGTCGCACCGTCACGTCATCCCCCATTGAGGGGGTTGCCACGGGCATCGATCCCGGATCGAATCTTTGGGATGAAAGGGTTGTGGATGATCGCGCTGGCCGGCTGGGCCGGTGCCCGCGATGTCGAGTCGCTCGACCGGGGCTGGCGGTTTTTCCAAGGAAATGTCGCAGGCGCGGAGGCGGCGGGCTTTGACGACAGCACGTGGAGCCGGGTCGACACGCCGCACGATTGGAGCATCGCGGGCAGTTTTGAAAAGGACGCCGCGGCCGGTGGCTCAGCGGGCTGGTGCGCGTGTGCCACGAGAACGATCCGACCCGGCCGGTGACGCAGGCGCTTTTCCGGCCGAACGTCACCCAGGATTACGACAACGGCCTGGCCGACATGCTGGACGTGATTGGCACCAACTATCGCGACGCCGAGTTGTTGCAGGCGTGGAAGGACAAGCGGGGGCGAAAGATCGTCGGCACCGAGCAGGGCCACGAGCGCAGCACCTGGTTCGAGTGCCGCGATCACCCGCAGCACGCCGGGCAGTTCTTGTGGACGGGGATCGACTACCTCGGTGAATCGCGCGACTGGCCGGTCACGACCTACAATTCCGGCCTGCTCGACCGCACCGGCTGGATCCAGCCGCGCGGCTGGGAGCGCCGCAGCTGGTGGAGCGACGAGCCGATGGTGAAGCTGTTTCGCCGTGTCGGCGCGACCGAGGCGACCCCGCCGGACCCGGGCTACGAGGTGATCGAGTGGAAACGCCGCCAGGTGCTGTTTCCCGACTGGAACCCGGAAACCGAGGGCCCGCAGCGTGTGGAGGTCTACGCCGAGGCGGACGAGGTCGAGCTTTTCCTCAACGGCCGCTCGCTGGGGACGAAGAAGGTGAAGGACGACATCGCGCTGAACTGGGAGGTTTCGTTTGAAAAAGGAGCTCTCAAGGCAGTGGCGAGGATCGCGGGCAAGGAGGTGGCCAGCGACCAGCTCACGACCGCCGGCGAGCCGGCGAGACTGGTGGCGCGCGGCGATCGGGTGAGCCTCGGGCGGGACTTCGAGTCCGTCGGCCACGTGGAGGTCGAGGTGACCGATGCCGAAGGCCACGTGGTTCCGACGGCGAAGAACGAGATTCACTTCGACGTCTCCGGGCTGGGGAAGCTCATCGCCGTGGACAATGGCTCGATTGTCAGCCACGAGTCGTTCGTGGCGGATCATCGGCGCGCGTTCCAAGGCCGCTGCCTCGGCATGGTCCGGGCGACCGGTGAAGGAGAGATCATGGTGCAGGTGAGTGCCGAGGGCCTGGCGTCGGCGGAAGTGACGCTGTCATCGCCTTGAGCGCTCGATACGCCACGCATGTAGTTCCCCCTTCAGGGGGTTGCGCTGCCAGAGCCATGCCGGTCCGGATGCCGCCATCCGCAACCCCCTAAAGGGGGAACAACAGGCAGCCGGTGGCGGGCCTCAAACTGCCGGTGGCGGGCTTGCCATCCGGGGGTGGGTGGCGAGGATGGGGCGTGCGAAGCATTCTGATCACCGGAGGAAATGGCGGGCTCGGACTCGGGATCGGGCGGTATTTTCTGGAAAAGCAGGACGACGCCCAGGTCTGGCTGGGAGTCCGCTCGAACCGCGGGGCCGCGACCGCTCTGGCGGACGAATTCGATGGGCGCTGCCGGCTGGTTGATCTGGAAGTGACCTCCCGCGAGGCCTGGGAAGCCGCCGTTTCCACGATGACCGAAGCTCACGGTCGTCTCGACGTGCTGGTGAACAATGCGGGCATGCACCGCGACGCGCTGCTGGCCACGATGGACGACGACGCATGGCACTCGGTGGTCTCCTCGAACCTCGACTCGGTGTTTTTCGGTTGCCGCGCGGTGATCCCGACCATGATGCGCCAGCGTTTCGGGCGGATCGTCAACATCGCCTCGCTGAGCGCCATCCTGCCGCCGCTCGGACAGACCAACTACGCCGCGGCCAAGGCCGGCGTGGTGGCGCTGACGCAAACGCTGGCCAAGGAGGTGGCGCGGGCCGGCATCACGGTCAACGCCGTGCTCCCGGGCTACATCGAGACCGAGGCCCTCGCCCCGATGGACGAGGAGGCGGCCAAACAGGCCAAACGGGGCATCCCCATGCGCCGCTTCGGCCAGCCGGCGGAAGTGGCGGCTGCAGTCGCCTTTCTCGCTTGTCAGGATGCGGGCTACGTCACAGGTTCCGCCCTGAAGATCGATGGCGGCATCTTCTGACGCAACACACTGATTCTTGGAAACATGGCTCAAGGCGAGGAACTGAGGACCCGGATCAAGGAGGTGATGGTCGACGAGCTGATGCTGGATTTCGAGCCCTCGGAGATCGAGAACGAGACGCCGATTTTCGGCGCCGAGGGGCTGGGGCTGGACTCGGTCGATGCCCTCCAGCTGGTGGTCGCGATCGAAAAGCACTTCGGCTTGAAAGTCGGCGACGCCGAAAAGGCGAAATCGGTGCTGCAGAGCGTCGAGACCATCGCCCTGGCCATCGAGGCGCAGTGAGCGGGGCCCTTCCGCCGCGGGCAGGATCGAGGCGATGAAGAAGGCCCTGTTTTTCCTGCTGAAGCTGGCACTCACCGGAGCCTGCCTGAGCTGGGCGCTCAAGGGGGTGGACTGGAGCAGCTCCATCTTCACCAAGCCCGGCGAGCTGGCCTGGCGATGGGCCGTCCCCGGCGTGTTGCTGGCGGGCCTGACCGCGGTGCTGACCGCGACCCGGCTGTGGCTCCTGCTGCGCGCTCAGAACATCCGGATTTCCCTCCTGCGGGCGATCGAGCTGACCCTCATCGGCAACCTGTTCAACCTCGCGGCCGTCGGTGGCATCGGCGGCGATGCCGCGCGGATCTTCCTGCTCATCCGCGACCATCCGGAACGCAAGCTGGCGGTCACCATGACGGTGCTGTTCGATCACCTCGTCGGGCTGGTGGCGATGTCGCTGGTCTTCTTCGCGCTGACCGCCGGACGCTTCGACGCGCTGGCCAGCCAGAGCGTGGAAACGCGCGGCATCCTGCGTTTCTCGTGGATGTTCTTCACCGGCGGGCTGGTGATGGTGTTCGGGATGTTCATCGCCTCCTACCCGCCGATCCACGATCGCATCCACGCCCGTGGCCGGCATTGGAAGATCGCCTTCCTGCGGCAGCTGCCGCTGATCTACGACGTGTATCGTAAAAAGTGGCGGCATGGCCTGGTGGCGCTGCTGGTCGCGGCGATGATGCTGCCCATTTACTACGCCACCTTCTGGTGCGGGGCGCGGGTGGCGGGGTCGGAGGTCGATCCCGGGCCGATCCTGACCGCCATGCCGGTGGTGGACATGGTGAGTGCCCTGCCTCTCTCGGTGGCGGGCCTCGGGGTGCGCGAGAAATCGCTGCAGGTGCTGATGGAGGACCTGACCGGCATGGCGCCCGATGTGGCGGTGGCGGCGTCGCTGGTGGGCTTTCTTTTCACCCTGGTATGGGCGATTCCCGGAGCGCTTCTTTTCCTGCACAGCGGAGGCAAAGCCACGCTCAGGGCGATCCGGAGGATGGAGGAAGAGACGCCGCCGGATGTCTCCGCGGCGGACTAGGACCGGCCCCGCCGCAGCCGCCGGATGGCGAAAAAGGCGGCGAGTCCGAGGGTCACCAGTCCGCCGGCCGCGATCGGAAGCACGGGGAAGGGGAGAGGGGCCTGGAAACGCATCTCGACCGGCGCTGCAAGCGCCTGGCCGAGCGTTCGATGCCAGATCAGCGTCCGGCCGCCGTCGAGGACTTGGTCGGCGTTGTTCGACCTCGAAGCGGTCGGCAGATGGACGATGTAGTCGAGCTTCCGCTCCCGCCGCTCGCTTGGCGTGATGGCGAACTTGGCCAAGCCAAGCGCATCGCTCAGGTCGAGCTGACGGTGGAAGTCGATTCCCATGGCGGAAACCCGGACATCGAAATCTCCCGCGAGTTTTTCCATACCCGGCACCGGGGCCTCCGAGGACGGATGCTCCGACAAGGTCGCCAGATCCCGCAGCGATGGCGCGGTGGCGGTCAAGGTCAGCGTCTGGTCTCCGCCGTCCGTGGGCGGGTGAACGGTCAGGCTTTCCAGGACGACCTGGGGATTCGAGGCGAACCACGAGTCCAGCGATGCGCGCAGTTCCGTTCCACCGCCAGCGAGCGAAACCGCGCGGGCGGGGACGGTGAGGTCGATCTGGAGCCGGCCGGAGCCATCGCGGTGGACCCAGACTTCCTCCCGCACCTCGAAGCAGGAAGCGAGCAGCAGGATGCCGAAAAGGAGGAGCAGGTGACGCACGGCCGCGAGTGAAGCGGAAAGCAGGCATCGCGGGCAAAAAGAAACCCGGACCGGCGGGGCCCGGGTGGAATCAAGCCCGCCTTGGCTCACTTCGCGGCCTCGAGCACGAAGCGCCAGTGATACTCACCGTTCGGCCAGAGGATGTGCTGCGGCAGCGGCAGCGCGCCCCAGGAGTTCTCGCCGCCGGCACCCTGCTGGGCGTGGTCGAGGTTGAGCGTCACGAAGTCCCGCTCGGGGATGTCGCAGGGGTGGGCGAAGTCCTCGAGGTCGCTCATGGCGAAGGGCCAGAGGCTGGCATCGAGCGTCCCGCCAAGAGCCGTGAAGGCGAGTCCCTTGCCGGCGGCATCGGTCACCTTGCCGTGGCGCACGCCGGTGCGATTGCCGGTCTCCTGCGGCTCGACGTAGGGGAACCAGGATTGGTCGGTCTTAACGGTCCAGGCCCCGATTTCGCCACCGCGATGACGGTCGCTCATGGTCTCGTGCGGGCCGAGGCCGTACCACGAGAGCGTGTCGATCGACTTGGCGAGGCGGCACTGCATGCCGATGCGGGGGATGCGGCCGAGGGGCTCACCCTGCTTCGCGCGCGGGCGGATGGTGGCATCGACGGTCAATCGACCCTCGCCATCCACCCGGTAGACCAGCTTGCCTTCGGTATCGCCCGCCGGAATGCCGAGGGCGAAGTGGAGTTCCACGGCGTCGGTCGTTTTTTCCACGTAGTGGGAGCGGACGGTGGCGTTCGGGCCCGCTTCCTTCCACACGGCGCAGACGCGCTGGTAAGCGTGGGACGGATTGTTGTCGGTGCCGTTGTCGTTGTCGGTCGGCGCGCGCCAGAAGTTCAGGGTGAGCGGCGCCTCAAGGAGGGGCGCGCCAGCCTGCGTGATCTGGACGACGGCACCGTTCACGCTGCTGAATTCGATGCTGAAATCCTCGCCTGTCACGGTGATCGAAGCGTCGCCTTCCGTCACTTCGGGGGCTTCCTTGGCGGCGGGAGGCAGCGCCGTGAGCCCGCCGGGGGACAGCACGAAGCGGCTCCAGGCGAGGCGATGCCCGGCACCGGCCCAGGGTGTGTCGGTCTTCAGTTTGAGGTCCACGGCCAGCACCGTTTCCTTGCCGGGGGAAATGGAAATCCCGGAGAGGTCGAGTTTCACCACCGCCGAAGACCGCGGCGCGACCGACGGCAGCTCGGCGGTCCGGTCAAGCGAGCCTTCGCCCTCGACCAGGACCCCCCAGGTCATCGCAAGGTCGCTGAGGTCGGTGAAGAAGCGCTTGTTGGTGATGCGCACCAGCCCGGGGCCGACGAGATCAAGGTCGATGTCCGCATAGCACTTCTTCACTTCGGGAAGCTGCGGGGTCGGCTTGCGGTCGGACGTGACGATGCCGTTGCAGCAGAAGTTGCCGTCGTTCGGCATGTCGCCGAAGTCGCCGCCGTAGGCGAAAAACTCCCGTTCGCCGGGAGCTTGGGAGAATCTGGTCAGGTCGATGTCGAGCAGGGCCTCGCCCCCCTGCAGGTCGGCGGGGTCGAGGGCCTCGCCGCCGATGCGCACGCGGTGGATGTCGCCGTGGAAAAGGCGGCTCGTTTCTTCGCTGTTGAAGCCGATGCCGACCGGTTGGCCGTCGTAGCGCACCTTGCCCATGAACGGCCGGCTGGCGACCTGCTCGCCATCGATCACGAGGCGGAGGTGGCCGCCATCGAAGATGCCGGCGACCGTGTGCCGCTGGCCTTCCCAGCCCCGGGGCAGGGGGGCGCTGACCGCTTGCCAGGTGGAGTCGAAAATGAAGAACTCGAGCTGACCGTTCCGGCCGATCTTGAGGGCCCACGAATGGTCACCCTTGGAGAGGATATCGTTATGGCCGGAATTGGTGTCCGGAGTGACTTCCGCCACCAGTGTGAAGGCTCCGCCGGGGCGCAGCGAGGCGTGGTCGGCCACCGTGGCATAGCCCTCGACCCTGCCGCGGCCGGCTTCCGCCTTGCCTGCGAAAACGACCGGGTGGCCGTGGGATGAGGTGTCGGTAAAGATCGCGGGAGCCGGCTTTTTCGCCCGCAGCCCCTGGTCGATGAAATCCCAGATATAGCCGCCTTGGAGAAGTCGTTCGTTTTCGAAGAGGTCCCAGTACTCGCCCAGGCCCCCGGTCGAGTTGCCCATGGCGTGCGAGTACTCGCACTGGATCAGCGGCCGCTGCTGTTCGAGCGGCTTCTTTTCCTCGTCGCGGGCATAGTTTTCGCACCCACGATGGGTGGCGTACATCGGCGAGTAGAAATCGACGTGCGCCTTGCGGCCACCCTGCTCGTAGTGGACCGGGCGGGAGGATTCGTGCTCCTTCACCCACTTCGAGGCGGCTTCGAAGTTGACGCCGTCGCCCGCCTCGTTGCCGAGCGACCAGACGATGACCGAGGGGTGATTCTTGAAGGCTTCGACCATGTTGCGGACGCGGTCGATGTGGGCCTCCTGCCAGGACGGGTCCTTGGCCAGCGACTCCGGCCCGTAGCCCATGCCATGGCTTTCAATGTTCGCCTCGGAGGTGACGTAGAGGCCGTATTCGTCGCACAGTTCGAGGAAGCGCGGATCGTTGGGATAGTGGCTGGTGCGGATGGCGTTGATGTTGTTCCGCTTGGCGAGGAGGATGTCCTCGCGCATCCGCTCCTCGCTGAGGTAGTGACCGGTGTCCGGGTCGTGGTCGTGGCGGTTGACGCCCTTGATCATCACCGGCTGGCCGTTGACGAGAAGCTGGCCGTTCTGCACCTCGCTGCGGGAGAAGCCGATCTTCGTGCCGAAATAATCGACCGGCTGGCCGTCGCCGTCCTTCACGGTGAGGAGGAGCTGGTAGAGCACCGGGCTTTCCGCCGACCATGGCTTGATGTCCAGCCCGTCGAGCTTGAGCGAGGCGCGCTCGCCCGCCTTGCCGCTGAGGGTGGAGTTGATGATTTCCCGGCCGCCGCCGAGCTCGCTGATCACGGCCTGCACCGACCAGCCGGCATCCTTGCCATCGAGCTGGCGCACTTCGGTTTCGAGGGTGAGGACGCCCTTCTGGTAGGAATCATCCAGCCCGCCGCGGGCGAAAAAGTCCCGCAGCTGGAGTGGCGCGGACGAGTGCAGGTAGACATCGCGGAAAATCCCCGACAGCCGCCACATGTCCTGATCCTCCAGGTAGGAGCCGTCGGAATAGCGGTAGACCTCGACCGCGACCGTGTTTTCCCCGTCGTGGAGGTATTTTGTGATGTCGAATTCGGCCGGGGTGCGGGAGTCCTGCGAGTAGCCGACCTTTTCGCCGTTGATCCACAGGTAGAAGGCGGAATCGACGCCGTTGAAGGTGATGAAGGTGTGGCGGCCCTTCCATTCCCCCGGCAGCGTGAAGGTTTTGAGGTAGGAGGAGACGGGGTTGCGGTCCTTGGAGGTGTTCCAGTCCCGCGGCGGCTCGCCCATCACGTGGGGCGGGTTGCTTTTGAACGGGTAGGTGGCGTTGGTGTAGATCGGGATGCCGTAGCCCTGCAGCTCCACGTTGGAGGGGACGGGGATGGTTTTCCATGAAGAGCTGTCGAAGTCCGGCTTGAAGAAATCGGCGGGTCGCTGGTCCGGATTTCCCACCCAGTGGAACTTCCAGTCGCCGTTGAGCACCCGGCACCACGGGGACTCCAGCCGTTTTTTCGAAACCGCGCCCTCGGCGGTGGGGAACGGCATGGAGATCGCGCGGGGCTCTTCCTTGTTGATGCGGAAAACGTGCTGGTTTTCCCAATCCGGCGCGGCCTGGGAAGCGAGGGTGGAGCCGAAAAGGGCCGTAAGCATGAGGGTCTTCATGGTCGATGGCCGCCATCCATCGCGTTGCGTCCGGAGGCTGACAAGGTCAATGATACGTTTCCTATCCGAAAGGGGGGGGCATGCGCGGTGCGCCCAAGCATCGCTTGCGGCCGGCGGAGGAGCGGGGATAGTCGGAGGAGCCGAATTCCGCCCCTGCCCGAATGAGCGTCGATCCCCGCAAGGAAGAAGAACACGAAGCCCAAGAGATCCAGGAGCGGACGTCGCCTCCCGGCAAGGTGGTCTACCAGGCGATCTATCGCGAGGCGAAGCACGAGCTGCAGCGCAAAAGCCTCGGCCTTGCCTGGTCGGGCCTCGCGGCGGGGCTGTCGATGGGCTTCTCGATGCTGGCCCAGGCTTTTCTCCGGCACGCCATTCCCGGGTCCGGCTGGGAGCCGCTGCTCACGCCGCTGGGCTACACGGTCGGCTTCCTGATCGTGATTCTCGGCCGGCAGCAGTTGTTCACGGAAAACACGCTCACGCCCATCCTGCCGCTGCTCAACACCAAGAAGTGCGAGGTGCTGTGGAACGTGCTGAGGCTGTGGGGCGTGGTCCTGGTCACCAACCTGCTGGGCGGGGCGATTTTCGCGGTGGTGGTGGCGCGCACCCACGTGGTGGACCAGGAAATCCGAGACGCCTGCGTGGAGATCTCCCGCACCACGCTGGAGCACGGTTTCGGCACCACGCTGCTACGCGGGATTTTCGCCGGCTGGCTGATCGCCTTGATGATCTGGCTGCTGCCCTTCGCCGAGTCGGCCCGGGTGTGGGTGATCATCATCATCAGCTACCTCATCGGCCTCGGCCACTTTCCCCACATCATCGCCGGCGGGGTGGAGGCCTTCTACCTGGTCGCCGGCGGCGGCGTGGGTCTGATGAAAGCCCTGACCGGCTTCGTGCTGCCGACTTTGATCGGCAACACGATCGGCGGCGTGGCCCTGGTGGCCGCGCTGGTCCACGCCCAGCTGGTGGCCGCGGAGCGACAGGAGCTGCTGGAAGACGAGTGAGGCCGAGCCTCAAAAAAGATGCGCGCCGCGCGAGGGCCGCGAGGCGAAGATCTCGGGCTTGATGCCGGTGGCCTTCTCATACTCGGCGGCCATGGTTTCCGCGATCTCGGAGGCCCGGCCGGACTCGCACAAGGTGACCGTGGAGCCACCGAAGCCGCCACCGGTCATGCGGGCGCCGATCACGCCGCCGGAGCGGCCGATCGAGCGGGCGATCTCGACCATGATGTCGAGTTCCTTGCAGGAGACCTCGAAGTCGTCCCGCAGCGAGTCATGGCTGGCGGCCATGAGCGGGCCGAGGGCTTCGAAGTCGTTTTGCTTCAGCGACTTTGCGGCGCCGATCGTGCGCGCGATTTCGCTCACGACATGGCGGGCGCGGCGGTTGACGGGTTCGCCGAGTTCGTCCCACTTGGCCTCGACGTCGGACATTTCGACGTCACGCCACGACGGCTTGCCGAGGATGGCGAGGCCGTCCTCGGTGTTTTTGCGGCGGGCCGCGTAGCCCCCGTCGGAAAGCTCGTGGTGGACCATGGTGTTGGCGATCAGGACGGTGAGGTCCGGGTTTTCAAACGGCACCAGCTCGGGCTCGCCGCTCTGGCAGTCGATGAGCACCAGCCGGTTGGCCTGGCCGAAGGCGGAGGCGAACTGGTCCATGATCCCGCACGGTACGCCGGCGAAGTCGTGCTCGGCCTTTTGCGCGAGCAGGGCCTTTTCCTTGGTCTCCATGACCGTATCGAGCAGGCCCTCCAGCAAGGTGGCGGCAGCACATTCGAGAGCGGCGGAGGAGGAAAGACCGGCCCCGAGCGGAACCGACGAAACGATCCAGGCGTCGAAGCCCGGGATGTGGTGCCCTCGATCCTGGAACCCGCGGATCACGCCGCGGATGTAGTTGGCCCACTTCGGGATGCCGGGCTCCTTGCGCTTGGAAAGATCCAGGGTGACCAGGTCCTGCCCGGTGGAGCCGATGTGGGCCTCGGGGGTGCCGTTGGCGCGGGCGGCGAAGACGATGTAGCGCTCGATGGCGAAGGGCATCACGAAGCCGTCGCAGTAGTCGATGTGCTCCCCGATCAGGTTCACGCGTCCGGGTGCGGCGGCATGGAGGGTCGGCTCGGAGCCAAAGGCCTCCCGGAAGGCGGTGGAGGCGTCGGAGGCGAGGTCGGCGAGCGGTGGGTTGAGCGGAAGGGCCATGGCGCGGGTCGTGGGTGGTTGCGGGGCAGAGGTTGGAGGATGGGGCCGGGCGAGCAAAGGGGAAAGCGGGTCACGCGCGGCGAAGATCGTGCATGAAACGCAAAAGCCCCGCCCGGCGGGATGCCGGGCGGGGCGGGGAATCGTCGCAAGGGCTTTTACCAGAACACGATGTAGAGGATGATCGTCATGACGATCACGGCGGCACCGGTCAGCTTCGCGATCGGCGAGGAGTCCAGGTTGATGGCCTTGTTTTCCGGCAGGATGATCGGGCTCGGCAGCGGCTTCACCGCGGTCATGACCGCGCAGTAGATCATCACGATGATGAAGCAGATGCCCATCCGGTCGAGGAACGAGATGCTGTCGGCGAACCACAGCCCCTTGGCCACGATGATGTCGGCGAGCGAGAACTTGATCAGACCGTAGAGAACGGCGTTCAGGATGATGCCCGACCAGCCGAGGAAACGGGGCGCGCGCGGAACGAGCACTCCGAACAGGAAGACGGCGAGGACCCCAGGCGACACGAAGCCTTGGAATTCCTGAATGAAGGTGAAGATCCCGCCGAACTTCGGATTGGCGAGGAAGGGCGCGATGATCGCGGCGATCACGACGAACAGGACGACGAAGACCTTGCCGGTGACCACCAGTTGCTTCTCGGTCGCATGGGGCTTCACCTTGTGGAAAAGGTCCATGGTCGCGATGGTCGAGGCGGAGTTGAGCATCGAGGCCAGCGAGGAAACGACGGCGCCGAAGATGGCGGCGAGCACGAACCACGAGATCCACGGGTGGGGCTTGATCAGGTTCTTGAGGAGGAGCGGGAAGGAGGCATCGAAATCGTAGCCACCCCCGGCCTTGGCCATTTCAGCCGAGAACATGTTGAAGGCAAGAATGCCGGGGATCACCACCACGAAGGGCACGATCAACTTGAGGAAGGCGGCAAAGATGATGCCTTTCTGGCCCTCGGCGAGCGACTTCGAGCCGAGCGTGCGCTGGATGATGTACTGGTTGAGGCCCCAATAGAAGAAGTTCGGGATCCAAAGACCGAGCACCAGCGCGGTCCACGGGATGTCCGGATCGGTGAGCGGGCGCTTCATGTGCAGCTTGCCCCCGACCTCCGCGGCGCCGGCGTTGAGCATCTGGAACCGCTCGAAGGCGCCGGCCTGGGCGAGCTGGTCGACGGTCACGTCCTTTTGCGTGGCGGTCGGAGCGAGGGTGGCGGGGTCCATGTTTCCGAGGTGCTGGAAGGCGAGCCAGGCCACGACCGCCCCGCCAAGGATCAGCGAAGCTCCCCATACGAGGTCGGTCCAGGCGCAGGCCTTGAGACCGCCGACGAAGACGTAGGCTGCCGCGATGAGGGCGATGATCCAGCAGGCGCTGGTCAGATTCCCCAGCAGCGGGACATCCGGATAGTAGACCGACACCACCTTGGCGCCCGAGAAGATGACCGAGGCGGTCGGCACCCCCACGAGGATGATCAGGGTGGCGATCGCCATCACCATTCGGGAGAAGAGGCCGTAGCGGTATTCAAGGAACTCCGGCGCGGTGTAGATGCCGGCTTTGAGAAACTTCGGCAGGAAGATGAAGGCGACCACGACCAGTGTGATGGCGGCCATCCACTCGTAGGAGGCGATGGCCATGCCGAGGTGGTCGGCGGCCTGGCCGGACATGCCGACGAACTGCTCGGTGGAAATGTTGGCGGCGATCAGGGAAAAGCCGACCAGCCACCAGGTGAGGCCGCGGCCGGCGAGAAAGTAGCCGGAGGCACCGCCACCCTCCGAGTCACCGGAGGTTTTGTTTCCCTGGTAGATGCCGAGTCCGATGACCGCGACGACGAAGATGGTGAAGAGGATGATTTCCATGGGTTCCGGATTTCCTGAGTGGTCGAAGGCGCGCCATTCAAGGGAGCGTATCAAACCGCCGCAAGCGCGGAGTGTGTGCTCCGCGAGGGCTCGGGGTTAGATAAAAAAACCGCCGGGGGCTGCCCCCGGCGGTTTTGCCATCGAAATGTCGGAAGTTACTCGGCGGAGAACTTGAGGACCATGAGGTGGCGGTAGGTCTCGCCGGGCTTCAGTTCGGCCGAGGGAAACTCGGGATGGTTCGGCGCGTCCGGGAAGTTCTCGGTTTCCAGGCACAGCGCGGTGCGGTGCTGGTACTTCACGCCGTCCTTGCCGGCCACGGTGCCGTCGAGGAAATTGCCGCCGTAGAACTGGACGGCGGGCTGGTTGCTAGAGACTTCGAGCACGCGGCCGGACTTGGGATCCTTGACGCGGGCGGCCAGGGCCAGGCCGTTGGTGTCCGGGTTGGTGAGCACCCAGCAGTGATCGTAGCCGAGGCCGAGCTTGAGGGCCTCGAAGTCTTGCTCCACCCGGTCGCCGATCGCGGTCGGCTCGGTGAAGTCCATCGGGGTGTCGGCCACCGGGGCCATTTCGCCGGTCGGGATCAGGCCGGCGTCGGTCGGCAGGTAGTTCTTGGCCGGGATCATCATGATGTTGTCATTGATGGTCGTGTTCGGCTCGCCGGAGAGGTTCCAGTAGCTGTGGTGGACCAGGTTGACGACGGTGGGCTTGTCGGTGGTGGCGGTGGCTTCCCATTTCAGCTCGTTGGCGTCGGTCAGGGTGTAGGTGACGTCGGCGGTCAGGGTGCCCGGGTAGCCCTCCTCCCCGTCCTCGGAGACGTATTCGAAGGTGATGGAGTGGGGTGCCTCGGCGTCCTTCACCGTCCACAGCCGCTTGTTGAAGCCCTTGTCCCCACCGTGGAGGTGGCAGGGGATGCCGCCGGGCTCGTTGTTGGTCGCCAGGGTGTATTCCTTGCCTTCGAGGGTGAACTTGCCGTGGGCGATGCGGTTGCCGAAGCGGCCGACCGAGGCTCCGAAGTAGGGATTGCCCTCGCTTTCGTAGCCTTCGACCGAGTCAAAGCCGTAGCTCACGTCCTCGAGCTTGCCGTCCTTGTCGGGGGCGGTCAGGGAAACGAGGGTGGCACCGAAGTCCGACACCCGGGCGGTCATGCCGGAAGCGTTGGTGAGCGTGTAGACGTGGGCCTCGCGGCCGTCGGCGAGCTTGCCGAAGGACTCGGCCGGAAGGTCGCCGGCCGCGGCGTCACCGGAGGCGGACGAGGGCGATTCCTTGCAGGCGACGAGCGAGGCGACGGCGCCGAAGAGAATGAGTTGATTCAAGGCTTTCATGTTCTGGGTTGGGATGTGAAGCCAAGGCTCTACCCGAGGGATGCCGGCCATGGGAAGGGCGGATCGTGTGAGTGTCGGGAAAAGCCGTACGGTTGCCGGAGATTCCGGCTTTCGCCCGGCCGCGGGCGGTGCTTGGGTGGGCGCACATGACGGAGGACTTGCAAACGGACGCCCGCGAGTGGCTCGGCAGGGTGCTGGAGGATTTCGGCTGCCAGACCGGCACGCTTCATCGCTCGCCGGACGGGGAGTGGCTGGAGCTGGTGGTGGCGATCGGGGTGCCGGAAAGCCTGATGCCGGCGATTTCCCGGATCCCCTTCGGCAAGGGGATCGCCGGGGCGGCCGCGGCCACCCGCGAGCCGGTGGAGCTGTGCAACCTGCAGCAGGACCTCGGCGGGGTGGCCAGGGAAGGCGCGCGCCAGACAAAGGTGGCCGGCTCGCTGGCGGTGCCGGTGTTTTCGCCGGATGGCGGAAGGGTGATCGGCACGCTGGGAATCGGGATGCCCGAGCCGCACGACTTCAGCGAGGCGGAAAAGGCGCGGCTGGCGAAGGTCGCGGAGGAAGTCGCCGGGGTTTGGGCGCACGACGATTGACCGACCGCCGAGCCCTGTTAGTTTAATCGTCATGACACCCGAGGCGGCGGCAAAGAAGATCCTCGACACGATGCTCGGTCATCTGGGTTTCCCGGTGACCATCGAGCTTCAGGAGGTCGAGGACGGTCCGTGCCTGCAGATCCTCACCAGCGAGAGCAAGCACCTGATCGGCAAGGACGGAGGGCGGCTCGATGACCTGCAGTATCTCGTCAACCGCATCCTGCGGAAGCATTTCCCCGATGCCCGCCGTATCAAGGTCGACTGCGAGCACTACCGGGCGATCCAGGAGGATCACCTCGTGGAGGAGGTGCAGGGACTCGTCGAGCGCGTGAAAGCCTCGGGCAAGGCCGTGAAAATGCGCCCGCTCAATGCGTATTACCGCCGCTTGGTGCACAACGCGCTGGTGGGGGAAAACGAGGTGGAAAGCGTGTCCCCGTCCGGCGACGACCGGCTGAAGCGGATCACCCTGCGGCTGAAATCTCAAAACAAGGAGGCATGAAAAAATTTCTATTCGAATGCGGGACCCGCGACGCGGTGGCATCCGGCGGCCTGCTGGTGCTGCGGGTCGGTTTCGGCCTGATGATGCTGATCGGTCACGGATCCGCGAAGATCGGGATGTTCGAGACCGCCAAGGACAGCTGGCCGGTGCCGGGCCTGCCGCTGCTGTCCCTGATGTCCCCACCGGTGGCCATGCTGGCCACCATGGCCGCGGAGGTCGGCTGCAGTGCCTTGCTGGTGCTGGGCTTGCTGACCCGGCCGGCGGCCTTCCTGCTCGGCTTCACGATGCTGGTGGCGGCTTTCCAGGTCCACGCCGGCGCGCCGTTTTTCATGACCGGCGAAGGACCGTCCAAGGAGCCGGCGATGCTGTATTTCCTGCCCTGCCTGGTGCTTGTGATCTCGGGCGCCGGGTTGTACTCGATCGATTCGCTCGCCTACCGCGAGAAGAAGCGGAAATTCTTCTGAGCCCGCATGGAAACCCAGCGCCTGGTCCTGCCGGAGGATCTCAATCATCTGGGGTTCCTCTTCGGGGGCCGCTTGCTGGCATGGGTCGATGAAGCGAGCTGGATCGCCGCCAGCCTCGACTACCCGCATTGCCAGTTCGTGACCATTGCCATGGACCGGGTCGAGTTCCGCCATGCGGTGCGCCAGGGGACCATTCTCTCGATCACCTGCGAGCGGGTGAAAGAGGGAACCACCTCGGTGTGCTACGACGTGAAGGTCCACGACCGCCGCAACCTTCGCGCGTCCGCCATTTTCACGACCCACGTGACCTACGTGAGCGTCGATGACTCCGGCCGCAAGCGGGCGATCCGCTGACTACGGAGCGGCTTGCTGGTCGAGGAAGGACTTGCGGCAGAGCTCGGCGTACTTGCCTTCGCGGGCGAGCAATTCCTCGTGCGTGCCGACCTCGATCACCCGGCCGTGTTCGAGCACGTAGATCCGGTCGGCGTTCTGGATGGTCGACAGGCGGTGGGCGATCACGAACGCGGTCCGGTTCTTCATCAGGGCATCGAGTGCCGCCTGAATGTCCTGCTCGGTCTGCGAATCGACCGAGGCGGTGGCTTCGTCGAGCAGCAGGATGGGGGCGTTCTTGAGCAGGGCGCGGGCGATCGACAGGCGCTGCTTTTCACCACCGGAGAGCTTCACGCCGCGCTCGCCCACGTTGGTGTCGAGCTGCTTGGGCAGCTTGCGGACGAAGTCGGCCGCGTGGGCCGCCTCGAGGCATTGCCACAGGGCGGCTTCGTCGGCATCGCGGCGACCGAGGACCAGGTTTTCGCGGACGGTGCCGTTGAAAAGAAACGGCTCCTGGGTGACGTAGGCCAGCTTCTCGCGCAGCGCGGGCTTGGCGAGGGTCGCGATGTCGAGATCGTCGATCGTGATCCGGCCCGAAGTCACTTCATAAAAGCGGTTCAAAAGGGACAGCACGGTGGATTTCCCGGCGCCGGTCGAGCCGACCAAGGCCACGGTTTCCCCCGGCTGGGCGAGGATTTCCACTTCGTGAAGGGTCGGCTGGTCGCCATACGAAAAGGTGACCTGCTCGAACCGAACCGC
The DNA here is from genome assembly GCF_040362925.1 of Haloferula sargassicola. Classification (NCBI taxonomy): domain Bacteria; kingdom Pseudomonadati; phylum Verrucomicrobiota; class Verrucomicrobiia; order Verrucomicrobiales; family Verrucomicrobiaceae; genus Haloferula; species Haloferula sargassicola. The sequence continues at coordinate 217,426 of NZ_BAABRI010000001.1, forward strand.
CGCCCGGATGGTGGCCGGCAGGGTTTCGCCCTCGGCGGCATTCGGCTCGTCCTCCGAGTCCATGATTTCAAACACCCGGTCTGCCGCCGCGCGCGAGGAAAAGACCAGCTGATTGAGTTGGCGGAGCTTCGACACCGGTTCGTAGAACAGGCTCAGGAGCAGGAAAAAGAAGGTGATGTCGCCCACCGTCATCCGGCCCTCGATGATGGCCTGCGAGCCGAAGCCGAGCACCAGCACGTAGCCGAGCATGCTCACGAAGGACATGCTCGGGTTGTAGACCGCCCACCATTTCATGAGGTGCAGCGTGGCCCGCCGCACCCGGTCGGAGAGCCGGTTGAAATTCGCGTGCTCCTCGCCCTCGGCGGCGTAGGACTTGATTTGCCGGATGCCGGCGATGTTGTCGTGCAGCAGGGAATTCAGCGACGAGGTGGCGTTTCTTTCGGCCTTGTGGCGGTGCCGCGCATCCTTGGAATAGACCCACGCCCCCACTACCAGCAGGGGGATCGGCAGGGTCGCCCACAGCGCCACCTCCCAGTCGGTCAGATACATCACCAGGCCCACGGCGATGAGCTGGATGGTGGCCACCACGCCGAGCTCGATGCCATCGATCAGCACCCGTTCCATCGAGGTCACATCCTCCACCACCCGGGTCATGATGTCGCCCGTGCGGCGGCTATCGAACCAGTTCAGCGGCAGCCGCTGGATCTTGCGGTAGAGGTCCGAGCGGATGTCGAAGATGACGTTCTGCTCGAAGTGGTTGTTGACGAAGATCCGGGCACAGTTGAGGCCGTCCTTCAGGAGGTAGCCGCCGGCGGCCAGCAGCACCCAGAAGAGCAGCTCGTGGTGGCGGTCGGGGCGGGGGACCACGTCATCGATGACCACCTGCGCGATCTTCGGGAAAAAAATGACCGAAACCGCCATCAGGGTCGCGCAGAAGAATTGCGCCGTGGCGAGTCCCGGATAGCGTTTCAGGTAGGTGAATACTCGTAGAACGGAGTGCATATCGGCCCGGCACCGATGGTTTGGGGGCCATCTCTTGTAAAGACACCTTTGCAATTGCCGCATTTAAGGGTTGCGGGGGGGTATTCCGGCTACCTAACTTCCGGGCCCAAGAACCCCACCTTCCATCGAAAAAACTCCATGGCCAACATTTTCGCCATCATCAGTGCGGTCCTTCTCGCCGCTTCCGCCTATCTCGCCTTCAAGAACAAAGCCGCGCTGGAAACCGAAGTCGATCGACGGGTGGAAGCCGAGCAGAATCTTGGAAACAACCAGATGCGCCTCGCCGACCTCCAGGGGGAGCGTGACAGCACCATCGCCACCCGCCAGGACGTCGAGTCGCAGACCGAAGCCCGCCGCGAGGAGGAGACCGCCGCTCAGACCAAGAACGCGGAGATGAAGTCGGACCTCGACAGCAAGAAGTCGATCTCCAAGGAAAACTCCGACCAGATCGACAACATCAAGGAGCAGCTCCAGGAAGTGGGCGACCTTGATGAAGTGGCCGGCAAGATCCGCGGCCTCAAGGAGGACATCAACGAGCTCGAAGACCAGCAGGCCGCCCTGCAGGCCCAGCGTGCCAACCTGCTCTCGGAGCGCAACAGCACCCAGGAAGTCATTTCCGGCTACAACCAGGTCAATCGCGACTACTCCAACAAGAACTCGTTCTTCGACAGCGCCTCCATCAATGCCATCTACGGCCCGTGGGGCTTCGTCACCATCTCCGCCGGCAATGCCGCGGGTGCGGTGGCCGGCTCCACCCTTGAGGTGGTCCGCGGCGGCGAAACGATCGCCAAGCTCCGCGTCCGCACCGTCGAGGCAGGTCGCGCCTCCGCCGATGTGGTGCCCGGCTCGATGGCCGAGGACACCACGCTCATGGTCGGAGATCAGGTTCGCCCGGCCGCCGCTGAGTCGACTTCCCCCAGCGCCAGCCAAGGCAACTGAAGCCGCCCGCCAAAAAAACTTACCCGACACACATGAAAGCCCTCATTTACGTTCTCGCCATCCTTGGCATCGGAGCCGGCGCTTATTTCTCCAACGCCAGCAAGCAGGCGCTCGACGCGCAGTTCGAGAAGCACCAGGAGGTGGTCGATAGCAACCGCCGCGTCCAGGCCAGCATCGACAAGACCAAGACCGAGCTGGACGACGAGAACACCAAGCTCACCGGCGCCAACGAGACGCTGGCCGAGGTCGATGCCAACATCTCCAAGCTCAAGTCCGACCAAGCCTCGCTCACCCGCGAGATCTCCACGGTCGAGGGCGACATCGAAGAACAGAAGGCCGAACTCGACAAGGCCAACCGCGCCCTCACTGAAGTCCAACGGGTCTTCCAGGAACTCGACATCCCCGGTGATGTGAACATGGACACGATCCAGGAAAACGTGAAGTCGCTCACCGACCGGCAGAAAGAGCTGGCCGCGGAGGTGGATGAGCTGAACAGCACCATCGAGTCGACAGAGAAGAGCATCGTCCAGAACCGCGACGAAATCACCCGCCTCGCCCGCCGCAAGTCCGAGCGTGACCGCCGCATGAGCCGCAACTCGATGTCGTCGATCGTGACCGGCGTCGATCAGAACTACGGCTTCGTGATCGTCGGTGCCGGCACCAACAGTGGCTTCAAGCCGCAGTCGAAGCTGATCGTGACCCGCAACGGTCGCCGCATCGCGGAGGTCACCCCTTCCAGCGTGGAAGCTACCCAGACGGTGGCGGAAATCGACTTCGACACCCTCGCCCCCGGCGTGGTGATCCAGCCCGGCGACCGCGTGATTCTCTCCGCGCCAGCCACCAACTGAGCCCATCAACGATTCTTCACCTCCGTGCGCTTGAAACGCACGGAGGTTTTTTTATGCTCCCGTCCATGCGCCCCTTGCTCGTTCTCCTGTTGGCCGCCTTCACGCTTCCCTTGGTTTCCTGCATGAAGGATCCGGATCTCGATCCGCAACCGAAAACGCCGCCGACATCCTCCAGCCAGCTGCCTTTCAATCGGCCGATCTCCGGCCAGGGTGGTGGTCAGATGAGCGCGATGCCGATGGAGCCCCGGCGCTGAGTCGGGTGCCTCGCTCAGCGGTGGTAGGGCTCTCCCTTGCGCAGCGTGGCCACCCGGTAGAGCTGCTCCAGCAGCACCACCAGCGCGATCTCGTGCTGGAGCGTCAGGCTGGAGAGCTGCCAGATGCGGTCGCTGGCCCGCCGCAGCGCCTCGGTATGGCCGTCGGAGGCACCGATGAGGAAACTCACGTGCTTGAGGTCTCCCCGCTGCTCCCATTGGCCGAAGGCATCGGCCCACTGCTGCGTGGTCAGGGCCTTGCCCCGTTCGTCCAAGGCGATCCGGAGATGTCCCTCCGTGCGGTCCAGCAGGTGGGCCGACACCGTTTCGGAATCCCCGGCCTTCAGCACCACCAACTCGAAGTTGCCGTAGCGCCGCAGTCGCTTGAGATATTCCTCCACGCCGCGGCGGGCGTGGTCGAGGGCTGGCTTGCCGGCGACGAAGACTCGGATTCGCATCGCGGCCAGTGAATGAAGCCACCCTCGTTTTGGCGAGTCGGGGCTTGCGGAAGGTGATTTCGCGGAGAGAGTTCGCGCACATGAAACATCTCCTCCCGTTGCTCCTGCTGGCCCCCGGCTGTGCCCATTTCGGTGCCCATACGGAGGAGGCCCACAACCGCAAGGTGATGGCCCTGCAGGAGAAGTTCGACCGCTTCGACTACAACGCGAACGGTGAGCTGACCCGCGGGGAAATCGAGCAGGGGATCCTGGAGTCGGACGTCAAGGGCGTGACGCCCGAGGAACTCGACCTGCTGATGAAGCACTACGACGTCAATGACGACGGCGCGATTTCCCGCTGGGAGTCGCAGCGCGCCATCGACACGCCGCTTCCCGAGGAACTCCAGGATCACCACGAGCACTGAGCCGGCCGCTCAGCGGATCCGGTCCAGCAGCCAGGCCAGCAGGCCGTCGATCGGCAGGCGCTCCTGCTCCATCGAATCGCGGTGGCGGACGGTGACGGTGCCTTGCAGCTCCGGGCCGTTCTCGCCGATGGTGTCGAAATCGACCGTGATGCAGAACGGCGTGCCGACCTCGTCCTGCCGGCGGTAGCGACGGCCGACGGCTCCGCCATCGTCGTAGAAGACGGTCATCCACGGCTGAAGCGTTTTCTGGATCTCGCGGCACAGCCGCACCTGTTCCTCGTTCTTCTTGAGCAGCGGGAAAATGCCGACCTTGATCGGCGCCATGCGAGGCATGAAACGCATCACGGTGCGGACGTCCTTCTTGCCCTTCTCGTCGGTCAGCTCTTCTTCGTCGAAGGCCTCGCAGATCATGGCCAGCACGGTGCGGTCGCAGCCGGCGGACGGCTCGACCACGTGCGGGATGAAGCGCTCCTTGGTTTCCTCATCGAAGTACTCGAGCGGGCGACCCGAGCCCTTCTGGTGGACGCTGAGGTCGTAGTCGGTGCGGTAGGCCACGCCCTCCAGCTCCTGGATGCCGAAGGGGAATTCGTATTCGATGTCGTAGGTCTTCTTCGAGTAGAACGCGCGCTCGCCGTCCGGCACGTCGAGGATGTGCAGCTTTTCCCGCGGCACGCCGATCTCCTCATAGAACTTGAGACGGGCTTCGAGCCACTCGTCGGTGAGGCGCAGGCCATCCTCGGGGCGGCAGAAGTACTCGATTTCCATCTGCTCGAACTCGCGGCTGCGGAAGGTGTAGTTGCGCGGGTTGATCTCGTTGCGGAACGACTTGCCGACCTGAGCGATCCCGAAGGGCAGCTTGATGCGGTTCGAGTCGAGGATGTTCTTGTACTGGACGAAGATCGACTGGGCCGTCTCCGGGCGGAGGTAGGCGAGTGCTTTCGGATCGTCATCGGTGGCCAGCGCGCCGAGCTTGGTGGAAAGCATCAGGTCGAAGGCCCGCGGCTCCGTGAGTTCGCAGTTCTTGTGTTCACCCGGCTTGCAGGAGGGCTTCTGGCCGCATTCGAGGTTTTCGAGATTGTCCGCCCTGAAGCGGCCTTTGCAGGCCTTGCAATCGACCATGGGGTCGCTGAAGCCCCCGACGTGGCCGCTGGCCTTGAGCACTTCCTGGTGGGTCAGGATCGCGCCGTCCATGCCGAGCACGTCGTCGCGCTCCTGGACGGTCTTGCGCCACCAGTAGTCCTTGAGGTTGCGCTTCAGTTCGGCGCCGAGCGGGCCGTAGTCCCAGCAACCGTTGAGACCGCCGTAGAGTTCGCCGGCTTGAAAGATGAAGCCGCGGCGTTTGCAGAGGGAGACGATCTTCTCCATGCGGACGGGGTCGGTGTGTTCCTTGTTGGCCATGGTTTTGCTGCGGGAAAATGGTGGGCCGGGAGGAAATCAGTCCGCCTCGGCAGGGGCAAGGCGCGATTGTTCGGCGGATCGCGGCGTCAATTGGCGAACGGCATTCGGAATTTTCCGAGTGGTCCCCGCCAATTGGAAAGAGGCATGGGCAGTTTTGGAAGGGGCCTTTGCCAACTGGAAGGAGGCATGGGCAGTTTTGGAAGTGGCCTTTGCCAACTGGAAAGGGGCAGGGGCGATTTTGGAAGTGGCCTTTGCCAACTGGAAAGGGGCAGGGGCGTTTTTGGAACTGGCCATTTCCAAATGGAAAGAGGCACGGGCAGTTTTGGAAGCGGCCTTTTCCACCCGGAATGAGCCCGCACCTGCCGAGGCCGCTCAGGGAAGCGGGGATGCCGCGACCTGCGCCGTCGGATTTTGGCGCAGCCCCCGTCGGTCGAAGCGGTTGCCGATCCGATGCAGCACCTCGAAGCCGAGGTTGAAAAGGAGTACGCCGCCGAGCGCGCCGGTCAGTCCGAGCAGGCCGAGGGCTGCCCATTCGTCCTTCACGGTCCAGAAGAACTGGATGATGCACAGCAGCGAAACGACGAACAGGGTGGGGGTGCGGCCGATCCGATCGACCACGAAGGCGCCGAGCGGAGCCCCGAGGGCGACGATCGGGGCGGCGGCCAGCCAGTTCTCGAAAACGCCGGGCTGCAGGCCGGTGGTCAGCTCCTTGGTCGCCACGCCGATCAGGGAGTTGGCGGCCATCAGGATCACCGAGGTCGGGATCGCGATCTTGAGGTCGGCCTGGCACAGCAGGACCAGCACGGCGTAAATGACCATATCGATCCCCACGCCGGTGATGGAGGCGACGGTGGCGCCGGCCAGCAGCCCGATCAGCAGCCCCGCGCGGCGGTCGAAGCGATGGGCGCCCGGTGCCAGACCCTCGTGGCGGGTGATTTCCCGCAAGCGGTAGAGGTGCAGCACGCCGAAGGAACACCAGACCACGGCGAACACGATCTTGATGACCAGCGCAGGAACGTGAGGGGCGAGGAAAAGGATCCCGAGCGGCGTGCCGACGAGCGATCCGAGCACCGCCCAGCGCAGCATCGGCCACTCGACCGGTTGGCGGCGGCAGGCGATGAAGATCGACGCGCTGGTCATGCCGATGCTCTGGATGGCGAAGCTGAAATCGCGTCCGAGCGTGGCGGGCTCGTGAAACAGCAGGGTCAGGATCGGGAAGCCGACCGTGCCGCCGCCCATGGGTGTGGAGCCGGCGCAGTACGAGCCGAAGATCATGGCGACGGCGATGCCGTAGTGGTCCCTGAGCGTCTGCCAATGGTTGCCGGAGATGACGATGGCGAGCCAGGTGCCGAAGAAGAGAAGCAGCCAGACGAACCAGGGGAGGAGCTGTTTTTTGCCAAGCGTCACGGCGGGAGAGGATGGATCGGGCATTCGCGCCGGCAAGACGGAAGACCGGCGGACCGGATGGAAACGGTGCGCCTAAATCCCAATCGCCGGAGGGCGGGATTCCCGGCATGAGGCAGGGATGCTTTCGGCCGCACTTCTTACCTTGTTGAGTTTCGGGCTCTTGTTTCTGGGGGCGGAATGGTTGGTGAGGGGAGGGGCGGGGATCGCGTTGCGGCTGGGACTTACGGCGTTGGTCGTAGGTCTGACGGTGGTCGCCTACGGCACCTCGTCGCCGGAGCTTCTGGTCTCGGTGAAAGCCGCGTGGGCCGGGCAGCCGGGAATTTCGGTGGGCAACGTGATCGGCTCGAACATTTTCAACATCGCGGTGATTCTCGGCGTGGCGTCGCTGATCCGGCCGATCCGCGTGCAGAGTTCGGTGATCCGGCGCGATGCGCCGGTGATGCTGGCGGTGACTCTCGGCGGCTTGGCGGTGCTGTGGGATGGCGCGGTTTCCCGGCTGGAGGGCGGGCTGCTGTTGGTCGCGAGCGTGGTCTACACGGTGTGGATCATCCGCGCGGCGCGGAAAGAAGCTCCTGGCGAGGACGAGGGACTTAAGCCGCTCGGCGTCGGGCGTGCCCTGTTTTTCATCCTCGGCGGACTGCTGGTGCTGGCGGCGGGTTCGCGCTTGTTGGTGGATAACTCGATCATCATCGCGCGTGCCCTCGGCGTCTCCGAGGCGGTGATCGGGCTGACGATCATCGCCGCCGGGACCTCGATGCCGGAGCTGGCGACCTCGGCGGTGGGGGCGTTCCGCGGGCAGTCGGACATTTCCCTCGGGAATGTGGTGGGCTCGAACATCTTCAACATCCTCTTCGTGCTCGGCCTGGCGGCGGTGATTCATCCGATCGCCGGAGCCGGCGTGCGGGGGATCGACCAGGCCTTCGTGCTGGGAACCGCGGTCGTGCTGGTGCCGCTGATGTGGACCGGCCGGGTCATTGGGCGCAAGGAGGGTGCGCTGCTGTTGGTTTCCTATGCCGCGTATCTGTGGCTGATGTGGCCGAAAGGATAGATCAGCGGGGGGCGAGGCTCATGGTGGCGATGGCCATCGCCCGTGTCCCGGATTCCGGTCTTGGCAAGCGGCATGGTGGGGCGAAGCTCGGTCATGCAACGCTGCCCGTGGGTGCCCGAGGACAAGCCGCTCTACGTCGAGTATCACGACACCGAGTGGGGCGTGCCGTCACGGGATGCAGGCCATCTTTTCGAAATGATCTGCCTGGAGGGCGCCCAGGCCGGGTTGTCGTGGTGGACGGTGCTGCAAAAGCGTGAGCGCTATCGCGAGGTGTTCCATCAGTTCGACCCGGAAAAGATGGCCCGCATGACGGACCGGCAGTTGGAGAAGCTGCTCGAAGATCCCGGGATCATCCGCCACCGGGGGAAGGTGCTGGCTTTCCGGCAGAATGCCCGGGCGTGGCTGGAGCTGGACGATCCGGTGGAGTGGTTGTGGAGCTTCGTCGGCGGCGAGCCGATCGTGAAGCGTCCGCGATCCATGGGTGACTACGCGGCGACCTCGGCGGAGTCGGACGCGATGAGCAAGGCGCTGCGCAAGGCGGGGTTCAACTTCGTCGGCTCGACCACCCTCTATGCCTTCATGCAGGCGGTGGGAATGGTGGACGAGCATTCAAGAGATTGCTTCAAGGGTTCGTAGTGTGCCTTCAGGCCGCACCACGTACCCTGGGTGGCAGGCCTACCAGGTGTAGTGGGCGGTGTAGGTGAGCTTCTTTTCCTCGTCGGGCTGGAGATTGACGGTGAACTCGATGGTCTGCGCGTCCTTCTTTTCGAAATCGGCGTTGGCGTCCCGGATCTCCCAGTTCGACCAGCGCCAGAGATGCTCGCGGACGAGGATCGACTTGGCTTCCTTCGACCGATTCTTGACGGTCACTTCCACCGATTCCCGCATCCACTTCTCGCGCTCCCGGCTTTCGAAGTTCGTGATCTTGCGCTCGCCGACCAGATCGAAGGCATTGCCGGTGTAGATGCTGAGGCGTTCGTTGCGAGGGGTGTGATCGATGTCGTTCTCGCCGACGAACTCGAGGTTTCCGTCCTCCGAGTCCTCGCGATAGAACCGCACCCGGCCGGCGGGGAGGGGTACTCCGAGGCCGTTTTCCTCCGAGTTCTTGAACTCCCAGTAGACGGCCACGTCCTTGGGAAAGGTCTGCCCCTGGCTCGGCTCGGTCTGGAGCCCGCCGTGGAAACGGAAGGCCTCGGCCCCGTCGTAGACGTATTTTTTGGACGCCGTGACCTCGGGGGAACGCAGGAACTCCACCTGTTTGGTCTCCTTGTCCCGGATCGTCAGGGGGCGGGGAAGGGAGTAGAGGTGAAAGTCGTCGAACGCTTTCTCCTGCACCTTTTGTTCGGCGGCAAACGCATTCATCGTCCGTTTCATGCGGGCTGCCGGCATGATCTGAGGCTCGATGACGTTCACATCGCCCGCCACGAGTTTCACCTTGGCGTCGTCGAAGCCCGTGCCGGACTGGTTGTTCACCGTGACCCAGCCGGTCAGCGAGACGGTCTCGCCGTTTTCCGGGGCCACGAGGTTGTAGTCGGCCTCCCAGCTGAAGCCGCGGGTCAGGTAGGAGAGCTGCGCGTCAAAGCTGGCGGCCTGCGGCGAGGCGATCTGCCACGAGAGCGTCGGGCGCAGGATCGAGCCATCGCCGAGCGAGGGGAACAGCGGCTCGCCCGGAAGGGAGAACATCATTTTCCCCTCCACCTCGATGATCGGCCCGGTCGGCTGGCCGCCGGGGACGTAGCCGGAGCGGATGATTTTTCCATCCACCAGCTCGACCCGGCCATCCGGGTAGGTGTGGCTGAATTGGATCGTTTTTCCTTCGAACTGGCTCAACAGCAGCCACCGGCTCACCGGGTCGTTGCGGTAACTCTGCTCGAGGATGGAGAAATCATGCTCGCCGGTGGGGTCGCGGAGCACCACCGAGTCCGGGTGGACCTGAGCCGTGGCGCGGTCGAAGCTGACGGATTTTTCTCCGGCGGCGAGCTCGAGGGGGAGCGTCTCGCGGACGACGGCGAGGTTGCGGTTGTAGATGGTCAGCGCCGGTTCGGCGGAGGCCGCGGCGGCGAGCGTGGTGAGAAAGAGCGTGGTCTTCATTCGAGTCTATTGAAGACCGGCCGGGCGATTGTGACAGGGAAAATCCTCGGATTCTCCCCCGCCTCACAGCACCGGGGCCGCCAGCCGCGCCGCCCGCGCGGCGATCCGGAACCACAGGGGCCGGCCGGTGAAATGCTCGGCCGTCACGCTGAAGGCCTCCTCGAAGTCCTTTTCCAGCATCGTTTTTACTTCCCTGACGAACCCGGCATCGGTGCTGACGGCGGTGAGCTCGAAGTTCAGGCGGAAAGACCGGTTGTCGAGGTTGGCGGTGCCGATGAAGGCATAGCGGTCGTCCACCAGCATGGCCTTCTGGTGAAGAAAGCCCGCCCGGTAGCGCAGGATCTTGATCCCGAACGGCAGCGTCTCGTCGTAGAAGGTGTGGGCGGCCAGCCACACCATCGCGTGATCGGCCTTTTCCGGGATCAAAATGCGCACGTCCACGCCGCGGACCGCCGCCGCCTGCAGCGCGGTCAGGACGCCCTGGTCCGGCACGAAGTAAGGAGACGCGATCCACAACCGCTCGCGACTGCTGTTGGCGGCCTCGGCCACGACCAACTGCCATGAGTCCGCCGGATCGGCCGGACCGGTGGGCAGGATCGCCGCCGCCTGGTTGGCCGGTTCCTCGTGCGAGTCCCAGAGCAGGTCCGGCCGGGTGGGCGCCACCCAGTTCCAGTCCTCGAGGAAGACAATCTGGATCGCCTGCACGCACGGCCCCCGCAGCCTCAGGTGGGTGTCCCGCCAGTGGCCGAAACGCTGGTCGCGGCCGAGGTATTCGTCGCCCACGTTGAGGCCACCGATGAAGGCCTCGTGGCCGTCGGTGACGACGATCTTGCGGTGGTTGCGGAAATTGATCTGCAGCCGGGACCACCAGCGTCGGTTGACGCCGAACGAGCGGCACTCGATCCCGGCGTCCTCCAGCTCGGACAGGTAGGTCCTGGCCAGCTTGTGCGAGCCGAATTCGTCGAACAGGAAATAGACCTTCACCCCGTGGCGCGCCTTGGCGATCAGGGCCTCCTTGAAGCGCTGGCCGATCCGGTCGCTCTTCACGATGAAGAAATTCACCAGAATGTAGTGCTCGGCCGCCGCGATCGATTGGAAGATGGCTTCGAAGGTCTGGTCGCCATCGATCAGCAGGTGCAGGGCATTGCCGCGGGTGAAAGGAAGGCCGCCAAGCTGGGCCGCGGCCCGGCCGAAGGCATCCACGGGCTGCAGCTCGTACTGCCGCAGCCGGCGGTGCATGTCGTCGGATAGCTTGCGCAGCCCGGCGTCCTCGGCCCGCCGGGCGCGCACGTAGCCGGCGAACTTCTGCCGCCCGGCGATCCAGTAAAAAGGGATGGCCACCCACGGGGCCACGATCATGCACACGATCCAGGCGATCGTCCCCTGCGCGGTGCGCCCGCGCATCAGCACATGGAAGACGTGGAGCAAGCCCACCGCATGCAGGCAGGCGAAGCCCGTGGCGACGACGATGGTGGTCCACTCCGGATGGTTCACGCGGCAAGCTAGCAGCCATTTTCAGCCATCCGCAATGCCGCGATCCCTCGTTGGCGGCGGTCGCGGGGCGATCGGCTTTTGCCAGGGATGGAGGGAAAGATATAAAAAGATGAACTCGGGGGTTGACGTGAAGGGCGTCGATAGATAGAGGTCCGTGCGTCAGCCCCGACCGCCATGTTCTTGCATCCATCCAGCAACCTCACTTCGCTCCGCGGCATCCGTGCCGTGCAGGCGTCCGGTTGTCTGGCAGGAAAAAGCCAGCCGGGATTCGCTCCGGACATGCACGATGAGTGGATGAATCCGGGAAGAAGGGAAAGCAGGGAAGGGTCGATACGATGATCCAAATGTTGCATAGAACCAAGGTTTCGACGCCCCGCTTTCCGTCAGGAAGCGGGGCTTTTTCGTTTCATGGCACGATCTTCCGCCCGCCGCTCCGATTTCGTCCCGAACCTTTTCCTCTTTCCCCACCGCTCCTTCACCTCGAAACGCGGAAATCATCCACCAAGCTTCTCCCCACCGCTGCCGGCAGGTTCCGCCATCGCGCCGCACCTTTTTTAAAACGACGTCATGAAATCCTCAGAAGGATATAATGACGAACCGATGAACTGTGTCCGATTTGTAGCATTAAAACATAACTCAGGTGCCTTGGCACGCCCCTAGCATCAGCGGGATGGCCGGGGCGGCCGACCTTCCAGAATCCGCGGGGAGACCCGCTTCATGCCAATTCCATGACCGAAAACCTTCTCCATCGAAGCAGCGTCCTGGTGCTCAACCGCCACTGGATGGCGATCGACGCCATCTCGCCGGCCGGAGCCTTCAGCCATCTCGTTTCGGGCAGCGCCCGCGCGGTGTGGATCGAGGAAGGCGCCTTCCAGCCGATGGAGTGGGACGAGTGGGCCCGCCTCGAAGTGCCCGAAGGTTCCCCCTCGATCGGCACCACCAAGGGCCGGATCCGGATCCCCACCGTGGTGCTTCTCAACCGCTTCGACCGGGTGCCGATGGTGCGTCCCGTATTCGGCTTCCGCGGGATCTGGGAGCGCGACGGCGGGCGCTGCCAATACACCGGCCGGACCTTGCGGCCCGACGAGGCGAACATTGACCACGTCGTGCCGCGCTCGCGGGGCGGTCGGGACGACTGGGAGAACTGCGTGCTTTCCGATAGACGGATCAACACCCGCAAGGGTGCCCGGACGCCGGAAGAAGCCGGTCTCCGGCTGCTCGCCGCCCCCAAGGCCCCGAAGACCGTGCCCGCCACGCTGCGGATCCGGAATTCGTGGAAGGTCGAGGACTGGAATCACTTTCTTAAATTCCCGGCCTGAGCGCGTCGATCGATTCCTGAGAGGATCACCTCCGTTTCCCCGGTGGCCGTTTTTTCCACGGCCACCTCATCCGGCCGGCTCCCCGAATCACGGGCGAGCCGTGCCTCCGACTTTCTTTTTTGCCATGATCACCTTATTCACCAAACGATTGAAACTGCGGCCTCCCGTGGCTGCGGATGTCGATGCGATCACCGCGCTCCTGCAGGAGCGCAGGGTGGTTGAAATGCTGAGCGTCGTACCTTGGCCCTACGAGCACCACCATGCCCGCACGTGGCTCGAGGAAATTGAAGCCCGTCAGGCGGACGGACACTGGGATTTGTTCTCCATCGTCCTGCGAGAGACTGATGAAATGATCGGCACCATCAGCCTGACTTCCGCTGCGAATGGATTCTGGGGCGTGTTTGGTTACTGGCTCGGCATCGATTTCTGGGGCCGCGGCTACATGACCGAGGCTTTGCGGGAAATCCTCAGGCATGGCTTCGAGGACCTCAAGTTACGGAGGATCGAGGCCTGTCACTTCGCTCATAACCCGGCCTCCGGGCGGGTGATGGCCAAGGCGGGATTGACCTGCGAGGGCGTCCAGCGGCTGCGCGCCGCGCGCTTCGACGAACTGTATGACCGCGTGAACTATGGAATCATCGACGAGGACTGGCGGGCCTTGTCGGGAACCACGGGCTGAGTCCCGACCGCCGAAGATGCCGATCCCATGATCGGCGCTCCACGAAAATGAAACTGTTGAATCATGAAGACCTGATCGCGGCCGGCTATGAGCCCGGCCCGCGCTTCAAGGCGATGTTCGAAAAGCTCGCCGAGTACGAGGCGCGTGGTATTTCGGACAAAAAGTATGCCCTCAAGCTGCTGAAGCGCGAGTTCGGGGCGCCCGAGCCGAAGCGGGGACTGCGGGAAAAGCCCGCGCCGCTCGCCGAGGCGATCCGCCCGGACACGAAGGAGGAGAAGGACAACGTGGCCGCCGTGCGCCGGAAGATGGACGAGCTGCTCCGCGTGCCGGTGATCGCCCGCGGCGCGGTGATGCCCGATGCCTGCCCGGCCGGTGCCGGACGCGCGGTGATCCCGGTCGGCGGCGCGATCGCGGTCGAGAATGCGATCATCCCCTCGGCCCACTCCGCCGACGTCTGCTGCTCGATGTTCGCGACCTTCTACGACGAGCGTAGTAGCGTGGCGAAGGAGCTCGACGCGCTGACGGCCGCGACGCGGTTCGGGGCGGGGCACCGTCACCTCGACGACCTCGTGTTCGATCCCGTGCTCGACGAGCCGGTGTGGCAGAACCGTTTCCTCTCCGGCATGCGGGACCGCGCCCACGCGCACCTCGCGGACCAGGGCGATGGCAACCACTTCGCCTACCTCGGCGAGGTGGAGGTCACCGCGGAAACGCGCGCCGTGCTGCGGATCGCGGGTCATGCCGGGCTGGCCGCGGCTCTGGAGCCGAAGCGCTACCGGGCGCTGGTGACCCACCACGGGTCGCGCGGCCTCGGAGCGCACGTGTTCAAGCGCGGCCAGGCAGCGGCACTCAAGCACACCGCGCGGGCGGGATCGCGCATCCCGGAAGCGGCGGCCTGGCTCGATGCGTCGTCGCCCGAGGGCATCGAGTATTGGGACGCGCTGCAATACGTCGCCCGCTGGACGAAGGCGAACCACCGGGCGATCCACCGTCGTTTCCTCGAGCGGATCGGCGGCGCAGCCGTGGCGGAAGTGGGCAACGAGCACAACTTCGTGTGGCGGCGGGGCGATCATTTCCTGCATGGAAAAGGAGCGACCCCGGCGTGGCGCGACGAGCAGGGCCGGCCCCAGCTCGGCCTGATCCCGCTGAACATGGCCGAGCCGGTGCTGCTGGTGCTCGGCGCGGACAACGAGGATTTCCTCTCCTTCGCTCCCCACGGCGCGGGTCGGAACCTCTCGCGCACCGCGCTCCGGCGACAGTTCCCGGACGAGGCGTCTCGCCGGCACGCGATCGAGCGCGGGACCGACGGGTTGGATGTCCGCTGGTTCTGCGGCGAGCCGGACCTCAGCGAGCTGCCGGTTGCCTACAAGAACGCCGCCGCGGTGAAAGCGCAGATCCACGAGTTCGGCCTGGCCGAGATCGTCGCAGAGATCCGTCCGCTCGGCTGCATCATGGCGGGCGATGCGGGGCAGCCGTGGCGGAATCGCGAGAAGGAACTGACGCCGAAGCAGAAGCGCCAGATCGAGCATCGCAAGGAGCGGCGGCGGATGAATCAGGAATTGCGGGAATAGTGACGGGTCGGGGGGTGCCGGTTCCGCCGCCGGCGCCCCTGTTTCTGTCACGATGCATCCTTGTCGGAGGGAGTGACCGGCCGTGGGATGGCGCCGTGAAGAAGTTTCTACGATGGCTTGTCGCAGGACTCGTATTCGCGGCAGCGATGAGCGCCGAGGAAGAGTGGCGGACCTGGACGAGCACCGCCGGCACCAGCCTGGAGGCCCGCGTGGTTTCCGCCGAAGGCGATCAGGTGACCTTGGAGCGGAAAGGTGGAGGCTCGCTGAAGGTGAAGTTGGGGCAGCTTTCACAGGAGGATCGGGATTTCCTCGCCGAGTGGAGAAAACCCAAGAATGCCGTGGGCGAGCCGAGGGTTGAAGGCGTGGACGCCGAGCCCGGACAGGTTTCAGGAGAAATCCAGTGCGCGGGGGATTCGCAGTGGTCCTATCACCTCTATCTGCCGCAGGAATTTCACACCGGTCGGAACTGGCCGGTCTGCTTCGTGATGGACCCGGGGGGCGGTAGTCCCGGCACGCTGGACCGCTACAAGCCGGCGGCCGAGCGCTACGGGATCATTCTGGCCGTGTCGAAGCAGTCGAAGAACGATTTCGCGGACTCCGATGAGGCGATGATGGCGATGAACCGGGATGTCCGTGAGCGCCTGCCGGTGGTCGAAGGACTGGCCTTCGCCAGCGGGATGTCGGGCGGCAGCCGGATGGCCTACCTGATGTCCGAAATGGACAAGGACATCGCCGGCGTGGTGGCCTGCGGCTCGGGCGGGGGCGTCTACTTGAAGGAAAAGGACTTCCGCCCGGTGAGGCTCCGCAAGTCGGTGATCGTCTGCAGCCTGATGGGGACAAACTGCTTCAATCGCTCCGAGGCGGCCGCGTCCCACAAGACCTTTCCCAAGGCGGCGCGGCTGATCTGGTTCGCCGGCAACCACGACTGGGCGAACGCCGAGCTGATCGAGGAAGCGATGGCGCACGTCTATGGCTCCACGCTACGGGAATCGCGGGAAAAGGAGCACGAACCGCTGCGCGAAGCCTTCGCCGCCGAGCAGATGTCATGGGCGAGGACGAAGGTGTCCGATGAACCGTGGGCTGCGCTCCGCTGGGCCCGGTTCCTGGCGGATTTTCCCTCGGTGGCGTCGGATGCCCGCGCGCTGGAGGGTAGCCTGACCGGCTTGGAGCGGGCGGAGAAGGGGCTCGAGGTGGAAAAGGAGATGAACGAGTTCGCGGAGGATCATTTCACCCTTGGCGACCACACTGCGGATGCCTCCCGGGAAAAAGCGGCCACCAAGCTGGCGGAGAAGTTCTCCGATCTGCCGCAGGCCGAGCTGATCAAGCGGATGGGCGAACCGAGCGTCGCCCCCTGACGGCGGATTTGCCTCGGGCATCAGGAAGCGCTACGCCTCGACCCGTGACGCTCGAAATCTCCACGCCTGCACTGCTGTTTCCGGCGATCAGCCTGCTGTTCCTGTCGTTCACCAACCGCTTCCTCCACCTCGCGGCGCTGATCCGGGAGCTGTATCACGACTGGCTGGAAAAGCGGCACGCCACGCTGATGGCGCAGATTTCCAACCTGCGGAAACGGCTGACGCTGATCCGCTGGATGCAGTTCCTCGGTGCGGTCAGTCTGTTCCTGTGCGTCGCCTCGATGGTGGCGGTGGCGGCCCGGACGCAGGGACTGGCGGTTCCGTGCTTCGTGGTGGCGCTGCTGCTGATGGGCGGATCGCTGGTGTGCCTGATGGTCGAGGTGTGGATCTCCGGCGGCGCGCTGCGCATCCTGCTGAGGACGCTCGAGGCGGACGGCTCAGCGAAAGATTGAAGCCCGCGTTGTCCGCGGCATGCTTCCCGCCGTGGACCTGTTCGGGGAAAAGAAGGAAGCCAAGGCGCTGAGCGTGACCCAGCTCGTGCGCCGGATGAAGAACCTGCTGGAGATCCAGCTCGGCGAGCAATGGGTGGAAGGAGAGGTGTCGAACCTGCGCAAGCAGGGCAGCGGGCACTGGTATTTTTCGCTGAAGGACGAGAACGCCCAGATTTCCTGCGCGATGTTTGGCGCCCGGCGTCGGCCCGGGGCGGAGGCGCTGCAGGACGGAGTGAAGGTTCGCGTGTTCGCCGAGCCGAGTGTTTACGAAGCCCGCGGTCAGCTTCAGATCATCGTCCAAAAGGTCGAGCGCGCGGGCCAGGGCGACCTGCAGGCGCGCTTCGAAGCGCTGAAGCGGAAGCTGGAGGCCGAGGGGCTGTTCGACGCGGCGCGGAAACGGCCGCTGCCGAACTTTCCGCGGACGGTGGGGATCGTGACCTCGGGCACCGGCGCGGCGATCGAGGACATCCTGCACGTCATGGGCCGCCGCGCGCCCTGGGTGAAGCCGGTGCTTTTCCCGGTGCGGGTGCAGGGCCGGGGGGCGGAGCGCGAGATCGCCGAGGCGATCCGGCGGATGGGCGAAGCGGAAAGGCACGGCATTCCGCCTTGCGACCTGCTGATCATCGGTCGCGGCGGGGGTTCGCTGGAGGACTTGTGGAATTTCAATGAAGAGGTCGTCGCGCGGGCGATCGCCGCCTGCCCGCTGCCGGTGATCTCCGCGGTAGGCCACGAGATCGATTTCACCATCGCCGACTTCGTGGCCGATCGCCGGGCACCGACTCCGAGCGCGGCAGCGGAAATGGCGGTGCCGGACGGCGAGGCGCTGCGCCAGCAGGTGGAGATCGTCGGCCGCCGGATGAAGCGACGCGTCGACGAACGCTTGGAGCGCCTCGACCTGATCCTTTCCAATGCCCGCCGCGGGGTGTTGTCGCGAGGGGGCGAGCGCCTGCTGCGCGAGCCGGCGATGCGGCTCGATGCCGTGCGCGGCCAGCTCTCCTCGGCGGTGACCGCCCGTTGGCGCGAGCGTCACGCGGCAGTGCATTCGCTGGCCATGCGGCTATCGCTGATGAAGCCCGAGCGTCAGGTCGCCCAGCGGCTGGAGCGGCTGGCCGGTCTCTCGCGGCAACTCGAACGGGCCGGAAAGGCCGCGCTGGAAGAACGGGGCGACCGACTCGATCACCTAGGGGGATTGCTGCGCGCGCTGGGACCTGAGTCGGCCTTTGAAAGAGGCTTTTCCATCACCACGAAGGCCGATGGCAGCATCGTCCGCTCGATCGCCGATGTGAACAATGGCGAGGTGATTCAAACAAAGGTTCGGGACGGGGTGGTAGAGAGCCGGGTGGAAGTCTGAGGCATGGCAGCGCTTTCCCCCGACCTGTTGCTGAATGCCTATGCCCAAGGGGTTTTCCCCATGGCGCAGGATGGGGAAATCCTGTGGTTTTCTCCGCTGATGCGCGGCGTCATCCCGTTGGACGATGCGTTCCACATCCCGCACGGACTGCGCCGTCGCCTTAAGAAGCAGCCGTTTGAAATCCGCTTTGATACAGCCTTTTCGGAGGTGATGAAAGGCTGTGCGCAGCGCGAGGAAACGTGGATCGATGAAACGATCGTTTCAAGTTACCGGCAGTTGCACGATCGGGGTCACGCGCACTCGGTCGAGTGCTGGGATGATGAAGGGCTGCAGGGTGGACTCTACGGCGTGTCGCTGGGCCGCGCGTTCTTCGGCGAGAGCATGTTTTCGAGGAAGACGGATGCCTCGAAGATCGCCCTGGTGCACCTCGTCGGGCGGCTGCGGGAGGACGGGTTCATCCTGCTCGACACGCAGTGGATGACGCCGCATTTGCGAACCTTTGGCGGGAGGGAAATCCCCCGCGACGATTACCTGGCCTTGCTGGCCGAGGCGCTGGGCGGGCTGGCCGCGGGCTGACGGGATCCGCAGACAGAACCGGGCGGTCGTTTCCCGTAAGGCAGCCATGCGCATCCAAACGCTGACGCTTTTTCTGACTGCCGCGGCTCCTCTTTTCGGCCAGGGGACGGAGCCGCCGCCTCCATTTCCGAAAGACCCGGCGCAGGCGCTGGAGAGAACCTGTTTCCAGACCGCCAAGCCATGGAGTCCGAAGGGCAACCTGCGGTCGGACGTGGCGATCGTTTACGGCATCGGCGACCACCTGCCGGAGCGCATCGGCACGTGGCGCGACCGCGGCTACCGGATCCACCTGATGACCGGCGTGGCGTGGGGCAACTATCAGGATTACCTCTACGGGCGCTTTGACGGGGAAAACCACGTCGACAACGCGCAGACCGACCGCAACGGCCACAAGATCAGCCACGGCGGCGATGTCTACTACATGTGCCCGGCCGCGAACTACGGCGAGTATCTCGCCAGCGGGGTCAAGGTGGCGCTGGAGGCGGGGGTGAAGGCAATCCACCTGGAGGAACCCGAGTTCTGGGCCCGAGGCGGCTATTCGGAGGGCTTCAAGCGGGAGTGGCAGGATTATTACCATGAGGAATGGCAGCCACCGCACTCCTCGGTCGATGCCCAGTGGAAGGCCTCGAAGCTGAAATACTACCTCTATCGTAGGGCGCTCGGGCAGGTCTTCGACCACGTGAACCGTTGGAACGACGACCACGGCACGGACGTGAAGTGCTACGTGCCGACCCACAGCCTGATCAACTACGCGCACTGGTGCATCGTGAGTCCGCAGTCGAGCCTGGCGCGGATCGATGGCTGCGATGGCTACATCGCCCAGGTCTGGACCGGCACCTCGCGGACGCCGAACCACTTCCGCGGCGAGATGAAGGAGCGGACCTTCGAAACGGCCTTCCTCGAATACGGCGCGATGCAGAACCTGGTGCGGTCGACCGGCCGGCGGGTGTGGTATTTGAACGACCCGATCGAGGACAATCCGCGCCACGACTGGGAGGACTACCGGACCAATTGGGAATCGACCCTGACTGCCTCGCTGCTGCAGCCGGAGGTCTGGCGTTTCGAGGTCGCGCCGTGGCCGGAGCGGGCGTTTGGCGGACGCTATCCCCGCGGCGTGCCGGAGGACCAGCAGCAGACGATGCCGGGCGAGTATGCGAGCGAGCTGCAGGTGGTGATGAATGCGCTGAACGACATGAACCAGCAGCGGGTCGAGTGGGACGCGGGCACGCCGGGGATCGGAATGCTGGTGAGCGATTCGCTGATGTTCCAGCGCGAGCAGCCGACGCCGAGCGATCCGAACATGGCGCACCTCTACGGCCAGGCGATGCCGCTGGTGAAGCGCGGGATTCCGCTGGAGCCGGTGCAGCTGGAAAACGTCAACCTGAAGGGCTTTCTCGATCCCTTCAAGGTTCTCACGCTTTCCTACGTGGGTCAGAAACCGATGTCGGCCGAGGTGCATCCGGCTCTGGCCGATTGGGTCCGCGCGGGCGGCGTGCTGGTGGTGGCCGACGATGACTCCGACCCCTATCGCCGCGTTGCCGAGTGGTGGAATGACGGCGGCAAGAACGAGCTGACCCCGCGGGCGAAGCTGTTCGAGGCGCTCGGGATCGCCGACAACGACTTTTCGGATGCCGGCAAGGACACGCTGCCGGTGGGCAAGGGGTCGGTGACCTGGCTGGCGGAGAATCCGGTGAAGTTCGCCACCAGCGCCGCGGGCGACGAAAGGTGGGCGGCCACGCTGGAAGCCGCCGCCGGTCGGGCCGGGCTGGAGTGGAGGACCTGCAACCACCTCGTGCTACGGCGCGGGCCGTATGTCGTGGCCGCCGGGCTGGATGAGTCTCCGGCGGAGGGCGAGAAGGTGCTCGAGGGTCGCTTCGTGAACCTGTTCGACCCCAAGCTGGCCGTGATCGACCGTTATGCGGTGAACCCGGGATCGCGTGCGGTGCTGCTGGATCTTCAGGCCTCCGAGGCGGACGAGACACCTGCCGTGCTGGCCTCCGCTTGCAAGACCTTGCCGGTCGGCGAGGGGGCGGCGTGGACGGTCGAGGGCGTTGGCGACACCCCGGCGGTGGTGCTTTTCCGGACGCCGGAAGCCCCGAAGTCCGCGAAGCTCGACGGCGAGCCGGTCGACTTCGAGACCCACGGCGAGCTGACCTGGGTGCGATTCGAAAACGAGGCACGGCCGCGCAAGCTCGAACTCGGGTTCTGAGGCCGGGCGCTCGACTTCCGCCGCCTGGGTTTTCACGATCCGCCCCATGGCAGCCTGTGAAATGCGTCCGGCCGACAAGAAGGCCTATTTCGGAGCCGTGGGGGAGGAACTCACACGCCGGCATGGGAAAAAGAAGTACTACTCTCCGGGCGAGGTTCGCAGGGCGTCGCAGGACCGGGGTTTTCCGGTGGACATCGAGTGCTGGGCCTACTGCATGTACACGTCTCCGGACGATTTTGCCGCCCTGCACGAGGCGACGGGGGAGGTGTGCGACTACGCCGCGATGAAGGCGGAGATCCTCGCCGACCTGGCGGGCGGATGGACTTTCGAGCTGCCGGATATCGACCTCTCGTGGCTGGAATGGCCGGACATCGACCTCGCGTCGCTGTTCGACTGGTTTGACTGGAGTTGACCGGCAAAAAGTCAGCTCGCGCTCGGGGCATTGTGCCTTGACCGGGGGGGCGGGTGCTTTCAGCGTCGCCCATCTTTCCCGCGACATGAACATCCACGAGTACCAGGCCAAGGAGCTTTTCGACCAATACGGAGTGGCGAGCCCGAAAGGGAAAGTGGCTTCCACGCCCGACGAAGCCGCTGAGGCGGCGCGCGAGTTCGCGGGATCCAAGCTGGTCATCAAGGCCCAGGTCCACGCCGGCGGCCGCGGCAAAGGTCATTTCAAAAACGGGTTCCAAGGCGGCGTTCACCTCATCGAGTCGCCCGAGCAGGCGGCCGAATTCGCCGGCAAGATGCTCAATGAGACCCTGGTCACCGTGCAGACCGGCGAGGAAGGCCGCGTCGTGCGCAAGGTGATGGTGGCCGAGGCCGTCGACATCGAGCACGAGTATTATCTTTCCATCCTGATGGACCGTGGCACCTCGCGGCCGGTCATCGTCGCCTCGACCGAAGGCGGGATGAGCATCGAGGACGTGGCCCACGACACGCCGGAGAAGATCATCCGCCAGTTCGTCCACCCGCTGATCGGGCTGCAGCCGTACGAGCTGCGGAAGCTCTCGGCCACGCTGGGTTTCCACGGCGAGCAGTCGAAGGAGTTCTGCCGCCTGGTGGCGAAGCTCTACAAGATGTTCATCGCCTGCGACTGCTCAATGGTGGAGATCAACCCGCTGGTGACCACCCCGGACGGCCGGGTGCTGGCGCTGGACGCGAAATTCGGCTTCGACGACAACGCGCTTTTCCGCCACCCGGAGATCGTGGCGATGCGCGACCCCGAAGAAGAGGATCCGCGCGAGGTGGCCGCCTCGGAATACGATCTCAACTACATCGGGCTCGACGGCAACATCGCCTGCCTCGTCAACGGCGCCGGCCTCGCGATGGCCACCATGGACATCATCAAGCACTACGGCGGCGAGCCCGCGAACTTCCTCGATGTCGGCGGGGGAGCCTCCAAAGAGCAGGTGACTGCGGCGTTCAAGATCATCCTCGGCGATCCGAACGTGAAAGGCATTCTGATCAACATCTTCGGCGGCATCATGGATTGCAACGTCATCGCCGAGGGCGTGATCGCCGCGGCCAAGGAAACCGGCCTGCCGATCCCCTTGGTGGTGCGCCTGGAGGGCAACAACGTCGAAGCCGGCAAGGCCACGCTCGCCGCCAGCGGGCTGGACATCGTTTCCGGCGACGGCATGGCGGACGCCGCCCAGAAAATCGTGGCCGCCGTTTCCTGATCCGCCCTTCGTTTCGAAAAACCCAGCCGCGCCCACGATGAACGTCTCCGAGATCGCCTTCACGACCTATCCGGTCAAAGACATGGATCGCGCCGTCGGGTTCTACGAGCGGGTCATCGGTCTGACCAAGACCATGGACCACCGGACTGAAGGCGGCCGCTGGGTCGAATTCGACATCGGGGCCGGAACCCTCGGCCTCGGCAAGATGGAGGGATGGGAACCGAGCCCGCAGGGCGGCACGGCGGGGCTGGAGGTCGATGACTTCGAGCAGGCGCTCGCCGAGGTGAGAGCCGCCGGGGTCACCATCACCATGGGGCCGATCGAAACGCCGGTCTGCCACATGCTCATGATTCAGGACACCGAGGGCAACCCGCTCATCCTCCACCACCGCAAGCCGGGACACGCCTGAGCCCCGCACCCGATTTTCTCACCGATACACTCCTGCCATGGCCATCCTCGTCGACGAAAACACCAAGCTCCTTGTTCAAGGCATCACCGGCAGCTTCGGTGCCCGCCATGCCAAACTCTCGCTCGAATACGGCACCCGGCTGGTCGCCGGCGTGACTCCGAGCAAGGGCGGCCAGACCTTCGAGGGCAAGGTGCCGATCTTCGACACCGTCTCGCAGGCCGTCGATGCCACCGGGGCCACGGCTTCCGCCATCTTCGTCCCGCCGCCGTTCGCGGCCGATGCCATCCTCGAAGCGGTCGATGCCGGCGTGAAGCTGGTGGTCGCGATCACCGAGGGCATCCCGGTCATGGACATGATGCGGGTGAAGGCGGCGATGCTGGAATCCGACGCCCGCCTCGTGGGGCCGAACTGCCCCGGCATCGTGACGCCGGGCCACGGGGAAAAGTCGCACGGCGGCTGCCGGATCGGGATTTCCCCCGGCTACATCCACAAGCGCGGCAACGTCGGCGTGGTCTCCCGCTCGGGCACGCTGACCTACGAGGCCGTCTACCAGCTCACCTCGCTCGGCTACGGCCAGAGCACCTGCGTCGGCATCGGTGGCGATCCGATCAATGGCACCTCGCATCTCGACGTGCTGAAGATGTTCAACGACGACCCGGAAACCGAGGCCATCATCATGATCGGCGAAATCGGCGGCAACGCCGAGGCCGAGGCCGCCCGCTGGGCCAAGGAGCACTGCAAGAAGCCGATCTGCGGCTTCATCGCCGGGGCCACCGCGCCTCCGGGCCGCCGCATGGGCCACGCCGGCGCGATCGTCGGCGGCGCGGATGACACCGCCGAGGCCAAGAAGCGGATCCTCGCCGAGTGCGGAATCGCCGTGGCCGAGACGCCGAGCGACATGGCGACCACGCTCCTGCAGCACTGGGGCAAGTAAGGGGCCTTCATTTCCCGCCGCGATGAGCCAGCCCGCCACTCCTCCTCAGCAGCAGGCCCTGGCGGCGTGGGTGATCTGGATGTCCCTGCTGATCGGCATGGGCATCATCATGGTCTTCGCCGGCGGAGGGTGGCCGAGCGGCGAGGATGGGACCACGGGCTTCACCGATCCGGTCGTGCTGATGGCGCTGGCGATGTTCTTCGCCAGCCTGCTGGTCAGGTTCCAGGTCGCTCCGAAGTTCACCGATCACGAGCAACGCCTGCCCTGGTTCATCATCGGGGCGGCCTTGGGTGAGGCGGCGATGATCGTGCCGATGTTCCTGCTGCAGGATGACGCGGTGACGGTGAAACAGGTGCTCTACATTCTGGCCTTCATCGCCGTGTTTCTGCAGGCACCGACGTTCACGCGGGGCGGCGGGCCCCGGGATTTCACCCAACTCGGCGGGCCGAAGCATTGAGCCAGCCGCTCAGCGACCGCGGTTGCGGTAGTGCGGAACGAACGGCTCCTCGACGGCTTCCCTGACGTCTTCGAGCAGGACCTCGACAGCCTTTTCGATCTGCTTGTCATCGCCGGCGATGAGGTCGGCGGGCTCCGGCCAGACGATGTAGTCGGGCACGGCGCCGTTCATTTCCATGTCCTCGCCGGTGTCCGGCAGGAACCAGCCGCGGAAGGGGACGCGCAGCGTGCCCGCATCGAGGATCCGGTCCTTGGTGGCGGAAATGACGCCCCCGGCGGTGGGCACGCCGACCAGTTTGCCGCGGCCGAGGGTCTTGATCGCATGGGCGAATATTTCGGCGTTGGAGTAGGAGTTCTGGTTGCAGATGACGACCAGCGGCTTGTGCCATGAGGCGTAGACCTTGCGGTCCTGCGGGTAGCCCGGGCCCCCGTCGCGCGGGATGGTCACGGCGTGGCGGGGCTGGCAGAGGACGGTGAGCAGGTGGTCGGTGGTGAAGCCGCCGCCGTTGTCGCGAATGTCAATGATCAGGCCGTTCTTGCCGTGGCCGGCGGCGTAGATCTCGCGCTCGAAGCGGTCGAACTCGTCCCAGAACATCCGCGCGATGTGGACGTAGCCGAGCTTTCCGTCGGACAGCTTTTCAACCAGCTTGCGGTTGTTGGCGATGACTTCCTCCTCGGCCAGCAGGGTGGCTTTTTCGTAGGAAATCGGCTCCAACTGGTGGGTGTGCTCCTTCTGTTGGGAATCGCGCACCACCAGCTCGATACGGCGGTCCATGCGCCCGTTCATGAAACGGTAAACCGGCATGCTGCTGTCGACGTGGCGGCCGTTGATCTCGACGATCGTGTCTCCCGGCTGGACCGGCGGGCTGCAGCTCGCCGCGGGGCTGCCGGCGATGACGTTTTTCACGGTGAGCGGGTCGCCGGCACCGTGGCGCTCGAAGCGGATCCCGAGATGACGGGTCTTCTGAAACTCGGTGCCCTCGGCGTTCCAGGGCTTCGGCCACTCCTCGGATAGGAAGGTCAGGTGGGAGGCATTCAGCTCGCCCAACAGCATGCCGACGACGCGGTCGAAGGTTCGCGAGTCCGGCGCTTCGGCCGCCTGGGTTTCGTATTTGGCGAGCATCCGATCCCAGTCGAGCCCGTTCATTTCCGGATCGTAGAACCGGTCGCGCAGGGTGCGCCAGACGAGGCGGAAGCACAGCCGTTGATGGGCCACACGGTCGCGCAGCAGCCGGGCCTCGATCGGAAACTTGGTCAGCTTGCCCTTTTTTAGGACCGCGGGGCTTTGATCGACGATCCAGAACAGCGAGCCGTCCTTTTCCGCGCGGATCGGCAGCCCGCGCTCGTCGGCGACCGATTCCATCTTCGCCCGCGGCCGGGGCTCGATGCGGTAGAGCGTGTCGTTGCTGCTGTTTTCCGACTGGAAAAGAATGGCCTCCGAGTCGCCGGACCACATCACGCGCTTCGGCTCGATGCCTCGGGTATTCAGGCGGACGACGCGCTCGCTGAGGCCCTCGAAATCGATCGGCAGCCGCTTGCGGGTCCGCTTCGCCCGGGGCTTCTTCGGCACCGGAGCGGGTTCGAGAATCTCCCCGGAAACCTGGTCGGGCTCATCGTCGTCGCTCTCGGTTTCGAGCTGGTAGGACGGGTCATCGCGCATCGCGGCCTCGGCTTCGATCTCGCGCAGGTCGCGGGTCGATTTCACCGCCTGCTCCAGCCGCAGGTTCACGTAAAACAAACCCATCTCGTTGTTCAGGCGGCGGCCGGTGAAGGCGATGCAGCTGCCATCCGGCGACCAGCGCGGCGAACCTTCGAAGTCGGGGTGACGTGAGACGTTGAAGGGCTCCATGCTGCCATCGCTGGGCACGATGTAGATGTCGCGGTTGAAATTCTGGTCCTGGGCCGCGAACACGATCCACTCGCCATCGGGCGACCAGTCGAAGCTCGGCGCGTTCCAGCATTCGAAGAGCACGCGCGCCTGCTTGCCGTCCGGATCGGCGACCACCAGGTTGCCGCTGCCGGCCACGTAGGCGAGCTTGCGCCCGTCCGGGCTGAAGGCGAAGCGCTGCTTCGGCTCGGGCGAAAAGGTGACCTGCTCGGTGAGGAACGATTCGGTCTGCCACCAGTACTCGTCCGGATCCTTCCGCGACAGGCGCCAGATCTGGCAGTCGATGCCGTCGTCCCGGGTGTAGTAGATGTATTTCCCGTCCGGGGAAAACACCGGGTCATCCTCCAGCGCATCGGTGCGGGTGATGCGGTTCGGCTCGCGCAGAACGGTATCCATCGCCCACAGCTCGCCTTCGGCTTTGAACACGATTTCCAGCCCGCTCGACGAGAAATCGGCATCGACCGTGCCATCGACCTCCCGCATTTCCTGGCGCGTATCGGGCAGGTCCTCGGTTTGCCAGATGTCGATTTTTTCCGGCTCACCGTCTTGGGCCGGGTGATACCGCCACAGGTCGAAGCCGCGGCGGAAGACGATCGTCGAACCGTCGGCCGAGAGAGAGGGCAGCATCACGCCGTCGTCATCAAAGTGCGTCAGCTGCTGGTTGTCCGAGCCATCCATGGCGCGGCTCCAGAGGTTGAAGGTGCCGTCCTGCTCGGAGACGTAGTAGAAGCCCTTGCCATCGCGCCACGGGGTGGGCGAGCGGGCTTCCCAGTCCTCCTTGATGAGCGGGGTGAAGCTCTGGTCGGCGAGGTCGTAGCGCCAGATCGAGGAAGCCCGCGAGCCGCGGTAGCCCTTGCGATAGAGTTGCTCGCCCTCGCGGCAGAAGAGCACCGCGGAGCCATCCGGCAGCCACGAGGCGCTGGTTCCCTTGGTGTTGAAAAGGTAGGACTCCGGCGCGTTGCGACGGAGGTCGATCTGGATCAGCCTCATCGGCCGGAAGCCCGGCTCATCGCGCTCGCCACGGATCAGGGCCGTGTTTCCATCCGGCGAAATGGCTTCCAGCGTGCCACCCTCCGAGTGGAACGAATGCTGTGTGGCCGGACCGCCCTCGAGCGGCATCGAGAACAGCTGGAGGGTGCCCGTGCGCGTCGAGCAGAAGTAAACCGTCTTCCCGTCCGGCGAAAACTGCGGGTAGCTGTCGCGCGCGGGGTGCGCCGTGATGCGGGTCGCGCGACCGCCATCAACGGAGCAGGACCAGAGGTCGTCGCGCCACTCGAAGACCACGGTTTTTCCATCCGGGGAAACGCAGGGCCAGCTGGTCATCACCACCTCGCCGGCGGATTCCGGCCGCGAAACCTCCCCGGCCACCGGCTGGGCGACCAGCAGGGCGGCGGCGATGAGGAAGAATCGGACACGGGCGCAATCCATCAGCTCGACTAGATACGAGGAACCGTCACGGTTCATACGTTAGATGTTTCGGAAATCCAAAGTATTTCTCCGCTTGTTAGTGGGCGGTTAGCACCCGGCGTACCAGCGCGGATGCGCGCGAATCCGGGCAAGGGCGGGGGATCGACGGAGACAAGAAAGGCATAGGGCATCGGGAAGCGGCCGGATGGATGGCTTCGGGGCCGATGTCGAGTCTTCCCGGTGACTTCGGGCGCTTTGCCGAAAAACTCCCGATGAGTCTGGCGGCCACCCGGCTCAGGATTGTCCTTGCCCCAAGGAGGCGGATCGGGAGAATCCGCGGCCCCGCGAGCCGGACCCGTGACCCCATGAGCGAGAACTCCGTCATCCAAGAAATCGGTGCCTGGTTGAACCAGTACCAGTCGTTCGCCCTGCTGAGCCACGTCCGGCCGGATGGCGATGCGATCGGCTCGCAGATCGCGCTCGGCTTCGCCTTGGAGGCGGCGGGGAAAACGGTGCGACTGATCAATGAAGACGGCCTGCCGGAGAATCTCGCTTTCATGGCAGGATCCGAGCGCATCGAAACGCCGCCGGCCGAACCGGTCGAGGTGGACGTGGTGATCGCGCTCGACACCGCCACCCAGCCGCGCCTCGGCGACAAGGCGCTTGCCGCCGTCGCGAACTGCCGGCGCTGGATCAACATCGACCACCACAAGTCGAACCCCGGCTACGGCGACCTTGCCCTGATCGACTCCACCAGCCCGGCCACCGGCCAGATTCTCTACCACCTGATCCTCGCCCTGGGTCTGCCGATGCCGGCGGAATCGCGCGACGCGATTTACGTCGCCGTTTCCACCGATACCGGCTCCTGGCAGTACAGCGGGACCACCGCGGCGACGTATGAAATGGCCGCCGATCTCGTGCGCCGCGGGACGGATGTCGGGGCCCTCAACGCCCTGACCTACGACAACCATCCGATGCGCCGCGTCGAGCTGATGCGGGCGCTGCTGAACACGCTCGAGACCAGCGCCTGCGGTCGCCTCGCCCACTGGCAGCTCGATCAGGAAACCGTGCACCGCCTCGGCGTGAAGCCGGAGGACAGCGAAGGCCTGATCGATATCATCCGCGCGATCCAGGGCGTGATCGTCGCCATCTTCTTCGAGGAGCTCGCCGGGGGGAAGATCCGCGTTTCCATGCGCTCGAAGGACAAGCGGATCGATGCCTGCAAGATCTGCATGCAGTTCGGCGGCGGCGGCCATTCGCTGGCCGCCGGGATCCGCATGGCGGGCCCGATGGATGACGCCAAGGCGAAGGTGCTGGCGGCGGTGAAAGCCGAGCTGGCCGCGACTGAGAACTGAATTTCCTGAAGAATGAGCCGACCGAATCCTGCTGCATCGAATGTCCCCGCCGGCGTGCTGGTGGTGGACAAAGCCCCGGACATGACCTCGCACGACGTGGTCGCCATCGCCCGCCGCTCGCTGGGCACGAAAAAGATCGGCCACTGCGGCACGCTCGACCCGATGGCGACCGGCCTGTTGATGCTGGTGGTGGAGCGCGCGACCAAGATCCAGGATCTGCTGATGAGCGAGGACAAGGAGTATGAGGGCACGCTCACGCTCGGCGCCACCACCTCCACCCAGGACCGGCAGGGGGAGATCCTGGAGGAAAAGGAAGTGCCGGCTTTCTCCCGCGAGCAGATCGATGAGGCCTTCGCCGCCTTCACCGGGGACTTCGAGCAGATTCCGCCGATGGTGTCCGCGATCAAGAAGGACGGGGTGCCGCTCTACAAGCTGGCCCGCAAGGGACAGGAAGTCGATCGGCCGCCGCGGCCGGTTTACGTCACGAAGTACGACATCCGTCGTATCGAGCTGCCGGAGGTGGACTTCTCGGTCGACTGCTCGAAGGGCTTCTATGTGCGCACCTACGCCCACGACATCGGCCACAAGCTCGGCTGTGGCGCGCACCTCAGCGCGCTGCGCCGCGTCCGCTCGGGCCGCTTCACGCTCGACCGCGCGATTTCCGTGGAAACGCTCAAGACCGCCCCGCGGGAGGATCTTTTCAAGGCGATGGTCAGCCTCGCCGAGATCTCGCTGATGCGTGGGGCGTGAGCGTCGCCTGCGGCGGATGAGCCCAAATATCGTTGCGGTAAGGTCGTCGATTTCATGCACGACCCGTTAGGGGCGCACGATCCATTCGCGAACCGGGTCGTGCCGGTATTCGGGGACGATCCGACCGATCCTCGGGAACGCTGAAATCGACTCGACCTTCCGGATGATCAGCTCGCCTAGCCTCTTTGCCGACCTGGCGCGCGATAAACCGAACTAATCCGGCAAGATCGGACAGGGATCCCTTGGTCCACGCTATGGAGTAGTCCATTTCTGAAGAAGCCCGCGGACGTCCTCGTGTGGAACCACAGCACCTTCTTGGACTTCCAAGCGGGCCTTTTCAATCGCCGGGAGAAAGTGGATCCGATCTTCGCTGTCCTGCCAGGAAGCGTCTTCCGGGAGTTGTTGAATCGTCTCCAATGCGAGTTCCTTGGTCGACATGATGGAAGGAGATCCGATCCAAAGGCTTGCTCAAGCCAGAGTTGGAGCGCCGTTGGCAGACAGGTTCTACCTCCGGCACTTCTCCAACAGCGTCCCGAGGAAGCGGGTGATCTGGTGGAGGGCGGCGGTGTAGTCGTTTTCCGGCAGGCCGGAAAGGTCGGCCCGGCAGGCCTCGAGCATGTCGCATGCGGTATCGACCGCGGACTCGATGGCGCCTTCGTACTCGGCGATGCCGACCAGCACCGAGAGGTCGAGGGGTTGCTGCTCGATGATGCGCTTGTTGAGCTTGGTCCGCTGCGACTCGGAGGCCGACTCCAGCAGGTTGAGGATGGGCAGGGTCAGCTTGCCCTTTTCAAGGTCGGTGCGGAGGGTTTTGCCGACTTTTTCCTCGGTGCCCACGAGATCGAGGCAGTCATCGTAAATCTGATAGACGGTGCCGAGGCGCAGGCCGTAGTGGTAAAGCCGGTGCTCGGTTTCCTCGTCGGCGCCCGAGAGCGCCGCGGCGATGCCGGTGGCGGCGGCGAACAGCGCACCGGTCTTCATTTCGATGATCCGGTAGTAGTCGGCCTTGGTCAGCGAGAGATCGAAGCGGCGCTGGGTCTGGACGATTTCCCCCTCGCAGACTTCGCGCGAAGCCTTGCCCACTTTGCGGCAGATCGTGATGTCGTCGAACTCGGTCGCCAGCGCCAGGGCATGGGAGAAGAGGGCGTCGCCGAGCAGCACGGACAGGCCGTTGCCCCACTTGGCGTTGGCGGTGGGGACCATGCGGCGCGTCACGGCGCCGTCGATGATGTCGTCGTGCACCAGCGTTGCCATGTGAATGAGCTCGAGGATCACGCCGAGCTTGCGCTGGTCCTCGGCCAGGTCGCCGAAGGCGCCGCCGACCAGAATCGAGAGCGCGGGGCGGATCCGTTTGCCGGAGGTGTTGCAAACGTAGGAGACGTAAGGTTCAACGGCGGGGTCGAAGGCGCGGACCTGGTCGCGGATTGAGGCCTCCACTTTTTCCAAATGGGGACGGACGAGATCGAACGGAAAGCGGTCGCTGGTGGTAAGGGTGGTCGGCATGCCCATGGGAAAGAGGCGTGGAGGACGCTCCCACAAAGGAAGGGGCGCCGCAACCCCGATGTCGGAGGCAGGCAAAAGAGCGGTCGATTTCCCGGAAAAACGGCCGAAACTCCCCGGGTGAACGCGCGACGCCTCCGGTCATTCGGGATCCCGGCAGCCGCCGTGGCCGCCGTGGTGGCAGCGGCGGCGAGATGGATCCCGCATTTCGGGGTGGGAGACCGCCCGGACCATCCGCTGCTGCCGGGCACGCCGTGGGTCGTCCACGATGGCACCCGGCCGCAGCCGCCGGTGGTGGGAAACGCCGGTGCGGTGGTCGTGCCGCCGCCGGCGGACGCGGAGGTGTTGTTCGACGGGCGGAGTCTTGACGCCTTCCGCGAGCCGGAGTGGCGGATCGAGCGGGGAATCCTGGTGGCGCAGGGCGCCGACCTGATCACCAAGCGGGAGTTCGGCGCGCTCCAGCTCCACCTCGAGTGGCGGATTCCCGCCGGCAGGAAGGTCCACGAGCAGCGTGGCGGGAACAGCGGCGTGTTTTTGATGGGCCTTTATGAAATCCAGATTCTCCAGAGTCACGACAACCCGACCTACCCGGACGGCATGGCCGGCGCGCTCTACGGCCAGTTGCCGCCGTTGGCGGACGCGACCACCGAGCAAGGCCGCTGGCAGAGCTTCGACATCGTGTTTTCCCCGCCGGTCTATGGGGCGGGCGGGGTGGAAAGACCGGCCCGCGCGACGGTGATCCACAACGGGGTGCTGGTGCAACACGACGAGGCCTTCCTGGGGCCGACCGTCTGGCGGAAGCTGGCCCGCTACCCGCCCAGCCACCCGCAGCAAGGGCCGCTGAGATTCCAGTTCCACGGGGACCCGGTGGAGTTCCGGAACGTCTGGGTCAGGGAGCTGGAAGGGCACGACCGGGGAGCGAGATGACCGGCCGGCGATGTTAGAAAAATGGCGATTCCCGGCAATTGGCCGAGGAGACCGCTTGCGGAGCGGGCCCGAGGGTGGGTAAATGCGTGCATGAAACCTTCACGCCTCCCTCGCGTCCTCCTGTTTCCCGCCGCCCTCGTCGCCCTGACCCAGTGCCAGGAAAAAGAACAGCCCGCGGCGGCCAAAGGGTCCGAGGTGATCGAAGACGTTGCCAAAGTCGTCGCCGAGGTCGTCGAATCGGAAAGCGGCCTGGGGGCGGAAGAGCGCGCGGCCGTGGTCCCCGTGGCGGCGCTGGCCCGGGGCGATGTCGATGCGGTGGCTTCGCTGATCGACCCCAAGGGAGCCGTCGACAGACTGGGCGAGCTCAAGATGTGGGACTTCATTCGCTCGGTGGCGATGGAGGAGGAAGGCACCGACCCCGAGGAGGCGATCTCCGAGGTGGCGGCACCGATCCTTCCCTTCGTGAGCGAGGACCTGTCGGTGATCTATGGCAAGGGGGCGTCGGAGTTTTTCGACCTCTATCTCCAGATCGGGAAACGAATGAACTACTATCAGTTTCGTAGCTTGTCCCAGGCGTTCGCGCAGGGGATCGTTTCGGGTGACCTCTCCACCTCGATGGAGGCCATGGGGGGCGGCGCCCCGTTCGAGGGCATCATCGGCGAGGTCGAGAAGTTCCTGCCGCAGCTTCAGCAGCTGCGCGTCCCGCCCATCGTTTTCGCCAGCAAGATTTCGGACGAGTCCGCCCGCCAGCAGGCGATGGATCAGATCGGCAGCCTGTTCTCCATGGCCGCGCCGCAGGGCGAGGCCGTCAGCTTCGCCTCCGCGGGCTCGGACTTCAACGGCTTCAAGTTTTCCGGCGAACCGATCGCCCAGCAGATCGAGGCGAATCCCGAAGACCTGATCGCTCGCTTCGGGCCGGAGACGACGCAGAGGCTCATCGACACGATCCGGGAGAAGACCGTGGTGGTGGCCAACGCCGTGGTCGGGGATTATGTGATGGTCTATGTGGGGGGCGATACCGAAAGCTGCCCGTTGACCGGCTCGCTGGAGGAGTCCCTCGCCGCCAACGACCGCATTGCATTCATCGACGGCTACAAGGATCTGCCGGTCCATGGCTTCCTCTACGGAGCGAAGGAGTTGATTGAGGCCACCTTCCAGACCGACAGCTTCACGCAGATCGCGGCGGGGGTGGTCGATGGACTGAGGGAGGTCGAGGGCTTCGGCGATCCGCGCGAGCTGATCTCACTGCTGGGCCTCGTCGAGGAAAAGGAAAAGGCGCTCTACAGCTTCTACAAACCGGAGACCGTGGGTGGCGTGATCAGCGTCGACCACGGAGTATCGTTCGATCTTTTCGGCGGCTATGAGTCCGGTGCCTTGCGAAATGACGCGCCCCACCATCTGGAGTCGCTGGGAGAGGGGGAAAACACCCTGCTTTTCGCCGATGCCGTGGTTTCGCCGGAGTATCAGAAAGCCCTTTCCGAATACATCGACCTGCTGGTCACCATCACCTACAGCGCCGCCGAGCACGTCGCGGGTCTGACGCCCGCCAACGACAAGATGGCGCAGTATCAGCAGATGTTCACCATGTTCGACGAAAGCTTCCGCAACGACCTGCTGAAGCTCTGGAACGGGATCATGCTCGCCGACCAGGGACTCGGCGACGAACGGGCGTTCGTGGTCGATGTTTCCGGAGCGGTGCCATCCCTGCCCGGGGTGCCGCCGGCGGTGGTGGAAAACGGTCGCATGCCACGGATGACCTATCTGGCACCGGTTTCCGACCGCTCCAAGCTGGCCGACTCATGGAAGGAGATCGATACTTCGGTGCGCTCGCTGCTCGCCACCGCCCGCGATCTCGGTGCCGGCGACCTCAACATGCTGGTCCCGACCAACTCGGAAAAGAATGACCTGGTGACCTGGTATTTCGATGCCGCCGCCTTTTCCGATGACCTGAAGCCCTCGGTGACGGTCAGCGACCAATGGTTCGCCGCCTCGACTTCCCGGACGCACGCGCTCGACCTGATCGGCAAGGCCGCGGCTGCCGGGGAGGGTGAGCGGACCGGTGCCTGGCTGAAGCTCGATACCGACGTTCTGGCCGCCTACCTTTCCGACCTCGTCACGCTGGTCGACGAGCAGGGAGAGGACATCATTCCCGACCCCGGGGCGCTGGAAGAGTTCCGCGCCCGCCTGCCGATGATCCGCGATGGCATCAAGGCCTTCGAGGAGCTCGATGCGATCACCATCCACGAGCGCGAGGAGAACGGCCGCCGTCGTGCGACTTTCCGCATCACGACCGACTGATGCCATCCGCCTCAGGACGGGCGGATCTCCGCCCGGGCGCGGGTCCCGCTGGCCAGAAGGCCGGCCGCCACCTCGCGCACGGCGGCTGCGCTGACTTCGTCGATCCGGGCCAGGGCGTCCTTCGGACAAATGATCTTCCCATGGTGAAGCAGCGAATCGGCCGCCCATGAGGCATGGCTGGCGGTGCTTTCCATGGCCGCCCGGTGTTGGCTGAAGGCCAGGCGTTTCGCCCGTGCCAGCTCGGCCGCATTCGGCCCGCGGGTGGCGAGGTCCGACAGTTCGCGCCCGAGGATTTCCACGGATTCCTCCAGTCCTTCCGGATCGAGCCCCGCCACGAATTCCAGGGCTCCCGTTTCCTCCAGCAGCGTGGCATCACAGGACACGTGGTAGCAGAGGCCGCGGTCTTCGCGCAGTTGCAGGAAAAGACGCGAGCTGGAACCCTCGCCGAGGATCATCGCCAGCAGGCGCAGGGCGTGCCGGCGCGGGTCCCGCCGACCGAAGGTCGGGTAGGCGATGGCCAGCTGGACCTGCTGCGTGTCGCGCTCGTCGATCCGCAGCGATTCGCCTTTCGCGAGGCCCTTGAAGGGCACGCTGGAGAGCGCGGGCTGCAGGTCGGGAAGCAGCGGATCCAGCAAATCGATCACCGCCTGCGGCTCGTAGGGCCCCGCGACGGCGACCACGAGGTCGTCGCGCCGGTGCTGGCCGGTGGCGAAGCCGACGAGCGTTTCGCGGTCGATCCGACGCAGGCTTTCAAGGCTGCCGGAAATCGGCTCGCCCAGCGGATGCGGCGACCATAGCGCGGCGGACAGCAGGTCGCCGATGTGGTCGCCCGGCGACTCTTCGTACATCACGATTTCCTCGGCAATGACCTCGCGCTCCAGCTCGATGTCCTCCGCGGCGAAGCGCGAATGCCACACCATGTCGCACAGGATGTCGGCCAGCAGGGGCAGCGTGTCGGCATCGCCGCGGCCTTCGTAGGCTGTCTGGTCCTCGGAGGTGTGCGCATTGAGCATGGCCCCGGCGTCCTCGGTCTCGATGCTGATCCCGCGGGCATCCCGTCGCGCGGTGCCTTTGAAAAGCATGTGCTCCACGAAATGCGCGGTTCCCGCCAGTCCCGGCGGGTCATCGCGCGAGCCGGCCGGTACGTGGATCGACATGGCAGCGCATTCGCTGTCGGGAAGTCGGGCGACCGCCAGCCGGACGCCGGTCCGGCTACGGCACTCATGGTAGGTCGCGCGCATCGGTGGTGAGAAGTGCCGCGGCGATCCTGAGGTCGCCGGGGTGGGTGATCTTGAGATTGGGAAGTCCGGTGGAGACCAGCCGCGTCCGTCGACCGATGGCTTCGAGGGCCGAGACTTCGTCGGTCACCGCGAGGCCGCCCGCCACCACGGCCCGATATGCCTCGCGCAGTAGCTCGGTGCGGAAGATCTGCGGGGTTTCCATGTGCCACAGTCCCCCGCGATCCACGGCGTCCTCGGTGAAACCGTCGGCGTCGGCCCGCTTCATGGTCTCGGTAACCGGTCGCGCGAGGGCCGCCGCATCGCACGCGTGCGCTACGGCAAGGCAGGTGGAGATTGCCGCCGGGGAAACCAAGGGACGGGCACCATCGTGAATGGCCGCGTATTCCGCGCGGACTTCCGCCAGTCCGGCCATCACCGAGTCCTGGCGCTCGCGGCCGCCATCGGCCCGTACCAACCGGTCTTCGAGGTCCCCGAGAAGCTCCGCAAAGCGGTCCGGCGGACCGACCACGATCACGCGGTCGATTTCCGCGCACGCCAGGAAGGCCTCCACCGTGTGGCGCA
Organism: Haloferula sargassicola; assembly: GCF_040362925.1. NCBI lineage: Bacteria > Pseudomonadati > Verrucomicrobiota > Verrucomicrobiia > Verrucomicrobiales > Verrucomicrobiaceae > Haloferula > Haloferula sargassicola. The sequence goes on from NZ_BAABRI010000001.1 coordinate 253,722, forward strand.
GCACGGGGCGGCCGGCCAGCGGGGCTGCCAGCTTGTCGAAGCCCATGCGGCGGCTGCTTCCGGAGGCGACGATGACGGCATCGCAAACCATCAGGAGAGTCGCTTGGCCACTTCCTGGGAGAGCGTCTTGCCGTCGGCCCGTCCGGCGGCACGTTCCTGGACCAGCTTCATCACCTTGCCCATGTCGGCCTTGGTGGTGGCTCCGGTTTCGGCGATCGCCGCCTCGACCATGGCCACCATGTCTTCGTGGGAAAGGGCGGCGGGGAGGTAGGCCTGCAGGACCTCGATCTCCGCGCGCTCCTTGGCGGCGAGATCATTGCGGCCGGCGGCTTCGAACTGGGAGGCTGAATCCTCGCGCTGCTTCACCTGCTTGCGCACCACGGCCATGGCCTCGGTGTCGGTCAGCGGAGTGTTGAGCCCGCCCTTTTCGATCGAGGCATTGGTCAGCGCCGTTTTCAGCGCGCGGATGACCGTCAGGCGGTCGGCGTCCTTGGCCTTCATGGCGGCCTTGAGGTCTTCCTGGATTTGGGAGGCGAATTCGCTCATGCGGCTTAGGTATCCCCGGCCGCCACCGGGTCAAAGCCGAAAAAGGACATCCCCTTTGCCCTTGGCGTCGCGGCCTTGTCGCTCTACCGCACGGGGTGTGCGGAAACGATCGCTCGCTTCGCGGATCTATCTCAGCCTGATCGGCCTCAGCCTGGCTGGCGTCGGTGGCGTTTTTGCCGTGCTGATGTGGAAAAGCTTCATGCGGGCCGAGGATGTCGATCACTGGCCGCTGGTTCCTTGCTCGATCCTCGAATCCCGCGTCGGGTCCCGGCGGGATGACCCGGACTGGCCGGCCGGGATGCCCCAGGAGTTCCGGTTCGAGGTCCGCTACGTCTACGAGTGGCAGGACCGGCAGTGGGAGTCGACCCGTTACCGCCTGCGGGGCGCTCCGTGGTCGGACACCCCTTCCGCGGCGGAAGAACTGGTGCTGAAATACCCTGAAGGCAGCGTGGCGGAATGCCATGTGAATCCGGACCAGCCCGACCAGGCGGTGCTTCGTGGCGAAACCAAGGCGGCCGGCTATTCGCTTTGGTTTCCCCTGCTGTTTGTCGTCGGTGGGCTCGGGATCGTGGCCGGTGCCTGGCGTCCGAGAAGCAGGTAAAATCAGGCCCTGTAGGCGTCCTTGCAACCTGGTTCTGAGGGGCCCTCTTAATGGGGTATAACGAATTGTTTAATTCCCGAGATGGTTTGGAATTGAGGGTGTTCGGGCTCGATTAGATAGTTAACCCCACGCTCTGCCCTGGGGCGGATGCTTCAAGTCCGACGGCGTTCGTTAGAAGACCCGCCGTCGGACTGCGCTGTTAACACCCAACACCCGATATATGAATATGAATACCATTGCATCGACCATGATTGGCTTGTCCGTGGCGACGCTGGCTCCCACCGCGCACGCCGCGGTGACCGCCGGCACCTCGTCCGGAGTCGGCATTGATGTCGGCGTCTCCGCCTTGTCCTTGGTCGACCTTGACGTGGGCCCCCTGGCACAGAGTTCCGGTACCGCTCCCGCCGCCTATTCCACCACCAACTTTGTCGCGACCGTGAATTCCTCGGTGGTTCTGGGATCGGTGGCCGCGACCGACGATGGAGACGGTGCCATCAACACCAGCGCGAGCTCCGATGTGGACGGTTCCTCGGGTGCGAAGCTGGCCACTAGCAACGCGACGGTCAACGGCCTCGGCGTGACCCTCATTCCGGGCATCGTGCTCACGCCGGACTTTCTTTCCATCACCTCCGACACCATCACCTCGACCTCGAGCAGCTCCGGCGATTTCGGCAGCCTGGTTTCCACCGGAAGCGCGATCATCGAGAACCTCAGCATCACGATCGCTGGCACCGACCTGCTGGTGGGAATCAACAACCCGTCACCCAACACGGTGATTGTGGATGCGGGGGGGATCGCGGGTCTGACGATCGTGCTCAACGAGCAGATTCCCAGCGGAGATGGCATTTCCTCGACGGGGATGACGACCAATGCGCTGCGGGTCAGCCTGGATGCCATCACGGTTGGTGCGGTCTCGGGCCTGACCGGGGACATCGTCATCGGCCAGACCACCTCGGGTCTTGCCGCGGTGCCCGAGCCCGCCGTCTCGCTGCTGGGTGGCCTCGGGCTCATCGGCCTCCTGCGCCGCCGCAGGAGCTGACTTGCTTGTCGTCTTGTTTTGGATGAGGTGCCCCGCGATCTCAAGCGGCCCGGTTTTATCGTTCCGAGGCCGACAGATCGTGGGGTGCTCAATCGGATGCGCGGGGCGGTTTCTGCTCAATCCACGGTGCTTGTCCCTCCCGAAGCGGCCGGTTTTTCAGGAGCGAACACCAAGGCGGTGCGGGCAGGCGTGTAGAAAGTCAGCTTCCCGTCTTCGTTGACCTCATAGGAAATCGAGTCGTCGAGCCGGTCATGCCCGCCGAAGTCCGGGCGGTCGGTGTGCAGCACCAGCCGGTAGGCTCCCTTTCCGGGGACGGGCGCCTGATAGCCCGGCACCGAGTGGTCGTGGGAAAAGTTGAACACGAAGACGAGGCCGCCACGTTCGACGACCAGCACTTTGTTCCCGTGGTCGATGTTGAGGCAGTTCGCCGGCTGGTTGCCGGGCAGGTCGAACTTGCGTCCGAGGTCCTGCATGGCCCGCTCGAACTCGTTGAGGAACTTGTATTTCAGCGCCGGATTGTCGACCAGTGACCACTGCCGGCGGCAGTAGTTATAGGACCAGCCGTTGCCCTCGCGGGGGAAATCGAGCCACTCCGGGTGGCCGAATTCGTTGCCCATGAAGGTCAGCCAGCCCTCACCGGCCGTCGCGAAGGTCACCAAGCGGATCATTTTGTGAAGGGCGATTCCACGATCAATCACAGGATGGGGGTCATCCACGCCCATATGCCAATACATCTCCTGATCCATCAGCCAAAAGGCCAGGGTCTTGTCGCCGACGAGGGCCTGGTCATGGCTTTCCGCGTAGGCGATGTTGGCCTCGCCATGGCGGCGGTTGGTCAGGGTGTGCCACATCTCGTCGAGGTTCCAGTCCTCATCCCGGGTGTGCTTGAGCAGCTTGATCCAGTAGTCGGGCACGCCCATCGCCAGGCGGTGGGTGAAACCTATGCCGCCCTCCGCGACCGGGCGGCATAGACCGGGCATGCCGGACATGTCCTCGGCGATCAGGATCGCTCCGGGCCGGATCTCGTTGGCCAGCGAGGTGGCGAGCTGGAGATAGAGGATGGCATCCTCATCCACGTCGTGGACGAAGTATTTGTCGTAGTGGTCGAACGAGGTCGAACCCCGGTGCCAGTAGAGCATCGAGGTCACGCCGTCGAAACGGAAGCCATCGAAACGGAATTCCTCGAGCCAGTAACGGACGTTGGAGAGCAGGAATTTCCGCACCTCGGGACGGCCGTAATCGAAGCACTTCGAGTCCCACTGCGGATGCTCGCCGCGGTCATCGGAGTGAAAATACAGGTTGCCGGAGCCATCGAGGTCGTTGAGGCCCTCGGCCATGTTTTTCACCGAGTGCGAATGGACGACATCGAGCAGCACCGCGAGTCCGAGGCCGTGGGCGGTATCGATGAGATACTTCAGGTCCTCCGGCGTGCCGAACCGCGAGGAGGGGGCGAAAAAGTTCGAGACGTGATAGCCGAAGGAGCCGTAGTAGGGATGCTCCTGCACGGCCATGAGCTGGACCGTGTTGTAGCCGAGCCGGGCGATGCGCGGCAGGGTGGTGTTGGCGAATTCACGATAGTGGTGCACGCGGCCTTCCTCGCCGGACATGCCGACGTGGGCCTCGTAGATGCGCGGGGTCTTGATGCCGGAGGGATCGAACTCGTGGTGCCAGCGGTAGCTTTCCCCGGGCTGCCAGATCTGGCCGGAAAAGTCGTGGCTTTCCGGATCCTGGATCGCCCGCAGGATGCAGGCGGGGATCCGGTCGCGCACGCTGCCATCGGCGCCGGTGATGTGCAGCTTCACCCGCTGGGCGTGGCTCATGGCACCGGCTGGGACCACCGTTTCCCACATGCCATGGTCCTTCCGATCGAGCGGATCGGCGTCGGGATGCCAGTGGTTGAAATCCCCGACCACGCTCACCGCGCGGGCGCCGGGAAGCCACTCGCGGACCAGCCAGCTGCCGTCCGGTTGCCGGTGGATGCCGGTCGTGAGGTGGGAGTCGGCATAGTCGACGAAGCTCCCGTTTCCCAGCCGCTCGAGGTGGGAGCGGGTGCCCTTGAATCGCAGGCCCCGTTCCTCGATCCGGCTGGCGTAGGGCTCCAGCCAGGGGTCGTCCTTCACCAGTTTGGGCACATCTTTCATCGGTGGCCACCATGGGACCCCGCACGCCCGGACGCAAGGGGGATGCAGGTCAAGATCCGCCGTCCGCGGTCCCGCCGAGCTGTTGGTCGAGAAATGCGCGGAGGTAGGAAGCGGTGAGCACCGTCTGGGTCACGTGCGGCGTGTCCGAGCCGGGCGCGTAGAACACGTTGACCGGGATCGCGCTCATGCCGAGGCGGCGGATCTCCTCGTCGATGTCCGGCCGGGTGGTGGTCTTGTCGGCCTTGAGGGCGACGATGCCGTGGTCCTCGAAATACCGGGCCATGTCGGCGGAGTAGGTGGCGGCCTTGTTCGTTTGGCAGGTGAGGCACCAGCGGGCGGTGAAGTCGACGTAGACCGGCTTGCCCTCGGCGATGAGTTTTTCCTGCAAATCCTTCGTCCAGGGCGCCCAGTGGATCTTCGGGGCATTGGCGGCTTCCGCGGTGAGGGACTCAGGGGTCGGGCGGGCGACGATGAAGCCGGCGGCCGCGATCGCCAGGGCCAGACCACGGGCGGTCCAGCGGGTGGACGGGGATTTCCCCGGCAGGCTCCAGCGGCCGTAGATCCACAAGGCGGCCGCCACGGCGGTCAGGCCGAGCATCACCCACAGGCCTTTCTGGCCGGACTTCTGCTCGAAAACCTGGGCGCTGTAGACCCACAGCAGGTAGCCCGCGGTGCCGAGCAGTAGGAAGGACATGCCTTGCTTGAACGACTCCATCCACGGCCCGGGCCGCGGGAGCTTGTCGACCAGCGCGGGAAAGGCGGAGAGTACGAGGTATGGCGTACTCAGACCCAGCGCCATCAGCGTGAAGGCCAGGAAAAACCAGGGAGCCGGCAGGCCGACCGCAGCGCCCAGGGCGGGGGCCAGGAAGGGCGCGGAGCACGGCGTGGCCACCACGGTGGCCAGGACGCCGGAAAAAAAGGTGCCGGCGAGACCTTGCTTGGCCGTGAGGTGGCCGCCGACTGAGGTGGCCGACGCTCCGACTTCAAACACACCGAACATGTTCAGCCCGAACACCAGCATGACCAGCAGCAGGACATAGACGACCCACGGGTTTTCCAGCTGGCCGCCCCAGTTTGCGATGCCGCCCGCCAGCAGGATGCCGGCCAGGATCCAGAAGGAAAGCAGCACGCCGAGGGTGAACACGAGCCCGTGGGCGACGATCTTCGATCGCGAATGGCCCGCCTGTTGGACGAAGCCCATGATTTTCAGCCCGATCACCGGGAACACGCAGGGCATCAGGTTCAGGATCATCCCGCCGAGAAACATCAGGCCGAGCACCACCGGCGTGGCCAGGGTGGACTTCGCGGTGCCGGGCACCTCGGCCAGATTTGCTGGCGGAGCATCGAAGCCGAGGTCCACCGCCCAGCCGAGCGACTGGCTTTCCGCTCCCCAGCCCTTGCTGGCTTTCAGGATGCCCTTCACCCGCTGCGGGGCCGGATCGGCGTCCGGGTTGCGGGGAAAAGTCAGCGTCCACGAATTGCCTTGGTGCCCGAGGGTTTGCTCGACCGAGCTGTCCTCGATCGAGTCCTCGCCGAAAAAGTGGACGTCACCGGGGTCGGCGGAAGCATCGGCGGGGACCAGTGTCAGCGTGACCATGTCGCCGTTTTCCGAGGCAGTGACCGACCAGGGAACCTCCTCGGCGGGCAGCGCCGCCCGGGCTTTCGCGAAGGCGGCGGCGATCGCGGGCTTGGCCTGCGACTCGCCGATTTGGAGCGTGAGCGCGAGATCCTGGTCCTCCGGCACGCAGGTCTCGTGACAGGTCAACCACGAAGCCTTGGCCTCGAGCGTGACCGAGCCGCCGCTGAGATCCTCCGGGGCGGTGATGCGGGTCAGGAACCAGGTTTCGCCGTCATATCCATAAAAAGGCGCCCCGGCGAAATTCCCGAGAAGCGGGGTGGGGAAGCGGAGCTCTTCCGCCGTGAAACCCTCCGGCAGCGTCCACTCGAGCGATGGCGGATAGCCGGCCTGGCCGGGGTTCACGTAGTAGGTGTGCCAATGCTCCTCGTGGTCGAGCACCAGGGCCACCTCGACCGTCTGGCCGGGCTGGATGGACGGCATCGCCGGCACCAGCCGCGCCTTCACATGAGGTTCATCGTTTCCCCCGAAGGGAAACTGGGCGAAGGCCGGGGAAACGAGGGCAAGAAGGGCGAAAACCAGGGAGCGGATCATGGGCTGAGGCGGAAAGTTGTTTCCTGAAGGATGTCTAACATCGGCCTTTGATTCCCTGAAAGTCGAGGGGGGCTGGGTAACGGAAGGTTAACCCGGCCCTGATCCGGCAAGCGCGGGTCTCAGGGAAAGGGCACGGAATCGAGGGCGCGGGCGACCTCGCGGACCATCTTCGGCCCGCGGAAAATGAAGGACGAATAAAGCTGCACCAGGGTCGCGCCGGCTTCGATTTTCGACAGGGCCGACGCCGGCGAATCCACGCCGCCCACGCCGATGATCGGCAGCGCGCCGCCAAGTTCAGTCGCGAACGCGCGGATCACCTCGTTGCTTTTCTCCAGCAGCACCCGGCCGGAAAGCCCGCCACCCTCCCCGGCGCGCGGATGGCCGGCCACGGCGTCGCGGGTGATGGTGGTGTTGGTGGCGATCAGGCCGTCGAGCCCGCCCTCGCGGAAAACGCGGGCCAGCCCGGCGATGTGCGGCGGGTCGAGGTCGGGCGCGACCTTGAACAGCAGCGGGACCTGCCGGCCATGCTCCGCGGCCAGCCTCGTTTGCTCCGCTTTCAGCACCTCCAGCAAGCGCGCGCAGGCATCCTCGCCCTGCAGGTCGCGCAGACCGGGGGTGTTCGGAGAGGAAAGGTTGACGGCGATGTAGTCGGCCACCGGAAAGGCCTCGCGCAGGCAGGTCAGGTAGTCGTCGGCCGCGTTCTCGTTCGGCGTGTCCTTGTTCTTGCCGATGTTGAAGCCGATCACGCCGTCGAAGGTGCGGGACTTGCGGACATTCGCGACGCCCGCCGCGATGCCCGAATTGTTGAAGCCCATGCGGTTGATGATCGCCTCGTGCTCAACCAGCCGGAACAAGCGCGGCCGCGGGTTCCCCGGCTGCGGGCGCGGAGTGATGGTGCCGATTTCCACGAAGCCGAAACCCAGCCGGCCGAGGGCGTCGATCGTGTCGCCCTCCTTGTCGAGGCCCGCGGCGAGTCCGAGCCGGTTCGGGAAACGCAGGCCCATCACCTCGATCGGGGCCAAGCACTCCGGGGCGGGAAACAACCACGGCAGCAGGCCGGTTTTTTCGCCCATGCGCAGTCCCGCCATGCCGAGGTGGTGGGCGGTCTCCGGATCGAAACGGAACAACACGGAGCGGGCGAGGGTGTAGGCGTCGGACACGCCGCCACCCTGAACGGCGGGCCGGGAATGCCCAAGCGAAATGGTCGGTGCCCTTCGGCTGATGGGACAAGCGGTTCGGTGACGATTCCCACCCGCCGGCGACATCAAGGGGCGGCTTTGCGGGATTGCCGCCACCAGTAAACACCTCCTCCGCCCGCCAGCAGGGTGGCCAGGCCGAGGGGAAGCCACGGGATCTTCCTCCCATCCTCTTCTCCGGTCCCGGTTGAAATTTCGGGATTGCCCCGCTCCGTCGTCTTTTGCCGCCGCGCTTCGACGCCTTCATCCCCATCCCGGAGCGGTCTCAATTCCTTTTCAGCCGGTCCTGCAAGCGTGTAGGGCTGCGGATCTCCTTTGAAGCGGAAGGTCCGGGTGCCCGCCTTGACCTGCTCGAACCAGAGCACCCACATTTTTCGGTCGATGATCTGTTCCACGTAATCATCACTATAGACAGGACCGTCTTCGATCAAATTCATGAGTCCCCGAAGAGCCCAAAACGCCACAGGCATTCTTTCAACTTCATCCGCTGTCAGGCGTTCCTGATCGTCAATCAGGTTTCCCAAAACCCTGACGGATTCGGGGCTTGGAAGATAGCGGATGGTCCCGATAGTCTCGCCTATAACATCGATGTATTCCTGCTGTCTCAAGGATCCGGCTTTCCACTCTTTCTTAGCCTGGTAATACTTTTTCTCAAAGAACCCCACCGATCCAGGGATGGACAGCATTGCTTGTACTAGTTCGTCTCTTACCACGAAACGTTCTTCCGTTGGAAATATTACAGGTCTGCGCATCTTCTCGATACCACGAGACAGTTTTTCCATATTCTCAGTACTGGGGTCAGACACGGCATCTTCAGCGACCTGCTTCCAGTATCTGAAAGCCTCCATGATTTCCTGGTGCTTTTCTTTCGAAATTTCAGAATAAGCAACGCTCATCGTTGCGCTTAATACAACTAAAGAAATTATAGTAATTTTATTCACTGGTTGTTGAGGATGTTTTGCGTAATCTCTCCTCTGCAGCATCCCGCCCACCCTTTACAAGAAGTCTCGTTATCTCATCTTTCCTCCTGAGATTTCCGTGCCATAGCACATCGAGCGGCGCACGCGATTTCTGGCAGGGAGTGGCGATAGTGACGATTCCCACCCGCCGGCGACATCAAGGGGCGGCTTTGCGGGATTGCCGCCACCAGTAAACACCTCCTCCGCCCGCCAGCAGGGTGGCCAGGCCGAGGGGAAGCCACGGGATCTTCCTCCTGTCTTCGACACCATCCTTCTTGGAGATTCCGGAGTTTTCCAGCCCTGTCGTCTTTCGCCGCCGCGCTTCGACGCTTTCCGTCTCCTGATTGCCCGGTCTCAACTCCTTCTCCGTGGGACCTGCGAGGGTATAGGGCTGCGGATCGCCCTTGAAGCGGAAGGTCCGGGTTCCGGCTTTCACCTGCTCGAACCAGAGCATCCAGCTTTTCCGATCCCTGATCTGTTCCTCGAGCGTGTCGCTGTAAGCAGGACCATCATCGATCAAATCCATCAGACCTCGAAGAGCAAACATCCCGTTGGGCAAGACCTCTTCATCACCGCGGCCGATGCGGTCGATGTCATCAAGAAGCCCTCCCAGGACGCGGACCGAATCAGGACTGGGAAGGCCACAAAGAGTCCCGATGGTTTCTCCGGTAGCAATTTTGTAATCATGGAGTTCCATGGATTGGGAGGCCCAATCTTGTCTGGCTTTCTGAAGTCGGTCTTCGAAAAAGTTCACGGATCCGGGTATTGAAATCATGGCCTGACTCAATTCGTCTCTTAATGCTTTCTCTTCTTTGCTTGGATGCCTTGCTGGGTGCCAGACGGATCGAATTCCGCGCGACAGAACAAGCAGGTTCTCCTTGCTAGGGTTCTCAACGGCTTCAGCCGCCCGTTTTGTCCATATCAAACGCACTTCCTCATACTCTTTGCGGTCAGCGTCTGAGATGGGCGGCAACTCTTCCGCTCTGGAAAAGGGCAAGGAAAGAAGTGGGATCAGTATGAAGATTTGTCTATTGAAGATCATTTACTTGAAATAATAGAAAGTCGTTCGTTAGATGCGTCCCACTCGCCCAACAATGTCACATGGCTGTGCGGCGGGATTTCCACCACAAGTAAGTTCCTCCTCCGGCCGCGAGCAGCGTGGCCAGGCCGAGGGGAAGCCACGGGATCTTCCTCCTGTCTTCGACACCATCCTTCTCGGAGATTCCGGAGTTTTCCAGCCCTGTCGTCTTCCGCCGTCGCGCTTCGACGCTTTCCGTCTCCTGATTGCCCGGTCTCAACTCTTTCTCCGTGGGACCTGCGAGGGTGTAGGGCTGCGGATCGCCCTTGAAGCGGAAGGTCCGGGCTCCGGCTTTCACCTGCTCGAACCAGAGCATCCAGCTTTTCCGATCCCTGATCTGATCCTCGATCGTATCGCTGTAAGCAGGGCCATCATCGATCAAATTCATCAGACCTCGAAGAGCATAGAACGCGGTACAAATGGACGAGGACTCTCCACTTCCTACTGGCTTAAGGTCTTCAAGAAGGCTGCCCAATACGCGGATGGACTCAGGGCTCGGCAAATAGAAGATGGTTCCGAGGGTTTCCCTTCTGGCATCGTTGTATGCCTGCGTTCTCAACAAGCCCTTATCCCAATCTCTCTTCGCCTCGTAATACCTTTCCTCGAAGAATCCCATCGATCCGGGAATGGACAACATTATATGAGCCAATTCATTGCTCAATTCCTTTTCTTCTTTGCTCGGATATCTAGCTGGGTGCCAGACGGACCGAATTCCACGCGCCAGAAGAAGCAGGTTCTTCTCGCTAGGGTTCTCAACGGCCTCCGCCGCCCGTGCTGTCCATTTCAAACGGGATTCTTCATGTCTTTGCCGGTTCGCATCTGAGATCGGCGGCAACTCATCCGTCCCGAAACAGAGCAGAAAGAGCATGGCATAACATATCGAAATGTGACTTTTGGCATTCATTGGCTCAATATCCCTCCAAGGCGTTCGTCTGCCGCATCCCACTCACCCTTCACCAGAAGTTTTGAGCTTCCATCCTTTTTTCGAAGGCTTCCGGAGCACATCAGGCGCTGGACGCGGTTCGTCCCGGGAAGTGGCGCCGGCCCCTTAGCGATAGGTTCTCCCGTGATTATACTCACTCTCGTTTCGTCCGGATGCCCCGGGCCCACAAGACAGTGACCGATTTCATGGGCGATGGTGTCCAGAATATCACCCTTAGAATAATGCATGGAATCGCCCATCACCCAACACTCCAAGCCATTAGGGTTTTGAGCCCCGTCAAATTCATGGTTGGCGATAGCTACCGCGGCGGCGTGGTCCTTGGAAAGAGTGCCTGTGCCGCTATCCAAAATATGGGCGTAGATCATCCGGCACGCTCCTATCAAATACACATTGATATGGACATCCGGATCACGAGGGCATGCGTCCCGAACTTCGTGTGCTTCCAAGCCGAAGTAATGCGCCGTGGTGTCGAAAGATCCTTCACCCCAGCCGACCGGAAGCTCGAAGTTTACAGGCCCCGGCAGGTTTTTGGGCACCATTTCGAACGTCACATTGATCTGCGGCTCGAAGACATCGTCGAGCCTTTCCTTGATCTCCGCGTCGGTCACTTCGGTGGGCGGGGCGCCGCCCGGTGTCCCGTCGTCGTAGGCGACTCTCCACACCGCCACCTTAACAGTCCTCTTCTTCATGACCTTTACACCCAAAGGCTTGGAGAGCGAAGCGGCGTTACCGCTCTTGATCGTAACCAGGAAGTCTTGGCTCTCCGCTTCTTCGGGGGCCGAAGCCGTGGGGGTGGTGATGGCTGAGGCGATCGTGGTCTCGGGTCCACTTCCGAAGGTGAATCCACCCGGAGAAGCAAGCTTGAGCTGCGAGTGGGGGGCGGCGGTGGTTCGGAGGTGGAAGGTGTTGGTTCCGCCTGCCGGAGCCATGATCCACAGTCGGTCTTCACAGGCCTCCCCCGGTTCACTGCTGGTCACCGAGACCGCGTCCACTCCGGTGGCGAATTCCTGGTCCTCGACCTCGATGGGAATGCCCAGCGCATGATCTTCTTGCGCGGAGTCCGACTCGGAAGGCCGGGTCACCAGAAGCGCCCCCCCGGTGGTCATCGATTGGGGGGAAACCCAGCGCCAGCTGTCGGGAATCCCCGGAGCCGATTCCGGCCAGCGATAGGAAATTCCGTTGGCCCAGAAATCGCCCACCGTGGACATCGCCCACCCTTGGGATGAGACGTCATCGAAATGGCTCAGTGCCTGGGAGTTCTTCCAAGCGCCGCTTCCAGGTGGGCACACCAGCACCGCCGGTGAGATGTAGTCCCGGATGGCAGCGAATCCGCCGTCGGGCAGGGGGATCACCTCGCGGATGTGGCCATTGAATTCCTCATCTCCATGGGTGCCGGTCCATCGGGTGGTGACGCGGTCGGATGAATAGTCGGTCCACCACGAGCCCAGTGCTCCGAGTGTGGACTCGCCCTCTTTTAGCTCGACGGGACGAAGCTCGCCTCCTTGCCCGGGGAGGAGCCAGTAGTGATTCCCCTGATGTTCCTCGGTCGCGGAATTCACGCCGTCATCCGTTCTCAAGATCAGACCTGCAAAAAAGCCACCCTCGTCGTCCAGAATCGTCTCGTGGTGGATATGGTTCGCAGCCAAGGCCTCGGTATAGTTGGGAAAGATGGTGCTGCCGGACCCTATGGCTTTCTCGATGGGCAGGGGATCCGAGTCCCGAGTCGGCCACCACATCATGCGTGGCATGCCCTGCGGAAGTTCGGGAGGAGGCGCCACCCTGCCGATGCCGAGGATCTGGCCTTTGGAGTTCATGGCGCGGGCCTCGGCCCATTCGACCCCGGTGCCTGACAGGTTCAGGGCTTGGAATTCGCCCTCCGTCCAGACCCCGTGCTCATAAAGAACCGCTCCGTCGTTTCCTGCGTGGAGGATCCGATGTTCACCCGGTGCGGGGAGGGGAAAGACGGCGAATTTCGGCGCACTGGATCGTTGCCAGTAAATGCTCGGATCAGAGGCCACGGCATCCTCGACGTCTGGAGCGCCATCCTTGTCGAAGTCCAGATTCAGCCCGTCGGGCACTCCGTCGGAGTCGGTATCTTGATTGAAGGGATCGCCCACGGGGCCGTCCGGGTGGGCCGGATCGGGTTCGTAGGCGAACTCCATCCAGTCCGGTGTTCCGTCGCCGTCGGTGTCCACACTTCCATCAGCCCGAACCCGGAGAAACCGTGAGACTCCGGGCAGGGGCGGCGCGGGAGGCGGCGCGGCGAGGCTGAGTTGATAACTGGAGGCGACCTCTGAGTTCATAGCGGGGAGCGCCGCGAGGAAGGTACTCCACATCAGGGCGTCGGCACCCGTCAATTCCACCTGATCATCCGGCGCTGGCACCTCGGCCATCTGGTGCAGGATGAAGAAGGAATGCCCATCGAATTCACGGAAATACAGCGGCACCATGGCCCATGCCGGATCCAAGGAGATCTCCGTATGCTGGGAGAGCAGGGCCTGACTGTCGAGGGAGCGCCATTTGACCACGGCCCCACCATCCGAGGCGGGGCACAGCACGAGGGCCGTGTAAACGGGCGGTGTGGCCGTCGCCGGAGTCGGAGGGTCGCCGCCCGGCGTCTCGGGCGGGGGAGGAGGGGCGGTTTCCAACAAGGAGCAGGCATGCTCATGGCCCAATGAATAAAAAGGATCACCCACCGGTGACCAATGGATCAAGTCTTCAGAATCCTCGAATTGATAGACGACGCCGGGGAGGGACTTGAAGACCAAAGAGGTCTGGATGGACCCATCCATCGCGGTCAAGGAGTGGAGGGAGTAGGGCGGCACCAGCATTTCCTGACCGAGAACCCCGGCAGTGGTCAGCACGATGAGGCTACATAACTCAAATGCAGCTTTCATGAAAAGGAACGGACGCATCGAATCTGCCTCCGCCACGGCGCCGACGACGAGGTAAAATCACGTCGGTAAATGAAAAAGCAGGAGAACCGGCCCGGCCTGGACGGTGCACTGCTCAGTTTTTGCGCTTTCATTCGCGCCTTCCGCTCATGGCTTGGTCGGCTTGGCTCGTCGGCCTAAGGCAGAAGACGACCATGAAGACCGTGTTCGTGTCTGAAACCTCGTTTGCGAAGGCGCAGGCCACCTTTGAGGCGATCAATTCGACCCAGGTGGGCTTCCGTTTTGAGCCGGCACCGGACGACGAGAAGCCGCTGGCCAGTCTGGTGCGCGAGCACCGGGTGCAGGGATTCATTGCCGATCTCGCTCCCTACCGCGGCCCGCTCTATGAAGCCCTGGGTCGCGGGGGGGTGATTTCGCGCTATGGCGTCGGTATTGACTCGATCGACCGCGCGCGGGCGAAGAAGGCCGGCGTGACCATCTGCAACACGCCCGGCGTGCTCGACAACGCGGTGGCCGAGCATGCCGTATGGATGCTCGGCGCGCTGGCCCGCCCGGTGGCCAAGGCCTACGGCGAAATGCACCATGGCCAGTGGCAACCCGCCCAGGGGATCGAGGTGCGCGGCCGCCACGTCACCGTGCTGGGCTGCGGCCGGATCGGGCGGGCGCTGGCCCGCAAGCTCGGGCTCGGGCTGGACATGATCGTGACCGGCTACGACATCCTCGAAAACCCGCATTTCGGCGAGGACGGCGGCATTTCCCGCTACACCAACAACCTCGACAAGGCGCTGGGCCACGCCGACTTCGTGATCTGCCTGCTGCCCGTGCTGGCGGCCACCCGTCACATCGCCAACGCCGACTTTTTCTCGAAAATGAAGCCCGGCGCCCGCTTCATCAACTCCGCCCGCGGAGCGCTGGTCGATGAACCGGACCTTTACGACGCCTTGGTTTCGGGCCATCTCTCGGGCGCCGCGCTGGACGTGTTCGAGTGCGAGCCCTACCAGCCCGTCGATCCGGCAAAGGATCTGCGGGAGCTGCCGCAGGTGATCCTGACGCCGCACATCGGGTCCAACACCGAGGAATCGAACGCCGCCATGGCCCGCACCGCGGCGGAAAACATCATCACCTGCCTGACCAAGGGCCCGAAAGCCTGCCCCAACCGCATCCCCTGATCCTACGCCATCCATGCCGGTCAAACCCAAGTTCACCCTCGTCATCATGGGCGTCTCCGGCAGTGGGAAATCGACGGTGGGGAAACTGGTGGCGGATCATACGGACTCGGATTTCGCGGACGCCGATGATTTCCACCCGCCCGCCAATCGCGGGAAAATGGCGGCGGGGGTGCCGCTCGACGATGCCGACCGCCGGCCGTGGTTGGAAGCCCTGCGCGACCACATCCGCGAGACCAACGAGGCGGGTCGGACGCTGGTGGTGGCGTGCTCCGCCCTGAAGCGGAAATATCGCGACCTCCTCCGCGAAGCCGGGCCGCAGGTGGTGTTCGTGTTTCTCGATGGCAGCCGCGAGCAACTCCTCGAACGCCTGAACTCGCGGCAGGGACATTTTTTCCCACCCGCCCTGCTGGACAGCCAGCTGGCCGCCCTAGAGCGCCCGCAGTCGGCGCTGGTGCTCGACATTTCAGCCCCGCCGGAAGCGTTGGCGGAGCAAATCCTGGTCCCGTTCTTCAACCGGCCGCCGGGATCGCTGGTTTGAGCGTCCTCAGTTTTCGGTGACTTCGAGTTGGAAGAAGCGTCGCGCGGTATCGAGCGGGCCTGCCACCTCGATCAGGCCGCCGGCGACGGGCAGGCCTTGGTTTCCGGGGACATCCCACGGCGTCCATGTGGCGAGGTCGCTGGAAGTCATGACGCGGTAGGACCGGTTCTCCGGCAGCGTGAAGGAAAGGCGGGGACCGCCAGCGATCGCGACCTCGGGCCGCAGCCGCGAGCTGGGATCGAGGGGTTCCGTGCCGTGAAGGAATTCGTCGCGGTTCGCCACGCCGTCGAGGTCCGGATCCTCACCCGGCTCGCCTTCGGGAGAGCTGTCCGAGCCGAAGGCGGCAAGCCGCCAGGCTGCATAATCGGGCTGCGCCGGGAGCTTGGCCGTAATCCATTCGGTGAGCAGGTCGATGGCCACCGTGTCCAGCTCCTTGGTAGCGAGGGGCGGCATGCGGGTGAAGCCATTCGACGCCGCCACGCGCTGCAGCACGACCGAGTGGAGCGCGTCGCCCGGGACCACGAGTTGGTTGGCGGGATCGCCGAGGTTGTTGTTGGCCGCACCGTGGATCAGGCCGGTTTCGGCCAGCGTGAGTGGCTCGCGACCGTCCCACTCGGCACCGCCGGCCGTTCCGCCCGCCATGTGGCAGTAGGCGCAGTTCACATCGAGGTAGGATCGCACGCGGCCCTCGACGGAATAAGCGGTCTCATCCGGCCGGAGGTGGCGCGGAAGCAGATCGGGATCGCTGGGCGAGTTGGTGAAAAACCCCTCGCTGGCCAGCGTGGCGAGTTGGTTGCCGGAATAGCCGAGCATGTCGTGGTCACGGTTGAGCTGGCGGGTGTTGAAGGACAAGGCATGTCCGGCCTGGGGCGTGTGGCAGGTGAGACATTCGGCGCGGCTGGGAATGTGCCAGGTCTGCGTGGTCGGAGAACCGTCGTCGGTGATCTCCAGATCGAAATCCTCACCCGCATCGCCGACGAGATAGGCCTCGGTTTCCTCCTCGTTCCAGCGGTAGCTCACGCCATAAGCACCCTCGTCATTGCGGACGATGAGGCGGGTTTCGAGGCGCTTTTTCGTCGCCGGATTGCCGCGTTCCAGTTCGAGGTCGAAGTGCTTCACCCAGATCATGCCGGATGGCAGCGTCCAGGGATCTTCCTCGGCCCACGTGAGCTGGCTGGTGGCATCGGGGATGATAAACCAGCGGCTCTTGATGGCGTGGTCGCTCCAGAAGGGCAGGTTCACGTCGTAGGGCGTCACGCCCGGAGCCGGGGAAAGATCGGCCACGTCGGCGAACAAGCCCGTCGCGGATAGGGTCGGCGGGAAGGTGCTGTCATCGACATTCTGGGTGATCCGGCGGATGAGGCCGCTGTCGATGTCCGCCAGCAGCAGATCCTGGTTCGAGGGATCGACACCGAAGCCCACGATGCCGCTTTCGCCGAACAAGCGCTCGACGGTGGGAGCCGAGCCCACGTTTCGCGTGAGCGACCAGATGTTGCCGCTGCCATAGTCGGCGAAGATATACTTTCCATGCAGTGATCCGATGCGGTTTCCGCGATAAACACGGCCGCCGGTGACCGAGTAACCGCCGAACTCGCCACCGCGAGGATATTCGTAAACGGGGGGAGCATGATAGAGGGAATCGAAGTCGGCGGGCGCGCTGCGCGGGCCGTTGTGGGTGCCCTCGCGATAGGCCCAGCCGCAGTTGTCGCCGAGCGAGATCACATCGATTTCCTCCCACGCTCCTTGTCCGACATCGCCGCACCAAAGCTCTCCATTGAGCGGATCGAAGGAAAACCGCCACGGGTTGCGCAGCCCGGTGGCAAAAAACTCGCGGCGCACCGTGGTGGTGCTGACGCCGGAGCCATTGTAGGTGCCGTCCCACGAACCGCCGAGGCTGGTGTGGACGAAGGGATTGTCGACCGGGATCGCAAACCGAGCCTGGCCGCCATCGGTGGGGATCGCCGCGTGGGGCGTGGGGGCCACGTTGCCGGCTTGCTTGTCGACATCGATCCGCAGGATGCCGGAGAACAGGTCACCGGTGATTTTCTGGCTGTTGTTGTAGGTGTCGTTGCCGCCTCCTTCATCTCCCACGGAGATATAGAGATAGCCGTCCGGGCCGAAATGGATGTCTCCTCCGTTGTGGTTGCTGGCCTCATCGAGTTGATTGATCAGGATGAGCTGGCTCGACGGATCGGCAGCGGCCGGATTGCCGCTCCGCGTGGTGAAACGGGCCACCCGCTGGTAGCGCGATCCGCCGGACGTGACGGAGTAGAAGACGTAGAAGTGGCGGTTGCTGGCGTAGTCCGGATGAAAGGCCAGCCCGAGGAAACCCGACTCGCCGCCGGTATCGAGCGACTCTCCGTTTCCTGAAAGCACGGAAGGAAGGTCGAGGAAGGTGGAGGCGGTGGGCGAGGGGTTGGTGACATCCGGAATCACGCGGAGGAGTCCGGTTTTTTCCACCACGAAGAGGCGGGAGGCGTCGCCGGGCGGAGATGCCATGGCCACCGGTTGGTCGAAGGCGGTGCCGGGGAAGGCATCGACCAGCATCAGGCTGGTGGCCGGCGGCGAGTCGGAGACGTTCAGGTCCGGATTGGCGAAACGAAGCCCGTCGGCGAAGTGGATCGTCGCGGTGCCGGTCGTCGTGTCGCCGGAGCTGTTGGAGACCTGGTAGCTGAAGCTGTCCTGCTCCGGACTGCCCAGGTTCTGGGTGTAGAGAATGGTGCCATCCGCAGTCACCTCCGCCTCACCGGCGAGGGGCGGGGTGGTGATTGCCACGCTCGAGGCGACGACCTCGCCCTCCGCGCTCGCGAGGACGTCCAGCCGGACTTTTCCGCCGGGCAGCATGGTGGTTTCCACATCTCCGATGGATGGCGCGATCGAGGCATTCGGTCCGGAGCTGGTGCTGGCCGCGATTTCCGAGGCGCTGAGCGCGTGATCGTGGAAGCGGAGTTCGTTGTAGGAGATGGCGGAGTTCGAGTCGCTCGACCATTGGGAGCGGCCGAGCCAGTTGTTGACGTCGGTCAGATCGGTCAGCCGGTCGTCGATGTCGAGCGCGGCCTGCTGGGTGCCGTTGCGGTAAAAAATCATCCGCCCGCCGGTGGTCGGGTAGGTTCCGACGCCCGACTCGAAGGTGACGGTGTAGTGATACTCGGTGCCGGTGGCGGTGGTGAGCGAGGAGTCGGCGGATTGCTCGCCGCCGCTGTCGAGCCGCATGGAAAAGCGCTGCTGGTTGATGTTTCCATCGCGGCTGACCGAAAGGATGAACTGGTCCCGCGAGGAAGTGCCGCCGGGAGAAAAGTCGCCGCTGCCGGTGATTTCGCCCTCGGCCCCGAGGCCGTCGCCGGCGATGTCCATGCGGCCGAAGTCGAACAGTCGCTGCCAGGTGCGGTTGGCGTCAATCGTCGCCCAGATCTCCAAGGTGAGGTTCGGGTTGGCCGAAAGAAGGCCGTTGGGCAGGTCAAGGTAGGCCGAGATCGACGACGGCGGCTGGCGGCCGTTGGTGGTGCCGGGGAGCACCAGGTCCGAGCCGTCGAGCTGCCCGCCGACGCCGCGGACTACGGCGGCCTCCCCGGTGATCCGGTCGGGAAGCTCGGTGCCGTTCGAGGCATCGCCACCGGCGTTGAACGACCAGCGGTGGGTCACTCGGTCGGCATGGGCGACCTGGCAGAGCAGAAGGGCGGTGGCGGCGGCCGGGATGCGCGTCATGGGCATCCGGGCACCCTACATGCATCCCGAGGGCTCGCCACCCGGATCCTGTCCGGCGGGGTGACGAAGACGCCGCATCTGCCGCCCCGATCCGGGGATCAGACGTTGAAGCGGAACTCGATCACGTCGCCGTCCTTGACGACGTATTCCTTGCCCTCGATCCGCAGCTTGCCGGCGTCGCGCGCGGCGGCCTTGGAGCCGAGGGTGGTGAGGTCGTCGTAGTGGACGACTTCCGCGGCGATGAAGCCGCGCTCGAAGTCGGTGTGGATCACCCCGGCGGCGGCGGGGGCCTTGTCGCCCTCGTGGATCGTCCAGGCGCGGGTTTCCTGGACGCCGGTGGTGAGGTAGGTGCGCAGGCCGAGCAGGTGATAGACGGCCTTGATCAGCGAGGAAACGCCGGAGTCCGACACGCCCATGTCCGCCAGGAATTCGGCGGCTTCCTCGGGCTCCAGATCGATCAGCTCCTCCTCGATGTTGGCGGAAATGACGACCGCCTCGGCACCATGGGCCTCGGCCGCATAGGCGCGCACCTTGGCGACCAGCGGGTGGCTGTCGGGGTTCTTCTGGGCCTCGGCGAGCTCGCCTTCGTTGACGTTGCAGGCGTAGATGGTGCGCTTCGAGGAAAGCAGGAAGAAGTCCTTGAGCAGCTTCCTTTCGGCGTCTTCCAAGTCGAGCGTGATGGCCGGTTTGCCGTCGTTGAGGTGGGGCAGGAGCTTGTCGATCAGCTCGACCTCGGCCTTCGATTCCTTGTCGCCGGACTTGGCCTTCTTTTCGCGCGACTGCCGGCGCTTATCGAGCGCGGCAATGTCGGCGAGGATCAGCTCGGCGTTGATGATCTCGATGTCGCGGACCGGATCGACCGAGCCAAGCTCGTGGATGATGTCGTCGTTTTCAAAACAACGGACCACCTGCACGATGGCATCGGTCTCGCGGATGTTGGCGAGGAACTTGTTGCCGAGGCCGGCACCCTCCGAGGCGCCCTCGACCAGGCCGGCGATGTCGACGAACTCGATGGCGGTCGGCACGAGCTTCTTCGAGCCGGAAAGCTTCGAGAGCACGGCGAGGCGCTCATCGGGCACGGTCACGACGCCGACATTCGGGTCGATGGTGCAGAATGGATAGTTGGCGGCTTCCGCGTTGCGGGTGCGGGTGACCGCGTTGAACAGGGTGGATTTCCCCACGTTGGGCATTCCTACGATTCCGGCCTTCAGCATGGCGCGGGAGGCTTAGGGGAGGCCCGGGTGGGGTGCGAGAAAATTTCGCCCCGGCGGAGGTCGGGGCGGTCGCAGGTCGGTCCGGCCGCGGCCGGGATCAGGGATTGGCCGGAGGCAAAAGTCCGCCGTCGAAGGAGGCGTCGTTCATTTCCGGCAGGGCCGGCTCCTCAAAATCGGCCGGGCCGGAGAAGAGGCCCCACAGGCTGCTCCGGCGCTGCCGCTGGGCGTTCTGATAGGCGATCGCCTGATCGTGGCCGGTCTGGACTTTTTCAAAATCCTCGGGCCGCGCCTCGACGACCGGGATGCCCGGCTTGAAGGGCGAGGTGGCCACGGAGGCGACCTTGTTGAAGCCCGAGTCGAGCGATTTGCCCAGCTTGTCGACGCCGTTGCTGGTCGCGGACGAGATGGACTGCATGGTGCCGCAGGAGCTCAGGGCTCCGGCGAGGATGGCGGGGACAGCCAGGTGGAGGAAACGCATGTCTCGGATTCGGTAGGGATTCCGGGTGAACACTCCAAGACTAGAGAGTGAATCCGGTGGCGGGTCAATACAGGGTTTTTTGTCGATCTTGTCACCGCGCCCGCAAAACCAGAAAATTTCTGACGGGCTTGTTCCACAGCGGGCGGGTGAAGGCGGGGCCGCCGGGAACGCTTGAAGCGACCCAGATCTCGGACGAGCGACCGCCGTCGAGGTTGAGGGCTCGGCGGATTTTCACCCCGCCGATGGATGTTCCCGCCAGCGCCTTGCCGAGCTGCGCCAGTGAGCAGGCGCCGCTGCGGGCGATCACCCAGCCGGAGCCGCCATCGGTGGCGAGAAAGGTGCGGGCCGAGGATGGCTTGTCGCTCAGGCCACCGACCGGGAGGCTGTTTTCGACCAAAAAAGGGCCCGCCTGGAGGGCCTCGGTGCCGCCTTGGAAAGACCCGCGCCGGACCAGCGACGGACGGCCGTTTTTTTCCACGAACCAGCCGGCACCCAGCGAGGTGGAGCGGTTCACGCTGCCGGTCGATTTGCCTGCGGCGACCAGTTGCCCGAGAGGTTTTCCCTCGGGGGTGAAAAACCCGCCGTTCACCGCGGCGAGGCCGTTCATCGCTTGTCCGGCCTGGCGGGCATCCGACCATCGGCTGGCCGGGCCGCCTGCTTGATCGGCCACCACCAGGCGGTGGCGGCGGGCATCGAACACGACGGCCTCAAGGGAAATATCGCCCACGCGGGTGCGCAGGTAGCGCAGCTCGTGGGTCGGGCTGGCATCGGGCGGTTCCGCCTGGGTGATCGGGACGCTCGCGACCGTGGGTGCAGCCGGTTTTTTCTCCGCCTGCACGACCGCGGTCTGCGGCGGCGAAAGCGACGCATCATCGACGAGCGGTGAACACGCCGCTAAAAGCAGGATGGGAAGAAGACGGGGGCTCCGCATGGCAGGCAGCAAAGCGCCGCCGGCCACGACGGACAATCCCGATCGATGCCCGCATCAGGGCTCGGGCCCTTCGACGATGCGGGCGAAGCGCTTCGGACCCGCGACGGGGATCGGCGGGACGGAATCGCCGGCGGTGAAAGTGCTGCCGGCGAGCGGAGCGAAGTCGTCGAGCGTCACGCCCGTCTCCAAGTGGTACTGCATGCCCGCCTGCAGGCCGGTGGCGGAGAGGGTCAGGTTGCCATCGACGATCATCACGCTGCCGATCCTCAGTGGTTCGGGCGGCGTGGCCCCGGGCTCGATCACCGAGGCCGGGCCGCCGGCGTAGCTCGCGGCCACGTCGGTCGAGCTGAGGGAGCCCTTCCAGATGCGCATTTCGTTGATGCTGCCGTTCCAATCGAGGTCACCGAAGAAGACCGGCGCTCCGAGGTAGTTGTCGTCGGTGATGCCGATGTCATGAACCGTGCCGGCCCACGCGATGCTGTCGGCCAGGGCCCCATCGAGATACAGGAAAATCATGCCCGCCGCCGAGTCGAACACGGCGACCTGGTGGTGCTCGGCGCCGACCGACAATGCGGGCGGGTTGTCGCCGTCGCGCGTTGAGACGCGGTCGGCGGGGGATTTCATCGTGACCGAGGGCACCCCGGCCGGATCGCCGGGATAGGGCGTGAAGTCCATCCACACCGAGCCGGACTCGGTGGCTTGTCCGGAGCCGAACATCCACACCTTGCGCCAGGTTTCCTCGGCCGCGCCGATGGTGAACCACGACTCGACCGACACGCTGTTGGAGGTGGCGAGGGTTTCGCCGATGGGCAGGTTGGCGTAGTCGAGCCGGGTGCCGCCACCGGGCAGGTTGAGGGCGCCGGAGGCCAGGCTGGCATTGCCGAAGAGTTCGAGGTCGGCCGCACCCACGCTGTCGCTCGTGTCGTCGAAGCTCCAGCGGTGGGCCAGCGCCGTCGCGCCGTCGTCGATGGTGCCGGTGACGTCCACGCTGACCACCAACGCGGGCGAGAGGTTGTCGAATTCGTTCGTGTCGAGGGTCACGAGGGCCGTTTTTTCCCCGGCTCCCAGCCCGGACGGGTCGAAAGTCATGGGGATCGAGCCCGACTCACCCGGAGGGATCACGATGAACTCCTCGAGGAAGTCGTGGTCCACGGTGAAGCGCTGATAGTAGTGCGGCGCGGCGGCGGTTTCCGTGAGGAAAGCGTCGTAGATTTCCAGGTCCGCGGTGCCGTTGTTGGTGATTTGGATCGCATAGGAACGCGGCCCGTCGGTGTTCGCGGCGGTGCCGAGCTCCGTCGTGTAGGCGGCGTCCGGTTCGGAAACGCTGACCTTCAAATGGATCGTCTTGGTCGGGTCGAGGTTGTCATCGCTGGTGATCTCCACATCGACCTCGAACACGCCGGTGAGCCCCTCGGGATCGAAGTCCAGCGACAAGGGGGCGGACCCGCCCGGCGCGATGTCCTGCGGAAAGGTGGCGGGCAGGGTGAAGAAGTCGGTGTCCAGCCCGCTGATCGCCACGTTGCTGATGCTCAGCGTCTGGCTGCCGCCGCTGTTGGAAATCGGGATGTCCACCGCGGCCGGCCCGCCGGGCGAGGAGGCGGTGACGTTCGACACGACCATTTTCGGGTCGTTGACCGGGATGGCATCGGGGCCCGCCGCGTCGTTGGCGGACACCAGGGCCGGGGTCAGCGCGCCGTCCCAAATCCGCAGTTCGTTGATGGTGCCGTTGAAATCCGGATCGTTGTATTGGACCGGGGCACCGATGAAGTTGTCGACCGTGTTGCCGAGGTCGGAGATCTTGCCGTTCCAGTCCGCGCTGTCGGCCAGAGCGCCGTTGATGTAGAGGGAAATGGTGTCCTTTTCCGAGTCGAAGACCACGGTGCCGTGAATCGGCGTGCCGGTGGCGAGGGCGGCGGAGTTCGGGTCGGCGCGGGTGTTCGACTCGGCATCGGTCCCGGCCACTTTGAAGCCGGCGGAGGGCGGGTTGCCGGCGATGCCGGCCCGCGGGGTGAAGTCGATGTAGGGCGAGGCGTTGGCGCTGCCGTTCGCCGTGCCGAACATCCACGCCTTGCTCCAGTCCTGCTGGGCATTCATCGTGAACCACACCTCGACGGTCATGCTGGAAAGCCCGGCGAGGGTGGAGCCGAGCGGCACCGTCGCGTAGTTCGCGCGGGTGCCGCCGCCGGGAAGATTGAGCGAGCCGCTGCCGCTGAGGGCGGCGGTGCCGACGAGGGCGGCGTCGGCCGTGCCCACGCTGTCCTCGAGCGTGTCGAAGCTCCAGCGGTGGGCGAGTTCCTGGCCGGAGGCCGGGGTGGAGATCACGCCGGCGAGCGCGGCGAGGGGGAGTTTCCAGGGTCGGATGGTCTTGGGTTTCATGGGATGGGTTGGGTTGGATGCGGAAAAAGCGGGCCCGGATCAGGCCACGGGCGTTCGAAGATGGGAGAAGGCCTCGCGCAGGGTGAGCCCCTGCCGGGCGCGGCGGTCATCGTCGGCGAGCTGCCGCAAGTAGGCCGCCCGCTCCGCCCCGGGCGGTTCATAGGGGTGCCTTACCGGCACGTCCTGACCCCACAGCAGGGCGAAGTGGCCCTCGAGCCCGAAGGAGCTGGCAGGCTTGGTGAGAATGCCGCCGATCGACCCCGCGCCACCGTATTCCTTCCAGAAATCCACCAGGGCCTCGGAACCATGAAGCGGGGTTTCGTGGCGGGCCGCCCGCCAGAAGGGCGTGTCGAGCCGGGAGTTGAAGCGGTAGTGAAGCGCCAGGAAATCCCGGACATCATCCCACTGCTCAAGGTTGTAGCGGTTGTAGAGATCCCGCACGGGAGTGCTGTTCCTCATCTGCGAGTCGGTCAGCGCGCCGGCCAGCGTCCGCGCCTGCTGGCAGATGATCTGGATGGCGGTGGCTTCGAGTGGCTCGACGAAGCCGCTGGCATTGCCGATCGCGACCACGTTTCCCACCCACAGGCTCTTCCGTCGGGAGCTGGAGAACTTCACCACCCGCAGGCTCCCGGGATCGACCTGCGGGTTTTTCGCGAGGAACTCGGCGCGCGCCGCGTCGTCGTCGAGCCAGGCGGAGCTGTAGACATAGCCCCGGTTGATCCAATGCTCATGCTCGATCTGCCAGCACCAGCCGGCATTCATGGTCTCCGCAGTGGTGTGGGCGACGAGCGCCTCGCCGGTGCGCGGCCAGCCGCCGATGATCGCCCGGTCGCACCACAGGGCGTCGGAAAACGAAACCGTGTCGATGCCCAGTGCCTTCCCGATCAATTCCGCGCGGAAGCCGCTGGCATCGAGATAGAGATCGGCCCGCAGGTCGCGCCCGTCCTCGAGTCGCAGCGAGGTGACGCGGTCGCCGTCGGTGGCGACGCCGGCGACCGTTCCGTCCAGGATTTCCACGCCGGCCTCGCGGACCAGCTGCTCGAGGCCGCCGACCAGGCGCTGGTTTTCCACGTGATAAGCGATCGCCGGGTGCAGCCGGGGTTTTCCCTCCGGGCCGCGGAAGCAGGCCTTGCCCCGCCGCATCAGGGCGGAAATGGCGCCGGTCCAGCGGGTCCCGGGCCCCGCATAGCAGACGGCGGCCCGGCTGGTGCCGGGGTAGACGATCGAAAACTCGGTGGCGAAGGTGTAGTGGAACTCCTTGCGCGGCCCCCACAGGAAACGGATCCCCAGCTTCCACGTCGGCTCGACCAGTTCATGAAACCGCGCCAGCGGGATGCCGAGATACTGGTGCAGGTGGGTGGGAAACGAGGGCGTGGTGCCTTCACCCACGCCGATCACGCCGAGGTCCGGCGAGCGGACCAGCCGGACGGCCAGGCTGGGGAGCTTCAAGCGCAGGGTCAGGGCCGCTAGCAGCCCGGCGGTGCCTCCACCGAGCACGAGGACCTCGCGTACCTGCTCGTCTGACGATCGATCCGGCATTTTCGCGAAAAAAACGCCTGCGGCGAAGACCTACCTCCACCGCAGGCTTGTACTTCGACCCGGGAAAAATCAACGCCGTCGGCGGAGCAGCAGCAGGCTGCCCGAGAAGGCCAGCCAGGCGACCGTCGGCTCGGGAACCGCAATCGTGCCGGGCCCGGCCAGGGCGTTGGCCGCCACCTCGCTGTCGCTGAGCGCGGAGGTCCAGATCCGGAGTTCGTCGATCGAGCCGTTGAGGTCGCCGTCGCCGTAGCCGACGGCGGCCCCGAAGTAGTTTTCGGTCGTGGTTCCCAAGTCGGAAATCAGGCCGGTCCAGGCCACCGAGTCGGCCAGCGCACCATCGATGTAGAGGGAAATCAGGTCGGCGTCCGAGTCGTAGACGACGGTGGCAAGGAAGCTGCCGGGATTGAGCGCCGGGGCGTCGGTGGCATCGTCGGTGCCGACTTCGTTGCCTCCATTGACGGTGAGCGATCGGAAGGTCGTGCCGGGCGGGTTGCCGGCACTGCCGCGGCGCGGAGTGAAGTCGATGTAGGAGTCGGGGTCGCCGTTCGGGTCGGAAGGACCGTCGTCCGGCGTGCCGAACATCCACACCTTGCTCCAGTCCTGGTTGGTCGCGGTGGTGAACCACGTCTCGACGGTCAGGCTGGAAGCACCGGCGAGCGTCGAACCGATGGCGACATCGGCGTAGTTGAGCCGGGTGCCGCCACCTGGAAGCATGAGGGAGCCACCGGAAATGGAAGCGCTGCCGTTGAGGTTGGCGGTGGCACCGCCGACGGAGTCGCTGGCATCGTCGAAGCTCCAGCGGTGGGCGAGATCGGTGAGGGTGGCGGCCTGGGACACGCCGGCGGCGGCTCCGATGCCGATCAGGGTCTGGGTAATACGGGATTTCATAGGGGTTTTTCCATGGCGGCGCGAGCTGTCGGTCGATTCGACGGCCACGCCTGTCCGCAGTGCGCAAAAGCCCCGGCAAATCCCGCCAAAAAACTTCGGGTTTTTCACTCCGCCGGATCTGCGCGGGGACGATGGCGCGGATTCGGTGCAGCGCGGGAAGTCGCACCGTCCGCCCGATTGACGCCCGGGGGCGCGCCCGCTAGGACATGGAGTCCAATCGGATGACTTCCATGGACGAATCGACCACGATGTTCAGCTCGGAGCAGCTTCTGCCTCTGGTCTATGAAGAGCTCCGCAAGCTGGCCTCGCAAAAGCTGGCCCGCGAGTGGGGGCCGATGCCCACCCTGCAGCCGACCGCCCTGGTCCACGAGGTATGGATCCGGGTGGGCATGGATGGCTCCGGCGAGTGGCGCAACGAGGCGCACTTCTTCGGTGCCGCCGCCCAGGCGATGCGCCGCATCCTGGTCGAGCGCGCCCGCGCCAAGCTCGCGGCCAAGCGGACGCCGCCGCGGGAGTTCGACGAGGAGCACTGGCACGAGGACGACGACCACGTGCTCGTGATCCACGAGTGCCTCGGGAGCCTGGAAAAAACCTCCCCGGAAGCGGCGCGGGTCGTCCTCCTCAAGTTCTACGGTGGCCTTAGTACTCCGGAGATCGCTCGCATCGAGGGGATGTCGCCCCGCACCGTGGAGCGGCTGTGGATGTATGCGAAAGCCAGGCTCTACCGGCTCATCGGCGAGCATGCGGATTTTCACGGCCAGGTCCCATGACGGGCGCGGGTGAGGATGTCGCGCTGGAGTCGGCCATCTATCAGATGGCGCTCTCGATCGACGACCCGGAGGTCTGCCGGCGCTTTCTCGACCGCGTGTATGCGTCCGATGGCCCCGCGCGGGCCGAGATGGAGGCCCTCATCGGCTCCGCCGGCGGCAGCGGCCGGTATTTTTCCGAGGCCAACGAGCACAAGCAGCGCCTGGCGCGGGAGTTCGCCGATGAGCAAGGGCAGGCTGGAGCGCCGGCAGCCGACGACGTGCCGTGGGAGGACGCCCCCGGCAAATGGCTCGGCGGCTACCGCCTGGTCCGGCGGATCGGGGCCGGCGCGACCGGTCTGATCTACGAGGCCGAGCAGTTCCAGCCGGTGCGCCGCCGGGTGGCGGTGAAGATCCTCCGCCACGGCATGGACTCGCGGGAAATCCTGGCCCGCTTCGAGGTCGAGCGGCAGGCGCTGGCGATGATGGACCACCCGGGCATCGCCAAGGTGCTCGATGCCGGCTCGACCGAGGGCGAGCGCCCCTACCTCGTGATGGAGCTGGTCGAGGGTGAGAAGATCACCGACTACTGCGACCATCGTAGCTTGGGCCTCACCGAGCGGATCCTCCTTTTCATCCAGGTCTGCCAGGCGGTCCAGCACGCCCATCAGAAAGGCATCATCCACCGCGACATCAAGCCGTCCAACGTGCTGGTGACGCACCGGCCGGACGACACGCCCTTCCCGAAGATCATCGACTTCGGCATCGCCAAGGCGGCCGACTCGCAGCGCCTTTCGAAACAGACCGTCTTCACCTCGCACGACCAGTTTTTCGGCACCCCGGTGTATGCCAGCCCGGAGCAGCTCGACTTCGCCTGCCTCGACATCGACACCCGGAGCGATGTCTACAGCCTCGGCGTGCTGCTTTACGAGTTGCTGACCTCGATGACGCCGATCTCTCCGCCCGGAGCGGTGAGCATCACGCGGCTCCATGAAATCATGCAGGACGCCGATTTCCTGCGGCCCTCGGAGCGGCTGCGCGGCCTCGACCGGGAGGAGTTGAAATCCATTGCCGACGATCGTGGGGTCGATCCTGCGCAGCTGGTTCACGCCGTGCGCGGGGACCTCGATTGGATCGTGCTGCGGGCGATGGAAAAAGCGCGCTCGCGTCGCTACCAGACGGTCAACAACCTGGCCGTCGAACTGGAACGCTTTCTCCACGACCAGCCGATCAGCGCCCGTCCGCCGAGTCGCCTGTATTTGATGCGGAAATTCGTGCGCCGCAACCGCATGGCGGTGGCGCTGTCGTCGATCATCGTGCTGTTGCTGGTCGCCGCGTTGGCGGGCACCACCACGCTCTATAACAAGGCCCGGCAGTCGAGCGCCCAGGAATCGCGCCTGCGGCAGGTGGCCGAAGCCGCGCGGGCTGAGGAAACGCGGCTGCGCATCGAGGCCGACGGCCGGGCCACGGTCGCGCGCATCGCCTTTCTGCTCCACCAGGGCAAGATCGACGAGGCCGACCGGCTCTACCGCGGGGCGCCGCCGGCCTCGGTCGGGCCCTCGATGGAGGCGGCTTCGGTGTTCCGCTCGCTGGCGGGCTGGCATGCCGAGGCCGGCCGCTATGACCAGGCGCTGCCGTGTTTTCAACTGCTGATCCAGGCCAACCGCTTCGATGACCCGAACAAGATCATGCAGGGGCTGGACCTCATCGCCAGCGGCTCGGTGCTGGCATGGCTGGCACCGGAGGACTACCGCGCCTACCGCACCGAGGTCATCGATACCTACCTCCCGGTCGAGGGGCCGGTGGAGGCCGAGCGGCTGCTGAAGTTCTGCCTGCTGGCCCCCATTTCGCCGCCGGAACACCGGAAGCTGAGGGAGGTCGTCCGGCAGATCGACTTCGCCATTCCGCAGACGCCGCCCTCATGGGTCGGCCTGACGCGGAGCCTCGATCTGCTGCGCAGCGGGGACTGCATGAACTCCCTCATCGAGGCGCGCGAGGCTCTCAAGGACGCCGAGCTCAAGCGTTCGTGCGAGGCCTCGATCCACGCCGTGATGGCGATGGCGGAAAAGGGTCTTGGACAGGGCCGCGAGGCCGCCAGCGACCTCGCCACCGCCCGTCGACTCATCCAGGAAGCCCATGGGGAGGACTACGTCGGCGACCGCAAGGTGGTGGTCTACTGGTTCGACTGGATGGTGGCGAAGCTCCTTGTGGCCGAGGCCGCGGCGGACGTTCCGGCAGGGATTCCGCAGTAAAAAAGCGGCCCGCTCAGGCGGGGGCGGAGCGTTTCCGGGCAACCGCCAGCAGGGTTTGGAAGAAGGGCGGTTCAGGCTCCTTGTCGACGACCGCCGTCTCGATTTCGGTGAAACCGCAGCGCTCCAGCATGGCCGCCACCTCGCCCTCGCCGAAACCCAGCCAGGTGTCGGCATAAAGCTCGCGCGCCTGCTCGAAGTTGTGCGTCAGCAGGTCGAGAATCACCAGCCGGCCGCCCGGCTTGAGGGCGGCGTGGGCCGCATCGATGGCCCGCTGCGGGTGCGCCGCGTGATGCAGCGCCTGGCTGAACACGGCCAGGTCCAGCGACGCGGGCTCAAGCGGCGGCGCTTCGATGTCGCCGACGCGGAATTCGATGTTATGGATGCCGTGTTGGGCGGCCAGCCCGGTGGCGAACTCGACCATCTTTTCCGACAGGTCGATCGCAATCACCTGCTCGGCGCGCTGGGCCAGGAGTTGCGACAGGGTGCCTTCGCCGGCTCCAAGGTCGGCCACCACCCCGCCGGCCATGACTTTCAGCAAGGCTTCCGCCAAACCCCGCCATGAGCGCCCGGGCACGTAGTCGCGCCCGAAGCGTCCGGCCAATTGGTCGAAATACAGCCGGGCCCGGTCTTGGCGCTTGCGCATGAGGTGGCGCAGGGCGGTGAGGTCCTTCGAGGTCTCGGGCAGCTCGCCGGCGGCATCCCGCGCCAGCGTCGCGACTCCGGGAACCATCGAGGAGCGGTAGATGTTGTTTTTTCCACTGCGCTCATCCTCCACCAGTCCTCCCGCCTTCAGCTGGGAGAGCTGGGTGGAAATGCGGCTCTGCCCCATGCCGAGCAGCTCCTGGAGGTCGGCCACACTCAGCTCTTCCAGGTCCAGCAAATGCAGGATTCGCAGCCGGGTCGGATCGGCAAGGAGCTTCAGGGATTTCAGCATTGACGGCATGGACATGCGGATACATCAACGCATCGCGATTTGACGATACGAAAAACGAAACGCCCATGAGCTCCTACATTTTTTCCTCCGAATCCGTCGGTGAAGGCCATCCGGACAAAGTCTGCGACACCATTTCCGACGCGATTCTCGACGCCTGCCTCAAGGTCGATCCGAAGTCACGTGTGGCTTGCGAGACCTTCGTGAAGTCGAACGTGGTGGTGGTGGGCGGTGAAATCACGATCCCGAAGATCGGCCGCAAGTCGATCGGCGAGGTGGTCAACATCGACACCGTGATCCGTGAGGCGATCCGCGGCATCGGCTACACCAACGACGACGACGTATTTCATGCCGACACCGTTTTCATCAACAACTACCTGACCACCCAGTCGCCGGACATCGCGCAAGGGGTGGACGCCAAGGGGGCTGAAGGTAAGAAAACCGAGGAGCAGGGTGCCGGCGATCAGGGCATCATGTTCGGCTATGCCTGCGATGAGACCACCGAGCTGATGCCGGCGCCGGTGATGTATGCCCACCGTCTGGGCCGCGAGCTGACCCGCATCCGCAAGGAGGGCAAGGTCAAGTGGCTGCGTCCGGACGCCAAGACGCAGGTCTCCGTGGAATACCTCGATGGGGTCCCGACCCGCGTCGTCAACGTCGTCATTTCCACCCAGCACGCCGCCGGCACCAAGCACTCGGAAATCGAAAAGTTCTGCATCGAGAAGGTGATCAAGAAGGTGCTGCCCAAGAGCATGCTCACCCCGGACACCGAGTTCCTGATCAACCCGACCGGCAATTTCGTCATCGGCGGACCGCAGGGCGATTCCGGCCTCACCGGCCGCAAGATCATTGTCGACACCTATGGCGGCATGGGGCGTCACGGCGGCGGTGCTTTCTCCGGCAAGGACCCGTCGAAGGTCGACCGCTCGGCCGCCTACATGGGCCGCTGGGTGGCGAAGAACATCGTCGCCGCCGGCCTCGCCAAGAAGGTGGAGATCCAGTTCGCGTATGCGATCGGTCACCCGCGGCCGGTCAGCGTCCACGTCGATACCTTCGGCACGGGCACCATCCCCGACGAAAAGATCCTCGGAGCGGTGTTGAAAGTCTTCTCCTTCAAGCCGGCCGACATCGTCAGCCAGCTCAAGCTCCTCAAGCCGATCTACTCCGCCTCCACCAACTACGGCCACTTCGGCAAGGAAGATGCCGGCCTGCCGTGGGAGGAAACGAACAAGGTCGCCGCGCTGAAGAAAGCGGCACGCTGAAGCGTGAGACGACAGACGGGAAGACGCCAGACTTGAGATTTGGAGAAACAAGTCATGCATAACTTCGAAGAACTTGAGGTTTGGAAGCGGTCTTCTCGTCTTGCCGTCGATGTTCTGGCGTTGATCGATCCGATCAAGCTGTATGCGCTCCGCGACCAAATGGCGCGGAGCTGCATCTCGATTCCCTCCAACATCGCTGAGGGCTCGGAGCGCGAAAGCAACCGGGAATTCCGTCGCTTTCTTGCCATTGCCAAAGGATCGGCGGCCGAGCTTCGGACCCAGCTCTACATCGGAATACGCGCCGGAACCTTTGCCGAAAACAAGGCCGGCGTCCTCATCTCCGAAGTGAGGGAAATCTCCGCCATGATCCAGGGGCTTCGCAAGTCACTCGCCCTACGCGGACCTCTAGGTCTCCTCTTTGGCTGGCTCTTCTGAATCCAGTCTGTCGTCTGTCGTCTTCAAATCTTCTATCTCAACTCTCTATCAATCATGACCACTACCGCAGAACCACCCACCCAAGACTACAAAGTCCGCGACATCGGACTGGCCGACTTTGGTCGGAAAGAAATCGAAATCGCCGAGCACGAGATGCCCGGCCTGATGGCGACCCGGGCCAAGTACGGCCCGGAAAAGCCGCTTCAGGGCGTGCGCATCATGGGCTCGCTGCACATGACCATCCAGACCGCCGTGCTCATCGAGACGCTGGTCGAACTCGGTGCCGAGGTGCGCTGGGTTTCCTGCAACATCTTCTCGACCCAGGATCACGCCGCCGCCGCGATCGCCAAGGCCGGCATTCCGGTCTTCGCCTGGAAGGGCGAGACGCTCGAGGAATACTGGTGGTGCACCTGGAAGGCGCTCCAGTTCCCTGAAGGCAACGGTCCCGAGATGATCGTCGATGACGGCGGCGACGCCACTCTGCTGCTCCACAAGGGCTACGAGATGGAAAATGGCTCCGACTGGGTCAACGGCCCCTCCGGTAGCCACGAAGAACAGGTCATCAAGGATCTCCTCAAGAAGATCGGCGCCGAGCAGCCGGGCATCTT
Source organism: Haloferula sargassicola (assembly GCF_040362925.1). Classification (NCBI taxonomy): domain Bacteria; kingdom Pseudomonadati; phylum Verrucomicrobiota; class Verrucomicrobiia; order Verrucomicrobiales; family Verrucomicrobiaceae; genus Haloferula; species Haloferula sargassicola. The sequence continues at coordinate 286,361 of NZ_BAABRI010000001.1, forward strand.
CGCCAAGATGATCGCCGACTGGAAGGGCGTCTCGGAAGAGACCACCACCGGCGTCCACCGCCTCTATCAGATGGCCAAGGCCGGCAAGCTCCTCGTTCCAGCCATCAACGTGAACGACTCGGTGACCAAGTCGAAGTTCGACAACCTCTACGGCTGCCGCGAGTCGCTGGTCGATGGCATCAAGCGCGCCACCGACGTGATGATTTCCGGCAAGGTGGCCGTGGTCTGCGGCTACGGCGATGTCGGCAAGGGCTGTGCCCAGGCCCTGCGCGGGCAAGGGGCCCAGGTCGTGGTGACCGAGGTCGATCCGATCTGCGCGCTGCAGGCGGCGATGGAGGGTTTCCGGGTGCTGACCGTCGAGGACACGCTCGGCTGGGGCGACATCTATGTCACCACCACCGGCAACTACGACATCATCCGCCTCGAACACATGGAGAAGATGAAAGATCAGGCGATCGTGTGTAACATCGGCCACTTCGACAACGAGATCCAGGTCGACAAGCTCAACAACGCCGCCGGCGTGGTGAAGACCAACATCAAGCCGCAGGTCGACAAGTACACCTTCCCGACCGGCAACAGCCTCTACATGTTGGCCGAAGGCCGGCTGGTGAACCTCGGCTGCGCGACCGGCCACCCGAGCTTCGTGATGTCGAACAGCTTCACGAACCAGACGCTCGCCCAGATCGACCTCTGGAAGAACAAGGACACCTACAAGGCCGGTCAGGTGATGGTGCTGCCGAAGCACCTCGACGAGGAGGTCGCGCGGCTCCACCTCGAAAAGATCGGTGCCAAGCTGACCAAGCTGACCGACTCGCAGGCCGACTACATCGGGGTGCCGGTCGAAGGCCCGTTCAAGCCGGATCACTACCGCTATTGAGCGGCTGGACCTGCTGATTTCCAAAGCCCTGCCGGAGTTTCCGGCAGGGCTTTTTCGTTCCCGCAATTTTTGGGATTTTGGCTCAATTTCCCTGTTGCCAATCCCGGAATCGTTCCCTAGTTTCCCGCCCGCCGCAGGCACCGGAGCCCCTTGGTGTAATTGGTAACACAGCTGATTTTGGTTCAGTATTTCTAGGTTCGAGTCCTGGGGGGGCTGCCACTCCTTTCCTCGTCCTGCCGGCCGCCCGATATCCCCTTCAGGGAAGTCGCGGGCCTATTTGAAGAGGGAGTCGATCCCCATCGCCGACTTGCGGAGGAACTTCGGCATGTCTTGTTTGCGCCGCGGCTTGGACGCGCGGTAGGCGAGCCCCAGAAGGTTCAGGGTGAACACGTGGTCGAGCAGCCGGTAGCCCCGCTTTTTCCTCAGGAGAATGCCCGCGACCCAGCCGATCGTGCGCCGCTTGAGGTGGAAGGGCTGGAACGAGAGCTTGATGCGGTAGCGCTGGCGTTCGCTCTTCGGCCAGTTCCGCTTGTAGACGGTCTTGGCGTTTTTCAGCGCTTCCACGATCTCCTCATCGAAGGGCAGGAAATAGTAGCGCCGTGCGAGGCAGACGATCTGGCAGAAATCCCGCCAGTGTTCGAGGTCGCGGACCGGCAGGGCCGCCTCGCGGCTGAGCTGGATCATGCGGGGAAACAGGGCCAGCGCGGCCTCGCCTTCACGGAGGGAGCGTTCGGGATCCTGCACCATGTGGCGCATGATCTTGCGCACCGGGTGGTTGATGAACAGGCAGTCCCAGTAGAGGTGGAGCAGCGGGGGGATCCGCACGCGGCGGAAAAACAGCTTCTGCGAGGCGAAATCACGAACGTAGAGCAGCTCGCGGATCACCGTTTCGGCATTGCGGAGCAGCTCGATCACCGCCGGGGCGCGCTCCGGTCCGTAAAGGTCGCGCATCACCTCGTCGGTGGTTTTTTCCTCGCGGAAAATGCCGGCGATGAGCCGGGCGTTGATGCGGATCCAGGTGTCGTCGCCCGCATCGGGCAGGAAGGCGAGCCGGCGGAAGCGGTGCCAGCCGCCGGTCTGGCACCAGGTCGACACGCCGACCAGGTTCTCCGCCTGCCGGAGTTCGCGGGCGAAGCGTTCGCAATCGGTCCCGATCGGCGCGGGATACTCGCCGGCACCTTCGTATTCCCGCCGGGCCTGGAACTCGATGATCTTGGGATGCGGGATGCGGAAGAAGGCGCGGTTGAGGGGCAGGTAGCGGAAAAAATCGCTCTCGCCGTATTTCATCGAGACGATGAAGTGGGGCGAGTCGATCCCCTCAAGCGCCTGGGCCAGGGTTCGCCGGTGCCAGATGAGGTCGCCCAGGCGGTAAGCGCCCACGGTCCAGGTCCGCAGGATCAGGTCCTTGCCCCGCTCGCTGGCGATCGGGACGAGCTTGCGGAGCATGCGGTTGGTATGGCGGGCGGTGGTGAGGTGGAGCTGGGTGCGGATCGCGTCGCGCACGTCGTTGCCGTCGCTTTCGCCCACCCGCAGGATCAGGCCGCCGAGCTGCGGGAAGTCATCGAGCACGCCGCGGACGAGGTCCGCGTAGTAATCATCGAGCGCGGGCCGCCGACCCCCGAATTCGGCGGCGAGGCGGGGGGTGAGGGGCAGGATGTCGGAGGTCAGGTAGACTCCCAGACCGGCCTCGCGGATCAGGTCGAAAATCCGGGCGAATTCCTGCCGGAAAACGGCGATTTTTCCGGTGATTTCCGGCTCGTGGGATGGATGGGAGGCGAGATGGGAGAGGTCGTCGAGCGTGACGGCGGTGTAGCCGAGATCCGAGACCTCCCGGCAGAAATGACTCAGGTCCTGGCGCACGCGCGCCCAGAAGGGAGCGCGTTCCGACCCGTGGACCGGCAGGTGATGGAACGGGATTTTGGACCAATTGATCCGGGATTTCTCGTATCCTCTGAAGAAAGGCCCGATGGCGTCAATGAGTAGCAGGCGGGGCGGCATGGAAACTGCCTATGTCACTCGTGCCTGAGGGGTTTGCAAAGCCAGTGAACCTGTCGAGATCGTCACTTCCATGCGTTGGTGCGGATGGGCTTGGCGGTGGAGCGTCGGCATGATCTTCTTCGGTAACCCATGGGTATAAGCCAATTTCATGCGCCCACCGGTCCGGCCTCGCGCCGCGCGGGGCGCGTCGCAGGCTTCACGCTGATCGAAATGATCGCGGTGGTCTGCATCATGGCGACCTTGGTGGCCGTCGGAATGGGGCTGTTCCAGCGCACCGGCTCGGAGGCGGTGAAAACCGGCACGGAGAAGTTCGCGGCGATGGTCGAGCAAGCGCGGACCACGGCGATCACCCGTCGCAAGCCGGTGGCGCTCGCCTTGGTTTCGCCGGGCGAGGCCGGGCTGGGCGATGAGCAGTGCCGGCTGGGCCTTTTCGAGCTGGAGGAGTGGGAGGCGAACCAGCCGGTGACGGGAAGCCAGGTCCAGCGCTGGGAGGCCCTGCCGGGCGGCGTGGGTTTCGACAGCGGAGCTTTTGAATCGCTCTCCAATGCGGCCGAGAGCGAACGGGTGTCGCTGACCTGGAAGAACGGAGCGGAGAAGGCGGAACTGCCGATGCTGGTATTCTCCTCCCGCGGGGCCCTTCTTTCGCCCTCGGGCTCACAGCCGGTGGTGGTGATCCTCTCCTCCGGTGTCCACCAGCACGGTCGCTTCATCCCGCGCGAAGGCGGCGGGCGGCGGATCGTGCGCATCGGGAGGGTGGTCGCCAGACCATGGATTCTGGACGTATGAGATCCGCTCGTTCCACCCGTGCCCCCCGGGGTGTTTCGTTGGTCGAGGTCGTGATCGCCGTGGCGGTGTTGGCCGTGGCCATTCCGCTGTCGCTGGCCGCCATGACCAAGGCCGGCGACGTGGCGGGGGCGGCGCGGGCCGAGACGCGGGCCCCCTCGATCGCCGAGTTCGTGAAGATGGAGCTCGAGCAGGCCCGCCGGGGGACTTCCGAGATCTACGACCAGCTTCAAGCCACCGAGGAACTCACCGAGGACAAGAGCAAGCCGCTCGGCTTCGGGCGGGACGGCGCGTATGTGGCCGAGCTGGAGAAGGCCGAGTACGAGAACGGCGTGCGGCCCGCGGTGGGTCGGGACGAGGTCTATTTCGTGGCCCAGGCGACGTCGAGGCTCGAGGAGCGGGGAATGGTGGTCACCGTAAAGGTTTCGTATCCGGCGAGCCGGTCCTCGAAGGACCGGAGCGATGTGGAGTTCCATACCCTGCTGCCGTGACGAGAACCCGTGGATTCACCCTGATCGAGCTGCTGGTGGCGATGGGCATCGGCATGGTGGTGCTGCTGCTCGCGGTCACCAGTCTGGACCAGGCCGGCACCGGATATGGCCGCAGCACCGATGGGATCGCCGCCGAGCGGGAAGCCCGCGCGGTGCTGACCCAGATCGCCGAGGATCTTTCCAAGGCCGTCTACCACCGGGAGATGGTGATGGAGGAAAACGACGACGGCCTGCCCCGTGACCGACTTGGTTTCCTGGTGCTGGAGCCGGATGACGCCCAGACCGACGAGCAGCGCATCGGCGACCTCTGTGCCACGGTTTACTACGTGAAGGACCTCCAGTCCGCCGGCCGTGTCCAGCGCTGCCTGATGCGGGGTTTCCGGGGCAGCGAGGAAACCTTCCAGGCCTTGGAAAGCGGCGATGTGGCTTCGCTTTTCGCGGAAACCGCGGCGGACGAGCCGGTTTCCTTCGGCGTGCTTTCCTTCGACATCCAGCCGCTGCGTCGGTCCCCCGCGGGGGGCTGGCAGGAGTGGCCGGAGGCCTCCATGAAGGGAGCCGACGTGCCCCCGGAGGCGGTGAAAATCCGGCTGATTGTGGCCCGTCGGAGCTTGGCGGGGAAACTGAACTCGACCGAGGACTGGAATTCCAGCCCCTTGATTCCATCGCCCGATCACGTCAACGAATCCAACCAAGTGGAATCCTATGAGATCATCCAAGATTTCGCCCACGCCTCGTGACCGCACCGGCGGTTTCACGCTGGCGGCCGTGCTGGTCGTCATGGCGGCGATCCTGCTGCTCACCGTCGGCCTCCTGGCGCTGGTGGGAATCGAGCGCAAGACGGCCCGCTCCTACGTGGATGTGAAGCGCGCCGAATGGATGGCGGAATCCGGCATGGAGGACTTCCGCGTCAAGCTCCGGAACCTGACGGACAATGACGAGTATCTCGTGATTTCCCAGGAGGACGACGACCCGACCGACGCGGCCAAGGTCGAAGGGGGCAAGGACCGGCTGGAGTATCTGTACGTCGCCAGGCCGCAGGGGGGAGGGGACTCGGTCGACTACCAGGTGACGCCCTTGTTTTCCACCGCGGACATCACGGAGGACGTCACCGATCTGAAGGAACTGCAGGGGGTTTCCACGCTTCGCGACGAGGAAACGGCGGATTTTGAAACCCTACCCTGGGCCGACGAGGCGAGAGTCAACTGGGTGGAGGTCGAGAATGACGATGACGAAGTGGTGGGACGCTACGCCTACTGGGTGGAGGACCTGCAGGGCCGGGTGAACCTGGATGGGGGCGGCGATGATTGGGACACCGATGCCCTGACCCGCAACCAATGGCCCTTTCCCGCGCCCGGTGTGCCGGTGAACGTGGATGGGCCGGGTATCGAGATGAATCTCAACGTTCTCGATCCGGCGGTGGCGGATGCGGAGGAGCCGAGCGATCTCGGCGACCGGCTGGTGGACGGCCGACCGCTGATGGTTTCCCCGAAATCGACGCTGGCGGGGGCCGGGTTTTTGCCGCCGCTGGTGCGCGACGAGGTCACGGGCAGGCTATCCGATGAATCGGCCGACGCCGTGGAGCGGGGCGTGACCCCGAAGGCGATGCCGTATGAGGAACGGCCGGTGATCCCGCATGCGCCGGGCATCCAGGAGAGCATGGCAGGGAGGCCGAAGCTCAACCTGAACGAGCTGCTGGCCCAGTCGACCGACTCGGCGATCCAGGCCTTCAAGGGGCAGATCGAGGACTCGCTTCCGGAATTCGAGAAGCGGGCCGGAGGCTTTCCGGACGACTACCTCGGCACGCTCGCCGCCGGGGCTTTGGACTACGCGGATGCCGACAGCGCTCCGATCATCAAGGCGGGCGTGCGCGGGCTGGATGCCAATCCGCTGCTGAGCGAGATCTTCATGCAAATCCACTTCCGGGGCCTCAAGTTGACCGACTCCCGGAAGTCGCTGCTGTGGACGATCAAGGTCTATGCCGAGCTGTGGAACATGACCAACCAGCGGGTCACCGGGAATGCCCGGATTTCCTATGAAAACGGGTTATCCACCTCGGGCATCGGCTCGCTGCCGCAGGGACAGCGGTTCGATGATCCGAGGCTGCTCGACAATCCAGACCGGACGACCCACACGCTGACCAAGGAAGGTGGGCGCTATTGGTCGTTGCCGATTCCGATCGATCTCCAGCCGGACCAGTATGTGACCAATAATTTCGTGACCGTCGATTATGAAATCGACGTCGGCCCTCGTTACGGTCCGGGGAGTGTCTTCATCGACGAATTTACCCTGTTCGAGGAACTCGGTGCTGCCGGAATGTCACTCCGATGGAACGAGGAGGAGATTGACCGTGTGGACAAGATTATCCGCTACTCGGTAAGCGGCGAAGGGGAAAAATCGGATCTCAATTTTGAAGCCACCGTGCCGAGATATGTAACAAAAGCGGCCATCCCCGGACACAGCTACGGACAGTACAGAGATTTCGTAGACAACATGGGCGATCCACGAATCTCATACTATCTGCGAAGCCAGCGCTGGGCGTTAGGGCTGAATGCCTATCCGGGAAATGCCAGCCCCAACCGGCGGAATGTGCGTCGCTGGTCAATCTATGACAAGGACGGGCCGAACAAGTCGACGGTCTACGGGCGGGTTCTTCCTTCTGAATGGCCGGACGGCGGCCATAACTCACAAGTTGGAACTTGGAGCATCTCGGGTGATGACTCGGTCGAGCCGACCAGCGCCAAGATGATCGGCACCCTGCCTGCGTTGGAAGAAGGCACGGCGCCCCAGAGGATCTCAAACGCTGGTCGGTTCTACTCCGCCACCGAGCTGGGGCGTGTTTTCGATCCCGTCATGTGGGAGCCATCCTACGGCAAGGACAAGGCCCAGGCGACTTCGTCGCTCCTGGCCGGGAGCATCACCGAGGATCGCTGGCCTCGGGTCAATACCACCTCGACCGCCAGCTCCGAATATGGCGGGGGCACCACCCTGTGCATCGGCAATCCTGAAAACCCGGCCTTCAACAACCCCTCCCAGCATGCCGCAAGGCTGCTGGACCTGTTCCACGCCGGGAATCCGCGGGCGCAGGACAGGGATGACTACGAAGGCCCGCTGGTCACGATCGACGGGAAAATCAACATCAACACCGCCAGCCGTGACGCCCTGCGGGTGGTGGCCGCCGGTTTGCTCGGCCAGGACAAGCAGCTCTCCCGCGTGGTACGCACGAGCCACCGCGGGGCTCCCTATATGATGCCGACGGTCGGCAACATCGAGATGGGGGTTCCGACCGACCAAAAGGCCGCGGACATCGTGGCCGACGCGATCATCGATGCCCGCCCGATCACCAGCGCCTACGATCTGGCGAGGGTGGAACAAAAAGGATACAACCACCCGGACGACGCCGCCCAGGAGCAGGATGGCCACGAACTCTTCGGCAATCGCAACCTCTACGAACTCGGCCCCAAGATCGAGTGGAGCGATGCCGCCGCCGAGGAACTCTTCGCCCGCATGTATGAGTCCACGACCGTCCGCTCGCGCAATTTCCGCGTCTGGGTGGTCGGTCAGGCGCTGGCGCCGAAGGGCCGCGATTCGACTTCCAAGCCGAGGGTGCTCGCGGAGTCCAGAAAGGTGTTCACCGTCTTCGCTGATCCGGGTGAGCGGACTCCTGAGGGCGAAATCGATATCCATCAATACCGACCGACCATTGTGAATGAAAACGATTTTTAAAACACTGCTGATGCTGGCAATCGTGAGCGGAGCCCGGGTGAATGGGCAGAACGACGAGAAATACGGCTTCATCCGCCTGGTCAACGCGCTGGCCCCGGGCGAGGGCTCGACCGAGCTGCTGCTCGACGGCAACAACCTTTATCCCGACGGCTACAACCTCGGCGATGCCACCGGCGGCATGGGCGTGCCGGTGGGGACCTGCAACGTGACCATCCGCAAGGAGGGCGTCACCGAGGGCATGACCAAGGTGAAGATCGAGCAGGGTGCCACCACCACCGTCATCCCTTTCGGGGAGCGGGTTCCCGCCACCGATCAGGAGCCGGCGCACTGGGAGGTCCGGATCCTTCGCCTCAAGCAGAAGGCGGAGTCCAACAAGCGCGAGGCAACCTTCGTTTCCGTGTCCCAGAAGCCCGAGGTCTCCGTCGAAATGCGGGATCCGGCGGGTAACTGGGACAAGTATCTCGTGAAGCGCTTCGGGACCACCGTCGCCCCGATGAAGTATCCGGAAGGTTACATTCCGCTGCGGGCCGGAAAGACCGAGCTGCCCTCGATTCCGGTGATGGACGTGGGAAACTACGTGGTGGTCCTCTTCGACGGGCCGGATGGCGACCTCCAGTCGATCAGCTTCCGCGATTTCCACCACGTCACGGCGGAGTGATCGGCGAAAGGATGGTCACCTCACGCTGACCACCTCGTCCCGCGCGAAGCGGGCCTTGGGCCGGTCGCCGGTGTGGTCGCGCTCCGAGCGGTAGCCGATTGCACAGGCCACGCAGGTGGCGTAGCCGGTGCCGCCGAGTTCGAGAACCACATCGTAAGCCGCGGGATCCATGCCTTCGAGCGGGCAGGTGTCGATCCCCAGCACGGCGGCGGCGGTCATCAGCTGCCCGAGTGCGATGTAGCACTGGCGGGAGTTCCACGCGTGGCGCTCGCCCGGCGACATGCGGTCGACGAAGCCCTCGATCATGCGGGTGACTGCCGAAAGAGCGGATTTTTCCTGGCCCTGGGCGGTGGCGAGGCAGTCCATCCAGCGGTCGATGTCGTGCTGCTCCAAGTCGTTGCGGGCGGCGATGACGACCAGTTCCGAAGCCTCGGAAACCTGAGGCTGGTTCCATGACGCGGCCTTGAGTTTCCCGCGCAGCTCGGGATCGCGGACGAAAATGAATTTCCAAGGCTGCAACCCGAAGGAAGACGGGGCCAGCCGCAGCGCCTCCATGAGGGCATGCGTGGCTTCTTCGGGAAGAGGACGGTCGGGATCGAAATGCTTGGTGGCGTATCGCCAGTTCAGGGCGGAAACGAGTTCGTCAGGGGTCATTGGGCGTCGAGGCTGAAGGGCACGGAGGCCGAGGGGAAATCCTTGAGGGAGAAGGACAGGACGACGCCGTATTCGTTGTCGATGCGGTTGTCGCGGGCGGTGAAGCCGATCGCGCCGACCCAGAATCCGAAGTCGTGGTGGAGGGTGTATTGCTGCAGCTCCAGCGTGCCGTCGTCGAGTTCCCAGATCTGCGAGGCACCGACGCCCCAGGTGTCGTTGAGGCGGAGGAAGGCCTGCGCGTCGAAGCGGGTCGAGTCGGAAAGGATCGGGTGGTTGTTGAGGAAACGGTTGCCGACGGAGAACTCGAAGTTCTCGGTGGGCATGAAGCGCAGCCGGCCGGCGACCTCCGAATAACCGGAGCCGTCGTCGAACACCGGAAACTGCGTCTCGAGCTTCAGGTCGAGCCACGGCAGCGGCCGCCAGGTCACGTCGTTGTAGAGGTTCGAGAAGCGGCGGTTCAGGCCTTCCGGATCCTCGAAAAAGCCGTCCATGTAGGTGTCCAGCCACAGCCACTCGTAGCTCTGGCCGTCGCGGTGGGTGATCAGGTGGTTCCGCATCCCGAGCCGGATGATCGACCAGTCGCGGAACGAATCGAGCGCGGTGAAGCGGTTGGGAGCCAGCGTCCGCGGCCGGGTGGAAAAGGTTTCCCGGTCGATGGTGGGAAACAGGGGGTCGAGGTCGTCGGTGCTCAGGTAGGAGAAACGCGCGTAGGGCTGGAACACATGCAGCAGGCCGTCGAGCCCCCAGAACCGGTCCTGATAGCCGGTGTAGTCGCGGCTGAATTTCACCGACGCTTCCGCTCCGGCGTAGAACATGGCGCGGTCGAAGGCACCGGCCGGGCCGTTGACGGAATCGTAGTGGGTGTAGCCCGCGCCGACCTCGGGAGTGAAGTTCAGCCAACCGCCGGGCTTCATTGGCAACGACAGTTCCTGGTAGGTGTGGAAGCGCGAGAAGCCAGGATTGAGCAGCTGGGTCGTGAGCGCGGGAATCGAGGGGCTTCCCGGCGGCAGCGAGCGGATCACCTGCACCAGCTGGCGTTCGTAGATCGGCAGCCGGTCGTAGAGGGCGGGAGCCAGCGGGCTACCGGCAGGCAGGGCGAGCAGGGCGCGGGCGTCGCTCTGCGCGGCGCTGCCGATCTGTTCATCGACGATGGTGAACGAGGTATTGCCCTCGTGCAGGAGCGAGGTTCCGAAAATCGGTCGCCGGGCCTGGTCGAAGGCGATCTCCGGCAGGCGGGTGTCCGAGCGGTAGAAATCATTCGGCCGCAGCCGCGCGACCACGCTGAAAAGCGAGCTGTCGTCCTGGCGGAAGAGCCCGATGGTGTTGTCCGGGGCCGGATCGGTGAGGAAAGTCCGCGGATCGAAGTCTTCCAGGAAGTAGTTGTCACTCAGCGCGTGCAGGTTGTAGTCGGCCCGCCATTTGTCACCCCCCTCGAGGCCCATCGGGATCCGGTACTGCAGCGCCGCCTCCCAGCGGTCCTCGTTCACCGGTCCACGCGGCAGGCCGGTGCGCGAGATGGTGGGATTGAAGTCATTCGCGTAGTAAAGCGAGAGCCCGGTGAGGTTGTCGTTGTCGTCCTGACGGCGATCGACCAGATCCACCCCGGCACCGACGCCGCGGCGGCTGCGCAGGTCGAGATTCCAGCGCGAGAGCAGCCAGGCGTCCTCGTCGTCGCCCAGCATCACGCCGTAGCTGTTCAAGAGGTAGGCGCCCCAGTTCGTCCGTGCGCCTGGGACGAAATGATAGCCCAGGTCGGCATCCAGCGGCTGGGAGAAGTAAGGCAGCCAGAAAATCGGCGTCTCGCCGGCGTAGACCTTCATGTTCTTGAAGGTCACGCGATCGCCCGGATAGACCCGCGTTTCATCGGCACGCACCCAGAAGCGCGGGTTTTCCACGTCGTCCGTGGTGACCCCGGCATGCTGGCCGTAAAAGACCTGCCCGCCGTTTCCCTGCTCCATGGAAAAGCCGTCCGCTTCCAGCAACAGCGGATCGACCCCCGTGCGCAGCCCGCTCACCTCGAGCTTGCCGGACTTCATCAGGTAAACGACCTGCCGGCCGCGCTGGACGGTCTGGCCTTGGAAAATCGAGACGTCGCCGGTCAGGGTGACGGTTTGCGAGGCATCGTCCAGCTCGCCGCGGTCGGCGAAGACCTCGACGCCGGTCTCGGTCTTGAGTCTCACATTGCCGGTCACGACCGCCTTTTTCTCCGCCGTGTGCCAGACCGCGTGATTGCCGCGCAGGGTCATTCCGGTATCCGCGGTGGCCGAAAACGCGCCGCGGGATTCCACCGTCTGGGTGTCATTCTTATAGTCGAAGCCGCCGTCGAAGGTCACCGCCACCGATTTCGGCATCTCCGGCTGGACGTCGTCGGCCATCATCAGGTCCGTGTCCGTCGGCAGCGGCACCGGCGTGACGGGTCCGATCGGCGCGGCTTCCTCCGGCTCGTTGCCGTCCACTCCCGGCAGCAGTTCCTGGGCGGCGAGCGGGAGCACGGAGAGAAGCAGGGCGGCGGCGAACCTCATCGGGGCAGGATTGCAAAGACCGCCGGCCCGCAAGTAAAGGTGGAAAGCGATTGCACACTTCGTGGAGCCGAAGATGTTGGCGGAGATGGAAGGGAAACGGCTCGGAATCGTGGGTGCCAGCGGCTTCATCGGCGGCGCCCTGGCCCGCCTGGCGGCGACCCGCGGATGGCGGGTGGTCGGATTCAGCCGGCATCCCGAAAAGCCGGACTGGCCCATCGCCGAGTGGCGGAAAACCACCGACACGCCCGATGTCAGCGGCCTCGATGTCCTGGCCAACTTCGCCGGCGTTTCCATCGACAAGCGCTGGACCGAAGACCGGAAAAAGCAGTTCCGCGACAGCCGGGTGGGCGTGACCCGCTCCCTGGTCCAAGCCATCGAGACCTCGGACGACGGACCCGCCGCGCTGCTGAACGGCTCGGCCGTCGGCATTTATGGCGATCGGGGCAACGAGCCGCTCGGCGAGGACGCCGGCCGTGGCAAGGGCTTCCTGGCCGACCTGTGCGAGGAGTGGGAGCAAGCCGCCCTGGCCGCCCACGACTGCCGCGTGATCACCTGGCGCACCGGCGTGGTGCTCGGGCCGGGGGGAGCAGCGTGGAAAAAGATGCGGCTCGCGTTTTCCCTGGGCCTCGGCGGGCGTTTCGGGGATGGCCACCAGTGGATGCCGTGGATCCACATCCACGATCTCGTCGCCGGTATGCTGCACGCGATCGATCATGGCCTCGAGGGACCCGTCAACGGCACCGCGCCCGAGCCGGTGCGGAACTCGGAAATGACCGCCCGCCTGGCGTCCGCGCTGCACCGGCCTGCTTTCCTGCACGCTCCGGCATGGGCGCTGCGGCTCGGGTTGGGCGAGTTTGCCAGCGCGCTGCTCGCCAGCCAGCGCGCCCTGCCGGAGAAGCTGCTCGAGGGCGGTTACGAGTTCCGTTTCCCCACGCTGCACAGCGCGCTGGAGGACCTGACGGGCGGCGATGACTGACCGCGCCCGCCGTCGGCGTTGCGTTTCCGCGGCGATGGGCGATTCTCGGGCCCGTCATGAAGCCCGTCGAGGCCACCCAGCTCGAAGAGCATCCCGGAGTGATCGAGGTCCAGGAGCGGCCGGACCACACCTTGGTGGACGTGGCTTTCGATCCGTCCGTCCTGAGTGACGGCGAGGTCCGCGAGTTGATCCGCGAGCATGTGAGCCGTTCGCTGCCGGGACTGCAGAAATCGGTTTACCGCTTGGAAAGCCACGCCTGCGAGGCCTGCGCGCTGAAGCTGGAACGCAAGGTGGCCGGCCTGCCGGGCGTCCGCCGCGCCACCGCCACGTTCCTTGGCAAAGTGCTCTCCATCACCTTCGACCCCGCCGTGCAGGACGAGCGGACGATGGAGCAACGGCTGCGCGCCGCCGGGGCGAAGATCGGACCCATCGAGGCCCGCCCCGCCCGCCGCCCGCCGCTTTTCCAGCGCCTCCGCAGCGGCGAACTCAACGAGGAAATCACCTGCGGACTCGGGCTGGTGTTTCTCATCGTCGCCGCCGTCACGCGGCACCTCACGGGACCGGGTCCGCTCACCTGGGGTTTGTTTCTGGGCGCCTATCTTTTCGCCGGCCAGGAAGGCATCCGCTCGGCCTGGGCGTCGCTGAAGGAAAAGGAACTCGACGTCGATGTGCTCATGGTCCTCGCCGCGCTCGGCGCGGCGGCGATCGGGCAGCCCTTCGAGGGCGCGCTGCTGCTGTTCCTGTTCAGCTTTTCCAACGTCCTCCAGCGCCACGCGATGGATCGGACCACCCGCGCGATCGAGTCGCTGCTCACCCTGCGGCCCAGCGAGGCTTTGGTGAAGCGCGGGGGCGGGACGACGAAGGTGCCCGTGGAGGAACTCGAAGTCGGCGAGATCGTGGTCGTGAAACCCGGCGAGCAGATCCCGGTGGACGGCGAACTGGTCGAGGGCCGCACCAGTGTCGATGAGTCCTCGCTGACCGGTGAGTCGATGCCCGTCGGCAAGGAGCCCGGCTCGACCGTCTTCGCGGGCACGATCAATCAAACGGGCGGCATTTCCCTGAAGGTCACCAAGCGCGCCGACGACTCGACGCTCGCCCGCATGGTCAAGCTGGTGGCCGAGGCGCAGGCGGAAAAGTCCGGCACGCAGCGATTTCTCGAGACCGCCGAGAGGTGGTACGCGCTGGGCGTGATCCTGCTCACCATCGCCGTGCTGGTGGTGCCGTGGCTGCTGCATGGGGAGGCGTTCCGGCAGGCCTTCTACCGCGCGATGACCATCATGGTCGTCGCCTCGCCCTGCGCGCTGATCATCAGTACGCCGGCCACCGTACTTTCAGCCATCGGCGGCGCGGCGCGGAAGGGGATCCTCATCAAGGGCGGCTCGCACCTCGACCGCGCGGCCGCCATCGACATCGTCGCCATCGACAAGACCGGCACGCTCACCGTCGGCAAGCCTTCGGTCACCGAGGTCGTCGTCGAGGGCCGGATCGAGCCCGCGACGAGCCTCGGGGAGCCTGCCCGCGAGTTCCTCCGGCTGTGCGCGGCGCTGGAGGCGAGGTCCGAGCACCCCCTGGCGCAGGCCATCGTGGCCGCCGGCGGCACCGACCTCCCGGAGGCGGTGGATTTCCAGGCCGTGACGGGAAAAGGCGCCGAAGCCGTGGTGGGGGGACGCTCCTTCGCGGTGGGCAGCGGGCGTTTCATGGAAGAACTCGGAGCCAGTGCCGGGGCCGACTCCTCCGCGGCGGCGAGCCGGCTGCAGGACGAGGGCAAGACCTGTGTGTGGTTCGCGGAAAGGACCGCCACCGGCGTGGCGGTGCGGGCGGTGATCGCCATGGCCGATACGGTGCGCGAGGGCTCCGCGCGCTTGGTGGCGGAACTCAAGCAGCTCGGGGTGAAACGGGTGGTGATGCTGACCGGCGATCAGCAACGGGTGGCCGAGGCGATCGGTCGCGAGACCGGCGTCGATGAGGTCCGCGCCGGACTGCTGCCGGAGGACAAGCTCAAGGTCGTTCGCTTGCTCAAGGAGGAGGGCAAGGTCCTGATGGCCGGCGATGGGGTGAACGATGCGCCAGCGCTGGCCGCCTCCGACCTGGGCGTGGCGATGGGCGCGGCGGGCACCGACGTGGCCATGGAAACCGCCGACGTGGTGCTGATGGGCGACCGCGTCGAGAACCTGCCGCTGCTGCTGGATCACGCCCGCCGGGCGCGGCGGGTGTTGTTGCAGAACCTGACCTTCGCCGCCTCGGTGATCGTGGTGCTCGTGCTGGCGGCCCTCGGGTTCGCGCTGCCACTGCCGGCCGGGGTGGTGGGCCACGAGGGCAGCACGGTGCTCGTTTGCCTGAACGGGCTGCGACTGCTGCTGCTCAGGAACCGGCCCTGATCAGCGCCGCCGATGCGCCAGGGCGAGCATCGCGAACAAGGCGGTCATGCCCACCGTGCTGGCTTCGGGCACCGGCACGGCACCGATGCCGATCGTGAGGGTATCGCCCGTGCCATAGGCATAGCCGCTGGGGACGGACAAAGTCACCGAATGCGCCCCGCTGATCGAGAACAGTGCGAACTCCGAGTCGCCGGTCAGGCCCGGAGTGGTCGTCAGCTCGCTGCCGGACCAGCCGAGCGGTTGGGAAAAATCCGTCAACGAGTCCGACCAGCGGAACATGCCGATGTGAGTCACCGAGGACGCTCCACCGTCGCTGGAAATGCCGACCGGGCTGGTGGAGCTACTGGGATCCCCGTAGAGGTCGCCGACGAGGAGGTAGAGCGTGTCCGAGCCGGACCATTCGATGAGCACGTCGAAGTCGCTGGGCACTCCTCCGGGAAACACCTTGATGTCCGTCGCCGTGACGTCCGCGGTTCCGAAGGGAAGCGGGTCGACCCAGGCACCCGAAGCGAGGGTTCTCGTGGCGGGGAAGCCGGGAAAAAGCACGCCCTGCCGGATGGTCATCGCCAGCGACCCTTGGGTGGCATCCGCATCGTCGGCCAGCTCCGTAGTGGCGGCCGCCGTGCGCGGCTCCCACCAATCCAGGGTGAGTGCCTGGGCCCCCACGGGAGCCGCCAGGCAGAAAAGGACCAAGCTGGAGCGGCGGTTCATGGTGGGGGGATTTCCTCGGACTCGATCCGGTAGAAGGACCTGTCCGGCACCGGGGAGGGATAAAACTCGTAGATCGAGAAATCGACGCGCTCGGTTTCCGGTCGACCGTCGTCATCCCCCGCGGCATCCGAGCTGGCCGTCCAGTCGACCATCGGGATGGCCTGCCAGCCCGTTTCAAGCCCTCCGTTGCGGCGGGGCAGCATGCGGACCATCGATTCCGATCCGCGGCGGCGATGGATGCGCAGGTCCACCCGGCCGAAGCTGCCGGTGCGCTCGTAGCCGGTGATTTCCACCTGCGGCCGGTCGCGGCGATTCGGATCGGTCAGGAAAGCCATCTCGTGGAGGTTGGTCACGTGGTCGCCGTCCGGATCGGCATTTCGCTCGACGAGCGGCAGGTCGCCGGGGTCGGAGAAGTCACTTCCGAACTCGTCGATCGCCCAATCCCAATAGACGTTGTTTTCCTCGATGCGGATGTCGATGAAGCCACCGGTGGTGGCCCCGTTCGAGACAGCGGACACCGGCACGCGGTAGGTGCCGGGGGCGATGCCCGAGGTGTCCCAGGTGAAAGTGCCCGATCCATCACCCGCATCCGCGAAACCGGCGGCCGGGAAGGCTCCAAGCCGGGCTTGGAGGGTGATCGGGTCGTCGTCGGAATCGGAGGCGAACAGTTCCAGCGAGAAGGTCCGGCCCTGGGTCCACAGGGCGATCGGAATCTGCGAGAATTCCGGTGCGCGGTCCGGCGCGGGCGTCAGTTCGACGACCAGCGTGGTGGCAACCGAGGCGGCCGGAGTTCCGGAGTCGGTCACGATCACCTCCGCGGTCAGCGTTTGTCCGCCGAGTGAACGGTGGGTGGTCCAGACGATCACCCCGGTGGCGGGATCGATGGTCATCCCGGAGGGGGCGTCGGGACCGAGCGACCAAGCAAGCGACTGTGCCGGCGAGTCGGCATCGGTCGCGGCCGCATCGACGATCAACACACCACCGGCCTCGAGCGATTGGGGGGGGATCGCGGCGAGGACCGGCGGCGTGTTGTCGGGGAGGATGTGCACCATGAATGAAGCACTCGAAGAAGCGGGGGGATGCCCGGAATCCGCCACCGTGACGGTCACCGGGATGTCGCGGCTGCCATCGCCTTCAGCGGTGACGTAACTCAGCCGGCCGCTGGCGGCATCGATGGTCAGGCTGGGTGCCGGGCTCTGGACGGAGAAACGCAGGCCGGAGCCCGGGCCATCGGGATCCGAGGCGGAAACGCGGAGCTGCAAGGGGCGGCCCTCGACCACGGAAGGATCGGCGATGGGCGCGATCACCGGGGCCTGGTTGGCGGTGTTGAGCACCAGGGCGGCATCCGGAGCGGAGGGCGCGGGCTCGACGTTGCCCGCGCGGTCGGTGGCGATACTATAAAAGCCGTAGTGGGTGCCGTCGGTCCCCGGGAAGAGAGCCGAAGTGCGCCGGGTGGCGGGCAGCCACAACGAAGGCGGTGCTCCGTTTTCCGAAACCCAGATGTCGTAGAAGGCGATGCCGGTGCCGGTGTCCGTGCCGGACCAGTTGAGCGCGATCTCGCTGCCCAATGCTCCGGGGAGGATGCGCAGGGCGCTTTCGGGCGGGGAGGTGTCGGCATCATCGACCGCCACAAATCCCAGCGTGTAGAGGCCGGTGGAGTCGTGGTCCACGAGGTGGAGGATGTTTTCGCGCAGCGGCCGCTGGCCGAGCCCGACGAAGGTGCGGTCGGAGAGCCAGACGTTTTCATCGACCGGGATCGTCAGTCCGTCCGAGCGGACCACCGACTGGAGCTTGTAGCGGCCGTTCCCCGGGTCGGCGATCCGCAGGTAGGTCCAGCCGGTCTGCGGGGGGATGGAAAGGGTGAGCGTCGGCAGGTTGCCGGCGACGGTGGCGGCTTCGAGCAGGGCCACGCTTTCCACGCTGCCATCGCTGAGGTGGATCGTGTCCGGGAAGTCGTCGAGGTCGGGCACGTCATTGGTCAGAAAGTCCGGCCGTCCGTCGAACAGGTCGTCGAGCGCCTGGACCTTGCGGATCATCTCGTGGATCTCGACATTCTTGATCAGGGAAATACGGGGGTCACCGTAGCCGTCGACGTGCTCGAAGCTGGCCTGATAGTCGATGAAGAGGCCTTGCAGCGAGGACTCCATGGCCCACACGGCGGTCTTCGAGCTGCCGGCCGCGATGTCGCCGAACTGCGCGCTCAGGGTCGGGTCCGCGGGCAGGTCATCGACCTGGGTGGAGAGGATGTTGAAGTCGATCAGCAGGCCCTTCTCGTTCTCCACGATCTCCGGCTGGGCGGAGGTGATGGAAAGGTTGCGCGCCGCACCCGCACCCGAGTTGGTGACCTGAACGGCGAGGTAATAGGGAACGGCGGGCTCGACCGGGTCGGTGTGCGGATCGTCGCTGATCACATCGCGCTGGTGGAAATACTTCAGCGACAGCGCGGCATCCGGGCTGACCGTGATCGGCGTGGCGCTGACCGGCACGCTGATCGGCAGGCCGTCCTGCACGTAGCGGATGGTGCCGCCGATCAGGTAAACGGTGTCGTCGACCGGCGCGGCGGTATCGCGCGGGATCAGCGTCCAGCGCGCGCTGCCCGAGCTGCCCGCGGCCACGGAGCCGGAGCCATCGATGGCATCGATGCCGTCCAGCCGGGTGACGCGGACGTTGAAATGATCGCCCGCCGGCTGGCCGAAGAGATCGCGCACGTCGAGGTCGAAACCGACGTCGGTCAGTGGCGCGTCGTCGTTGTTGGCGAGTTCGAGCGTGGCGTTGAAGGCGGTGCGGGTGGTGACGGCTTCCTGCGAGATCTTCACCTTCACCCGCGCGCAAACCCCGTCGGCGTTTTCCGGCAGCATCGGCTCGATCTCGGGGAGCCCGATCAGGCGCGCGTTCGCCTCGACCACATCGGAGAAATCGACCGGTTCCGCGCCGGCGTCGTCGAGGTATCCGGGATCGGAGGGATCATCGCCCGTGTCCTTCGTTTCCCGGCGGGTCAGCCTGGACTTGGCGCCCGGGCCTCCGGTGCAGATCTTTTCGTCGATGAGGGTCGGCAGCGGGATGCTGATGCCGAGCGAGGCGCTGGTGTCGCCGCTCTCCGCCTTGACTTCGCCGGAGATCGAGCCTCCGACCTTGGCCGACGCGCAGGCCTGCAGCGAGCCGCCGCCGTTGGCGCACCATTTTCCGGTGACCGAGGCGGCAAGCGTGATGCCGTAGCTGGCGGAAACCTCGCCGCTGTAGGTGGTGCCGCTCGGCAGGTAGATGGCGGACACGTTGGCGGCCGCCTTGGGGCCGGCGAAGATCGAGCCGCTCAGCGAACCGGTCACGCACACGTCGCCGTCCTTCAGGCATTCCTTTTCCCGGCCGACCCGGATGCTGCCCTTGACGGTGCCGGTGACGCCGATGCTGGGCCCGTCGATCGACAGGCTGGTGAGCTGCCAGGTGCCGGTGGTGGTGGTCACCCCGGAAAGCGAGGGTGCCGACAGGCCGTAGAAAAGCTCCACGGTCACGTCGATGCCGGCATCGCCGGTCACGTAGACGTCATACTGGCCGTCCACGCAGCACACGCAGAGCTTGCCGGTGCCGTTGAGGGAAAAGTCGACCTTCTTGATCTGCACGCCCGCCGGCAGCACCGAGGCGAGCTTGGAGGTGAACTTCGACACCACGCCCGGCACCGAGATCCCGGCGCTGGCCTCAACGCAGCGCTCCGAGCCGAGAAAGGGCGGGCAGTCGCAGAACGACTTGCTGGAGAACGAGACCGCCTTCGCGAAAATACTGCCGCCCGGGCCGGCCGCTCCGACCGGGTGGACGGCCCCGCCGCCGCACTGGCCCTGCACGCCGCTGACCGCGACCGGGGTGCCTTTTTCCACGCCGTGGGGACCGCACTTGTAGGTGTAGCGGTAGCCGCCGCCGATGGTGCATGGCACGCTGGTCGATCTCGGCGACTTCTTCGCGAGGGTCTGGATGCCGCCGCCGCCGTCGAACACGCCGATCCGGGTGACCGTGACCGGCACCACCACCGCGGTCTTGGCTGCCAGCGTGCCGATGTCCTCGATCAACGGCGTGATCCGGTAGAACGGATGGCTGCCGAAGGTGAAGCTGCCGCTGTCGGCGTTGATCAGGCCGTGATTCTCGATGATGAAATTGACGACCTTCGACTGGCCGAGCGTCTCCAGATCGGAAACGTCGAGCTTGTTCGGGGTCACCGTGACCACCGGCGCGGGAACGTTCGTCTCGAAGGTGGTCTCGACCTCGATCTTGTAGCGGTCCTGCAGCTCGGTTTCCTCGACCGTCCACGTGTAGGTCACCGACTGGCGGGTCAGGAAAACCTGCTCGCGGGTGGTGAGGTCGGCCGCGACATACACGTTCTGCTGCACGTCCTGGTGATCGTCCGCGGAAACATCCAGCGTGTACCAACCCTCCGTGAGCCCGCTGAAGGTCGCGAGGCCGTCCGCCCCGGTGTCCGCGGTCGCGATTTCCTCGGAAGTGATGGCGTCCCGCAGCACCACCGATGCGCCCGCGAGATGCGGCAGGCCCGCGCCCCAGAAGGAGAATTCATCCACCACATCGATTTCCAGGTCGCCGGTGAGGTCGGAGACGGTCCGGAAGGCGAAGGGGATGGTGATCGCGCTGCCGTTTTCCGGGGTGGCCGCCAGCGAGCCCTCGAACACGGTCAAAGCCGTATCGTCCGGTGGCGCGAGCTGCAGGGTGACGGTCCGCGTGCCGCCCGGCGGGATCGAGGGCAGCGGCGTGGCGGTGGCCACCGAGAGGAAAGCGATGCCCGGCGGCAGGGCGATCTCGACCGGTCCGGAGTCGATCCCGCCGGCATTGCGCAGCGTGAACTCCGGGAAAGCCTGGCCGCCGCGAATCACCGACGCCCGGACCGGCCGCGGCTGGACGACCAGATCGGCGGTCAGCGCCCGGATCTCGAGGGTGAGGTCGAACACGAAGGTGACGCCCTCGTCGCTGGTCACCGTCACCCGCACATCCTCGGTGCCGGAGAAGCCGGGATCGGCCTCGGCCGCGACCAGCAGGCCGATCGAGCCGCCGCCGGGCAGCGAGCTCGAGGAAGGTACGGCGCTCACCGTAACGCCCGCCGGCACGTCGCTGATGTGGATGGCCAGGTTGCTCAGATCGGTGCCGGACGGGTTGCTGAGCGTGGCGGTGAAAGAACGGCTGGCACCCGAGTCGAAGCCGAGCGGATCGGTCGGGATGCCCTCGGCCTCGATGGCCAGGATTTCAAAGCTGTCCTGCACCTCGAAGCCGCTCGCGCCCGGGTGGGTGGCTCCGATTTCCACCACTCCGCCCTCGTTCGGGGCCGGGTTCCAGGTCGCGGCGAAGGTCCCGTCGGCGCGGGTCATGGCGGAGATGACGCGCGTCACGCCGCCGTTCCGCAGGTGGATCCGCACCTCCACGAAGGCCGCCGGGCCGCCGGTCCTCAGCGTGGCGCTGCCATTGAGACCGATGAGCTGGTTGGCCGGCGCCACGGTCTCCGCCGCGGAAACGACCGCGCTGTAGGCGGCGACGATCTCCGTAGGTCCCGGGGCAGGGGTCACGTTGTTGTTTTCGAAGAACTCTCCCACCGACCGCGGCGCGTCGGCCTCGATCAGGAAATACAAGCTGCCCACGTCGCGCGGCGCTCGCAGGCTGAGCGTGCGAACGATGTTCTCACCCGCCGCGAGGGTGAGGTTCACGCTGTCCTGTTGGAGGAGCGTGTCGGTGGCGTCCAGGAAGGGATCCGACGACAGGTAGATGCGCTGGACCAGCGGCGTCACGGCGTCCGTCGCGCCCGTGTTGGCCAGCGTGTAGGTGAGCGGGAAGGTCGACTCGGTCTCGATCTCCGCCGGGGCGGAAACGGAGGTGACCACGAGGTCGGGAAGCGGCTCGTCGTTGACGGTCAGGCTCAGTTGGCCGGGCGCGAAACCCCCGGCCGTGGCGGTGACCAAGGCCTCGGCGGCCGGCAGGTCGAGCCCGTCGTCGGGAGCCGTGATGGAAATGATCGCGTCGCTCTCGTTGGCAGGAATCACCACCGTGGCGGGCACGGCGATGCGGCTCGGCAAGGTGGACTCGAGGCTCACCGCCAGCGGCGAGGAAAGGTCCGCCGCCGAGCGCTGGACCACGGCCTCGCGGGACCCACCCTCGATCAGCCAGGCCGGCTCGGCGAGCAGCGTGAGCACCGGGCCTTCATCGTCCCCGACCTCCAGAGTCACCGCGTTGCTGGTCGCCGCCACGGTCGATCCGAAGCGCAGCGAAGCCTGGATTTCCGGGAACCGGGAGCCATCGACCGTGTCGTTGTCGATGGCGGCGATGGGGAAGGAAACGGAGTAGGAATTGGCGGGGAAACTGACTGCCGGCGGGATCGAGATCGTGTCCGGCAGGCTGTTGGAAAGCGCCAGGGAGAGGGCGGATGGCGTGACCCGGTCGCGGGTGAGGGTGGCCATCGCCGCCGCATCGCCGGCGGTTTCGAGGGTGGCGGAGCGGTCGAGCGTGAGTGTCAGGTTCGGGATGTCGTCATCGACGATCGTGACCGGGGTGGAATCCGTGACCGCCTCGGGCGCGGTGGCGGTGAGGAGAAGGGTCAGCGGCGCTTCCGGGACGTCGTCCTGAACGGCGCGGACCGTCAACGGAGCCGAGAGTTCCCCGGCGGGAATGATCACCGGAGGGCCGGGGGAGAGCTGGCCGGGGTTCGAGCTGGCCAGCGTGACTTCCAGGTCGTCGGCGCGGGCCTGCCCGATCGCCACGCTGCCGCTCAGGCTGTCGCCCTCGACGACCGTGTCCCCGAGCGTGAGGGAAAGCACCGGCTGCGGCGCGAGCACGACCTCCACTTCCCGCGCCGAGTGGGCACCGGAGGCCGTGAAGACCTCGACGCGCAGGATTCGCCCGCCCGCGGGCAGCAGCGAGAGCGGCAGCGTCGCGTGGAGGCCGTTGCCCGGCGTGTTGTCGGTGGAGAGGACGGTGAATGAAGGCTCGCCCGGTGCCTTGTGCGAGAAATCGGCGTGGTCGATGCCCTCCACGTCCAGCGCCGTCACCTGAAGGTCCGAGCTTTCCCGGATCAGCCGCGAGCCGGTCGCCAGCTCGACGCCATCCGCCGTGAAGCGGGTGATTCGCGGCGGGAAACGGAATGCCTGCGAGGCCTCCGCGGGCCAGTAGGCGGCGTCGCCATCCTGGATCGCCGTCACGGTGACCTGACCGCCCTGTGAGGCGACCAGGGTGTTTCCCTCCACGGCGACCACCGGCGAGGGCCCGGCCTCGAAGCGCACCGGCAGGCCGCTTGAGGCGGTGGCCGCCAGCACAAGCTCGTAGCCGGCCGGTGTGAGTGTCGGGAAGTCGATCGTCTGCGCGAGCTTGCTGGCTTGTACGGAGGTCACCGTAGGTGAGAAGGCGTCCAGCACGTTCACCGTGGCCACGGCGAAATGCTTGCCGTTCAGGCTGCTCAAGGTTCCCGGCGTGGCCGAGGCGCCATACCAGATCGAGACCGGCGTCAGCGCCGAGACGTCGGAGATCGGCGAGTCGGCCACGTAGAGCGCGTAGTATTTCACCAGCGCCCCCGGCTGGACCGGCGACCACAGGACCACCAGATCGGGTCCGTCGGCGGTGAGGAACAGGTCGTCCGGATTCGGCAGCAGCGTCGCACCCTGGATCGAGGTGCCGGAGCTTTCGTTGCCGAAGACATCGACGGTGGCGATGCGGAACGGATAGCCGTGGCCGGGCTCGAGGCCGGTCGCCTCATAGATGGTGGTGGAAAGGGGAAGCTCGACGGGCGTGCCACTGGATCCGAAGTAGATGCGGTAGCCCTGAAGGAAAGCCCCCGCGTCCGGCGGGGCCTCCCACGAGAACGTGAGCGAGTCGGCTCCGCTGGCCGCGGCGAGGTTCACCGCTTCGCCCACGCCGGAGATCGATGCCTGGGCGGAGTAGGAGCGCACGGTGGGGTCGAAGTTTCCCGCGCCATCCACCGCCACCACGGCGAAATGCCGGATCGCCCCTCCGGGCAATCCGCCGAGGGTCACGCGCTGGTCGCCGGCGGGGAAATGGGCGAAGGGCGTGAGGCCGGTGACGTCGTCAAAATAGACGTTGCCCACGTAGACGTCGTAGCCCGTGACGTCGAGCTGTGCGGTCTCGTTATAAGTCGTGAAGTCGAGCACCACCGCGCCGAATTCGGTCGTCGAGGTTTCCACGAAAAACCCGGAGCCCAGCCCGGTGACGGGCGCCGGCGCGATCGAGTCGAACACCAGCAGCGCCGCTTCACGGGAAACCACGACGCGGTAGGGGTCGGGCGGTTCCTCGCCGATGAAGACGGTGACCTCCCGGGAAATCGCTTCCGGCGAGACCACGTAGGCGGCGGCGTATTCGACCGCGTCGATCGAGCCGCCGGCGGCATCGACCGGCACCACTGCGAAAAAGTGGTCGGTGCTGCCTGCCAGACCGTCGAGCGTGATGCCGGTCGTGCCCCCCCGCGCGGTCGCGAAGGGCGTGAGGCCACTGACATCGCCGATCGGTCCGGTATCGGATAGATAAACCTCGAAGCGGTCGATCGGGGCGTGGAGCCATTGGTTGTAGCCCGACCAATCGAGCGTGGCAGTGCTGCCTGTCGGCGAAACGCTGACCGCGAGCGAGTCGATGGCCGGCGGTGGCGTGGACGGGACCACGGCGAGATCGATTTCCCGGGAAACGACGCTCCGGTAGGGGTCGGCCGGTTCTTTTCCGACAAACAGCGAGACCTCGCGGGAAAGGCTTTCCGGCGAAATCACATAGGCGGCGGAGTAGGAGGCGGCGGACTCGAAGTGTCCGAGCGAATCGACCGCCACGATGGCGATGAAGTGGTCGGTGAACTCGGTGAGGCCGTCCAGCGTGGCGGTGGTGGTTTCGCCATCGACCACCAGCAGCGGCGTCAGTCCGGAAACGTCGGTGATCGGACCCGAATCGGAGAGGTAGATGCGGAAGGCGCCGATGTCGTGATACCGCCAGGGATTGTAGGCGGTCCAGTCGAGCGACACCGATCCGCCGGTGGGCGAGACCGTCACCCCCACGTCATCGACCGCGGGCGGCACCGCGTCGTCGCCCACCGCCACGGCCAGCTCGCGCGAGATCGCCTGGTGTTGGTCGGCCCCGCGCTCGACGTGGATCGAGACCTCGCGGGATACAATCTGCCGGCCGACGGTGCCCGACGCGACGGCGATGGACGTTTCCCGCGAAACCACCTCCCGCAACAGCAGCTCCTGCCCGCCGACCACGGCGATGCCGGCCGCGGCGATGAGCGACGGAAGCCATCCGAGGGGGGCGTGACCCCGGCTCAGGGCGGAAGGTTTCATGGCGAAGCCGTGGACGGGCTGGGAGAGACGGCCGGGCTACGGACGGATCACCTTCACCTGCACCGCCGAGTAGCCGGTGTTCACCGGCAGGGTGGCGGTCCACTGGACGACCAGCGGATCGGTGCTGATGACGCTGTCGACCGCCGCGGGAACGATGATGGCGTCGCCATCCGCGCGCGGCGTGACCCGGACCTCGACGGTCGAAGCCTGCTCGACGTGGGTGGTCTCGATCACGATCGGGGTGCTCGAGGTTTCCGCCAGCGACACATCGGCTCCGGCGGCCCCGAAGGACGCGCGCGGGTCGGCGGGGGCGGCTTCACCACCGATCGAGACGATGCGGACCTCCGGCGCGGTGGGAGGCGGCCACACCAGGGCAGTGTCACTTTCCGACAGCGGAACCACCGAGGGATCGGGGGAAAGGACGCCCGCGCTGGTGTCGGTGATCCGCTCCAGACGGATCCGGCCGTAGGTGGCGGCCTCCGATTGACCCCCCAGGCCGCCGAGGGCATTGACGGTGCCGGTCCCGCCAAAGTCCGAGCAGACGAGGCGGATGCCGCCGCCCGAGCCGCCGCCGGTGCGATCGCTGAAATAGTAGGGGATGCCGTCCCCGCCATTGGCGCGCAGGGTGCCGTTGACGGTGAGGGTGCCGGTGCAGGCGATGAGGATGGCACCGCCGCCGCCCCCACCACCCTGGACGCGGGTGCCGGCCGCCGCGGAGCCGCCGGAGCCGCCGATCAGCGGGACCAGCGAGGGGTTGCCGTAGGAACGGTCGCCGATGCCGAAATCACCGCCTTTTGCCTGGCGCAGGCCCCCGCCCATGCCGAAGCCGGCACTGTCGCCCACGCCTGCCGAGTAGTAGCCGGTGGCTCCGCGGAAACCGCCGGGCCCGGGTTCGGCAAGCAGCGGGGCGTTGAGCGACTCCTGGCCGTCGAGGCTGACCACGCCATCGATGGTGACATCTCCGGAAACCAGCCACACCACCGGGGCCCGGGAGGGATGGTTGGTGAAGGTGAGCGTGGTGCCGGAGGCGATGTGGACGGAGGAATAGTTGAACACGACCGCCCACTCGTCGGCGTCGTAGATGCCGTGGGCGGTGTTGGCTCCGTCCCAGGCACCGTCGGCGGCGAGGGAGAGGTCGATGGTGGTGTCCGCGGTGATGTCGAGGACCCCGCTGGTGGCATTGGCGCCGGGAATGTTGATGGCCGCCACCGCCGGCGCGACCAGAAGGGCGGCGAGAAGGAACGTCGCTTTCATAGCAATCCCATCCCAAGATGCCTGCGAAATGCGCATCAAGGGGAAATAGGTAAAAATGCGGGAACAAACCCTTAACTCGCTGATCGATAAAGGTCGGCGGCGTTTCAATGATGCGTGGAAGCACGTGGGCCAAAGTCAGGATGGGTGAAATGAGTTGCAGGTTCGCCTATACCGGTTACGGCGATTGCTCTTGCGATTGGCAGGTTGGGTGCTTGGCTGACTCCGCCCTATGGCAGCTCCGCAAAATCGCATCGCTCTGGTCTTTGATTACGACCAGACCCTCAGTCCGAAGTACATGCAGGACGACGTGTTGTTTCCCGAGTTCGGGATCGATCCGGCGCAGTTCTGGAAAAAGTGCAACGATCTGGTCAAAGAGCAGCAGTGGGACGGCGAGCTCGCCTACCTGAAGTGCCTCCTCGACTATCTCGAAATGGACCGCGTCACGAACGCCCGCCTCATGGAGCTGGGTGCGGGCCTGCGCTACTTCCCCGGGGTGCCGGAGGTCTTCGACGAGCTGCCGAAAGCAGTGCTGGGCGCGGACCACGAGGCGGCCGGCATCGCGGTCGAGTTCTACATCATTTCCTCCGGACTCAAGGCACTGCTGGAGGGTTCGCCGCTGGCCGGCCGGGTGCAGCGGATCTTCGGCTGCGAGTTCGGCGAAAACGAAGCCGGCCACATTTCCTTCCCGAAGCGGGCCATCTCCCACACCACCAAGACCCAGTTCCTGTTCCGCATCAACAAGGGCATGCTCGATTACACCCAGGATGTGAACGACCACATGCCGAAGGAACTGCGGCCGATTCCCTTCGAGAACATGGTCTATGTCGGCGACGGACCGACCGATGTGCCGTGCTTCACGGTCATCGCCCGCAACGGCGGTCATGGCATCGCCGTTTACAATCCCGAGGACCCCAGCGGCCGCAGTTTCCGCAAGTGCTTCCAGCTCTGCGCCCACGCCAACCGCGTGAAGCACATCGCCCCGGCCGACTACCGCCAGGGCAGCCACCTGTGGCTGCTGATGACCGAGATGGTGCGGGAAATCGCCGACCGCATCCTGCGCACCCGCGCCGAGGAAAAGGAGCGGGGGACGGTATCGGCGCCGACCTTCTGAGGATTCCGGGTTGGCAGGGAAGGGGCGGCTCCCTAGCTTCGCGCCTCAGCGATGGCCGAAGGTAACAAGCATTTCCATTTCGTCGGGGTCTGCGGGACCGCCATGGGGTCGGTGGCGGTGGCCATGAAGCGCAAGGGTTTCACCGTGACCGGCTCCGATGCCAACGTGTATCCGCCGATGTCCGACTTCCTGCGGGCCGAGGGCATCGAGCTGTCGGAAGGCTACCGCGCGGAAAACATCCCGGCCGGCGCCGACGTGATCGTGATCGGCAACGCCATCAGCCGCGGCAACGAGGAGGCCGAGGCGGCGCTCGAGCGGCGGCTGCTCTACTGCTCGCTGCCGGAGGTGATGAAGGAATATCTGTTGCGCGGAAAACGGAACTTCGTGGTCAGCGGGACCCACGGGAAAACCACCACCTCCTCGATGCTGGCGTGGCTTTTCAAGTCCGCCGGGCGCAATCCCGGATGGATGATCGGCGGCCTGCCCCGCAACCTCGGCCGCGGCGCGGAATTCGGCGAGTCCGAGGTCAACGTGCTGGAGGGTGACGAGTACGACACCGCCTTTTTCGACAAGCGCTCGAAGTTCCTGCATTACCTGCCGGAGGTGGCGGTGATCAACAACATCGAGTTCGACCACGCCGACATCTACGACTCGCTGGAGCAGATCAAGCTGAGCTTCCGCCGGCTGTTGCTGGTAGTGCCGCGCAATGGCCACGCGGTGATCAATGGCGACGACCCGAACTGCCTCGACGTCGCCGAAAAGGCCTTCTGCCAGGTGGCGAAGGTCGGCCTCGGTGAGGGCTGCGACCTGCGGATTACCGACATCGACTACCAGCCGGGCCACAGCGCGTTCACGCTCGCTGGCGAACGCTACCAAATCGCGATGCCCGGCGAATTCAACGTGCGGAACGCCGCGATGGCGGCCACCGCCGCGCGGCTCGGAGGCCTCCCGGTCGAAGCAATCCGCGAGGGTTTGCAAAGCTTCGAAGGCATCGCCCGCCGGCAGGAACTGCGGGGCGTGGTCGGCGGCGTGCGGGTGGTCGATGATTTCGCCCACCATCCCACCGCGATCCGCCAAGCCATCCGCGCCCTGCGCCAGCAATACCCGCAAGGGCGGCTGTGGACGATCTTCGAGCCGCGCTCGAACACCACCAAGCGCAAGGTGTTCCAAAACGAACTGGCCGAATGCTTTGAGGGCGCTGACGTGGCCATCATCGCCGCGCTGCCGGACCCGGAAAAGGTACCGGTCGAGGACCGGCTCGATCCGCAGCAGGTCGCCGCTTCGATTCCCGGCGGGGGCGGACGTTATCTGGCCACGGTGGAGGAAATTGTGGCCGCGGTTTCCCGCGAAGCGGCCGCCGGCGACACGGTGGTCGTGCTGAGCAATGGCGGCTTCGGCGGCATCCACAAGCGCCTGCTCGAAAGCCTCGACCGCTGATCAGGAGGCGTTCGACAGGCGGTGGTTGAGCAGGATCGACCGCCGCAGCGCGGACATCACCTCGACCATCGGCCGCTGCTTGGCGCAGGCCCGGCGGCAGGCGTCGTCCTGGCGGAAATTGAGGCTCACGTGGCGGCCGATCTCGCCGTAGAGCTGCTGCATCTCGGTCACGATCACGCCGATTTCGGCCTTGCAGCGGGAGATCTCGCGGTTCATGTCGCCGATCACATGGAAGGATCCGGCGGTGTCCTCGCGCTGGGTCTTGCGCTCGGTGTCGATCTGCTTGTCCAGGCCGTCGATCCGCTTGTCGAGTGACTCGACCTCCTGCGCGATCGAGTCGCGCTCTGCCTTGATTTCGTCGAACTGCCCGCGCAGCTCCTTCAGCCGCGACTTGGCCTTGGTGACCTCCTCGGCTTTTCCGTCCGCATCCTGTTGCAGGACCTCGAGCTTGGCCTTGACGCCATCGAACACGCGCCGGACCTCGCGGGCGCGGGCGACGATGGTGTCGCGCTTGCGGGCCAAGGCCTCGAGCTCGGTCACCAGGGTGGTCCGCTGGTCCATGAGCGATTCGTTTTTTTCGGAAACGGAGCTCAGCCGCTCGGTCCGCTCGTCATGAGCATCGCGGAGCTTCTCCTCGGCCTTCTCCAGGGTCTCGGTCAGCTCGTCGCGCTTCTTGCTCAGTCGGCGCAGATTCCAGTACTCGATGCCGAGTTCCTCGACCTCCTCGACCTCGGTCCAGATGAGTTCGCCGAGATATTGCTCCGCCTCGCGCAGGAGGTGGGCTTCGGTGGCGGCCTCGCCCATGCGTTTTTGCCGGCGGCTGATGCCGAAGGCGAGGGCGAGGCGGGCGATGGCGTAGCGGCCGGTGGTCATGGGAGGTCAGGACTTGGCCAGACGCTGCTGGAGGTTCTCGATCACCGAGAAGTCCTCCAAGGTCGTCAGGTTGCCGGAGACGCTGCCGGTCGTGACCAACTCTTTCAAGAGCCGACGGATGATTTTTCCGCTACGGGTTTTCGGCAGCGCCGGGGCGAAATGCAGGTCGTCGGGCTTGGCGATCGCGCCGATCACCTTGCCGACGTGGTCGCGCAGCTCCTTTTGCAGCTTTTCGGACTCGTCGAAGCCGGCTTTGAGCGTGACGAAGGCAACCACGGCCTGGCCCTTGAGATCGTCCGGGCGACCGACCACGGCGGCCTCGGCGACGGCCTTGTGGGCGACCAGTGCGCTCTCGACTTCCGCCGTGCCGAGGCGGTGGCCGGAAACGTTGAGCACGTCATCGAGGCGGCCGATGATCCAGAAATTCCCGGCCTTGTCGCGTCGCGCGCTGTCGCCGGCGGTGTAGAGGCCGTCGTAGTCGGACCAGTAGGTTTTCTTGAAACGCGCCTTGTCGCCCCAGATCGTGCGGGTCATCGAGGGCCACGGCTTGCGGATGACGAGGCGGCCCTGTTCGTCGGGCTTCACTTCTTTCCCGGAGTCATCGAGCACGGCGGCATCGATGCCGAAGAAGGGCAGAGTGGCGGTGCCCGGAGGGGTCGGCGTGGCGCCGGGCAGCGGGCTGATCATGATCGCGCCGGTCTCGGTCTGCCACCAGGTGTCGACGATCGGGCAACGGCCGCCGCCGATCTTTTCATGATACCAGCGCCAGGCTTCCGGATTGATCGGCTCGCCAACCGAGCCGAGCAGGCGCAGCGAGGAGAGGTCGTGCTTTTCCGGGAAATGATCGCCCGCCTTGATGAAAGCGCGGATGGCGGTCGGCGCCGTGTAAAAGATGGTGACCCCGTGGTCCTCGATCATTTTCCAAAAGCGGCCGAAGTCCGGGAAGTTCGGCGCGCCCTCGTAGATGACCTGGGTCACGCCCATCGCGAGCGGGCCGTAGACGATGTAGGAGTGGCCGGTGATCCAGCCGACATCGGCGGTGCACCAGTAGATGTCGTCGTCCCGCATGTCGAAGATGTATTTGCAGGTCGCGTAGG
This sequence comes from Haloferula sargassicola, assembly GCF_040362925.1. Classification (NCBI taxonomy): domain Bacteria; kingdom Pseudomonadati; phylum Verrucomicrobiota; class Verrucomicrobiia; order Verrucomicrobiales; family Verrucomicrobiaceae; genus Haloferula; species Haloferula sargassicola. The sequence goes on from NZ_BAABRI010000001.1 coordinate 317,212, forward strand.
TGCCGGTGAGGTAGCCGCCGGTGGTGTGGAGGATGCCCTTGGGCTTTCCGGTCGAGCCGGAGGTGTAGAGGATGAAGAGCGGGTGCTCGCTGTCGAAAGCCTTGGCTTCGTGCTTGGTCGAGGCGTCCGCGGCGAGTTCGTGCCACCAGAAGTCGCGACCTTTTTTCATGGCGACCTTCTGGCCGGTGCGTTGATAGACGATGACGCTTTCGATCGCCTTGTTGCGCTGGATGGCTTCGTCGATGTTGTCCTTGAGCGGGACGACCTTGCCTCGGCGCCAGCCACCGTCGGCGGTGATGATGTGCTTCGCGCCGCTGTCTTCGAGGCGGTCGGCGATCGACTCCGCCGAGAACCCGCCGAAGACGACCGAGTGGACCGCGCCGAGCCGCGCGCAGGCGAGCATCGCGACGGCGGCCTCGGGGATCATCGGCATGTAAATGAGCACCCGGTCCTTGGACTTCACGCCCTGCTTGGAGAGCACGTTGGCGAACTGGCAGACCTCCTTGTGGAGCTGCGCGTAGGTGATGGTGCGGCGGTCGCCGGGTTCGCCTTCGAAAATGATGGCTGCCTTGTTCTTGCGATCGCCGGTGGCATGGCGGTCGAGGCAGGACTCGGTGATGTTGAGCTTGCCGCCGACGAACCATTTGGCGTCCGGCGCGTTCCACTCGAGGACCTTCTTCCACGGCTGCTGCCAGGCGAGTTCCTTGGCCTCCGCGGCCCAGAACTTTTCGGGCTGCTCGACCGACTCCTGCCACATCCTCTTGTATTGTGACATCGAGGAGATGCGGGCGGCTTTGGAGAACTCGTTCGAGGGCTTGTAGACGTCGGAAGATTTGCTCATGGGCTTGGGTTTCTAAGGCGCCACCTTAGAAATCCCGCCCATGGGGCCAATCAAAAGTTGGCGAGAGGAGGTGATCTTTTCGGGTGAAGGAAACGGATGCGCCGGCCCCGGAAGGGAAACCGCCCCCGCACGCCCGCGATCTGTCCTCAGATGACCGCGATTTGTCCCCAGATTGCCGTGATCTGTCCCCAGATTGCCGCGATTTGTCCCCAGATTGCCGTGATCTGTCCCCAGATTGCCGCGATTTGTCCCCAGATTGCCGTGATCTGTCCTCAGATTGCCGCGATCCGTCCTCAGATTGCCGCGATCCGTCCTCAGATTGCCGCGATCCGTCCTCAGATTGCCGTGATCTGTCCCCAGATTGGCGCGATCTGTCCTCAGATTGCCGCAATCTGACCCGGAATGGCCGCCATCCGTGGCAGGACGACGGCCCGCCGATTCAGGACGGCCGCTTTGGCTTCTTGGCGGCCGGGCGCTTCTTGGAAAAGGCCGAGAGCTTCTTGCGCGCGGGCTTGTCCTTGCGGCGGTCGGGCGCCTCACGCTTGGCCTTGACCCGCTTGCGGGAGTCGGGATTCACCGTCAGCGCCTCGATTTCCGCAGGGTCCAGCGGACGATAGGCGCCGATCGGCAGGTCGCTGAGAAAGACCGAGCCGATCCGCACGCGGACCAGCCGCTGGACGCCGTAGCCCATGGCTTCGAGCATGACCCGGATCTGGCGCTTGTAGCCGGTGGTCAGGACGATCCGCAGCCGCCGCGGTGACAGGCGCTCGATCTCCTTCGCCCGCAGCTTGATTTTTCCCTCCTCGACGAAGATGCCGCGCAGGAACTGGTCGAGGTGCTCGTCGCTGACCTGCTGGTTGGCGGTCACGAAGTACTCCTTTTCCACGTCCTTCGACGGGTGGAGCATGCTCTGCGCGAGGTGGCCGTCGTTGGTGAGGATCAGCAGGCCTTCCGATTCGCGGTCGAGGCGGCCGACGTGGTTGAGGTGCGAGAGCTGGACCGGCAGCGCTTCGAAAATGGTGTGGCGGCCGAGTTCGTCGTCCTTCGAGCAGACCAGGCCCTTGGGCTTGTTGAAGGCGATGGTGGTCGTGCGCTTCGGCTGCACGCGCTTGCCATCGACCTTCACGAAATCGCTCGCGGAAACCCGCTCGGCCGGATTGAGGCAGGGCTGGCCGTTGATTTCCACATGGCCGTCCTGGACCATCGCATCGCAGGCACGGCGGGATCCGACGCCGCAGGAGGCGAGGAACTTGTTGAGGCGGGTACCGTCGGAGTCGTTCATGGCGGGGAAATCAGGCAGGCTGGAAACACAAAAGGCGCGGCCCCATCGAGGACCGCGCGCTTTCGGAAAAAACCGGGAAGCGGAAGGCTTCAGGCCTCGCCCTTGGTCTTCGGAAGACCGATCGGCGAGCGGCCATCCTGCCACTGGCCACGGGACTTGAGGACCTTGATGCGCTCGAAGCGCTTCATCACGGAGCGCTTGCCTTCGGCGCCGCCCTTGAGCTTGAGACTGTTGTGCTTGGACATGGGAAAAAATCGCGGTTTGCCTGACGCGGGGCGCGGAAACTAGGAGCAGAGCGAGGCCATGGCAAGGCGAAAGACTGGGGAGATTTCGGGTCGCGCGATTTCGCTTCGGGAATGGCGTTGACACCGGGGGTCCCGCGGGGGCGAGGATGCGATGCTCGGTTTCCCGGACTCCCTCATGATGCATGCAAAACCTTGGTTGATGCTCGGCGCCAGTTGGATGGCGGTCCTTGGACTGGGCTTTGGGGCGCGACGGGCGTTTCATGGATCTCCTGGCGAAGCGCGGAACCATCCGACGGATCCAGGGGTGGCCTCGCGGGAAGCCAGTGAGGGCGGGGCGGCAGGGGAGAGCGAAGCACGGGTTCGGCAGCTCATGGAAGAGACGAAGCGGATGCGGTCGAGCGACACCTTCGAGGACATCCTGCAGATCGATCCGGTCGCGGAATATGGTCGGCTCGCCCTCTGGATGGTCGATGCTTCGGCCGAGGAAATCGCCGGCTATTGGCAGCACTATCGACAGCAGGAAAACCGCAGCAACGACATCAACGACCTGATCTTCATCAACTGGACGCGGCTCGATCCGGAGATGGCGATCGCCGCCTCCGCCGGCACCCCTGACGAACACTACGCTTGGTGGGCCTGGGCCTGCCACGAGCCGCAGAAAGCCTTTGCCGAAGTGCAGGCGCGGAACCCCGACCGGCTCAGCAACGTCGCCTGGGGGCTTGGTGAGTTCCACGGGAAGTGGTTGATGGAGCACTTCGACGAGATCCCTGAAAGTGCTCAAGCGATGGCGCTGCGAGGGCTGACCAAGTGGGACGACGTGGCCGACCCCGGAGCGGTGCTCGATTTCCTGGAGAAAACGGGCAATGGGACGAATCTGGCCATCTACAAAACCCTCATCATCCGTGATCCGTGGGCGGCCTATGACCGCTTGCAGGCCAAAAACGGCAAGGTCATGGGCCAGTATGGCGAAGCCTACGTCGCCACTCAAAACTTCATTCAAACCATGGGCCAGGTGCATCCGGACCTGCTCGTGCGCATGGCGGAAATCACCCCGACCGGGGAGCTCAAGCGCAAGTTGGAAGACCGGGTGTTTCGGAATACGCTGGCCACCGATCCGGAGGCGGCGATTTCCCAGGCGCTGGAAACGAAAGCTCCTCGGGTGGCCGCAAACCGGTTGATCAAAGTCGCGCGGTCGCTCCTCCGGGACGATCCGCAACGGGCCCTCGAAATGGCCCAGCGGCTTTACGCTCTTGGGCCGGAGGCGGTGATGAATACCACGCGCATCGAGCGGGAAAATGGCGCGAGCACCAGCTACGAGTCGGGTCAGGAATACACGGCTCTGGTGAGTGGCTTGATCGCCGTCGATCCCGCGCAGACGATGGAGCTGGTCATCGGTAGCGCCGGTGAGGATGGGGTCGAGTCGCACTGTGTCGACACGGTTGCCAAAACATGGGCAATGCAGGATCTCGAAGCCTACTCCGGCTGGGTGGCATCGCTCGACGAGGGAGCGGCGGGCAAGCAGGCGGTGGTCAGCACGTTGATCAACGAATTGTCCCGCATGAAGATGTATCCGGAAATGATGGCCTGGGTCGCGAGCCGGCCGGATGCCCAGCACCAACTCCGATGGAGAATCCGCGACTGGTGGTCGAGCAATCCCGTAGAAGCACGAGAGTGGGTGGAAACGGCGGATCTTCCCGACCAGACTCGGCAGGGCATTCTCAAGCAATTTGATGCCCATGAAAACTGAAGCTTTCAGCCGGCGCGGCGTTCAAGGGGCCGTAGTCCTCGCCATGGTCGGTCTGCTGATGATCGGTTGGCAGCTCGGCGGACCGGAGGACTCCGCCACCGCGTCGGCCCCCGAATCGCCGACCGCCGCGAAGCTCGCCGAGCGCTCCGACCGACCCGCGGGCCGCTACCGGACGCCGGACCATGCACTTTCCCGGGTCGCGGCCATCCGTGCCCTCGCCTCTCCGGACGAACAGATGCGGGCGACGCTGGCGCTGGTGGATTCGCTGACCCCTGCCGAGCTGCATGACTGGCTGGAAGGCCGCTGGTTTGAGAACTCGGGGGACTACAATCTCTCGCTTTTCAACAAGGCCGCCAAGAAGCGCTGGCGGGCCATCGATCCGGATGGCTTCGCCGTCTGGCAGGTGAAGAATGGCGATATGGGAGCGGATGGCTTGCTCAAGGAGTGGGCGGAAAAGGATCGCCCCCGGCTGGTGCGTTTCCTCGATCAGCATCAGGATGCTCGGCTAGAGTTTAATCTCCTGCGCGACTCCGCGGGAATGGATCCTGATTTCGTCATTGCACGTCTCGAGGCGCTACTCGGCGGGGCGTTCCATGGCCTGGGTTCCGAGGACTATCTGGTCCGCCAGACCCTGAAGAATCTGGCAGAGACGCACCCGGGAAAGGCGGCATCCTTGATGACTACTTTGCCCGCAATCTGGGCAAGACAGGTCGAGCTGGGACTGCTGAGCGCGAGCTTGAATCAATCCTTCAGCGAGGGCTTGCGTTCGCTATGGGACCGGCCGGATGGACTGGCGCTGTTTGCGGAGACGGAGGTCCCGGACAAGTCAGGCAAGATACTCGCCGAGCTGGGCAATCTGCCCGCGGCCTGGCGCAGCGGCCTGGCGGCGGATGCCTGGCGCTATGTCAACGGCCCGGCGGCGGCTGAATGGCTGACGGTGGACTACGAGGCCTATGGGTTTTCCCCTGAAGAAAAGAAGAAGATGCTGACGGCCGCGATCCAGCGTGCCTCGTACGACGAGCCGCGCCAGGCGCTTGAGACGCTCCTCGCCCAGGATTTTTCCGAGAAGGAACGAAAGCGCGCCATCACTTCCATCTTCTCGAACCAACAAGGCGGGAGCCGGGAGGACCTGCTGGCCCTGCTCGATGGCGACGAGCGGGAAATGGCGGCGTCTGTGCTGGAGCAGGTGGCCCAGCCCCAGGACGTCGGGGTCCAGAAAATCGAGACTCCCGACGCTTGGTTCAGCGCGGTGATGGATGCGGACTCAAACCGCTCATGGGCACTCATCGATGAACTCAGCCGGTGGGATGAGAAGAACTCCACCGGACTAAGCAAGGCGTTCCTCGATCTACCCGCGGAGACCAAGGACAAGGTGGTCAAAATGCTCTCCAACAATCGCGGTGATCTGCCCATGGATTTTCGGGCCGAGGTCGTGCGCTACCAGATTGAAAGCGGGGCCACCCGTGGAGATCAAGGCGTGCGAGGTGATGAGGCATCCCAACTGGCGGTCGGGTGGATGAAGAATGATCCGGCCGCCGCCAGCCAATGGGTCAATTCATTGCCGGAAGGAGACGACCGGCTGTGGGCGCAGAAAAATCTCGCCCGCAACTGGGCGCTCTATGATCCCGAAGCCTCGCAGCAATGGGTGAATTCCCTGCCCGCGGCGGATCGAGATGCCGTGAAGACCTACTTGAAAGCGAGAAAGTAGGGCCGGCAAACCTTTGCCGCCGAGCGGAGAGCGGGTGGCAGCATAGCTCGAGGACGGATGTGAAGATCCGTCCCTACCCTCAGGTCCCGAACAACCGGTCCCCCGCATCGCCGAGACCGGGGAGGATGTAGCCTTTTTCGTTGAGGCAACGGTCGAGCGCGGCGGCGTGGACGGGGACTTCCGGCAGCGCGTCTTGCATGGCGCTGACTCCCTCCGGCGAGGCCACGAGCACCGCCAGGGAGACGTGTTTCGCGCCGGCCTCCTGCAGGGTCCGGATGGCCTCGATGGCCGAGCCGCCGGTGGCGAGCATGGGATCGAGCACGATCAGGTCGGAGTCGCCCAGGTCCGCCGGGGCCTTGAAGTAGTAAGGCTCGGGCATCAGCGTGTTTTCATTCCGTGCCAGGCCGATGTGGGCCACCCGGGCGTCGGGCAGGAGGTCGAGGAAGCCATCGAGGAAGCCGATCCCCGCCCGCAGGATGGGCGCGAGGACGAGGTGGCGCTGGAGGGTCACGCCGCTGGTGACCTCGAGCGGCGTTTCGCAGGAAATCGCGCGGGTCGGCAGGTGGGCGGTGACGGTGGGGACCATCAGGGAGGCGATGCGGCGCACCCGCTGGCGGAATTCCGGGCCCGGGCAGGCGCGGTCGCGCAGGCGGGTGAGCTCGGACTGGATCAGCGGGTGGTCTGAAACGTGGAGCATGGCCCTTGCATAGCGATCTCCGGGCCAAGCGGAAGCCCCGATGCTGACAGATCCGCCGCGGGCCGTTAGTAGTTGGCAGACCCATGACCCACGACCTCGTCCTCAAGGCCCCGATCGAGCTCGGCTTCGTGCCGACGCATGCGAAATTCGTCGGCTCCCTGGTCCCGGAGTCCGATGGCCGCCTGCCGCGCGCCGCGGACGGTCGGTTCAAGGTCGTGGAGGCCGTCGAGGCGGTGCTCGCCTGCTCGCCGGTGGCGGTGGCCGCGGTGCAGGTGCCGGTGTTTCCCGGCACGGCGGAGGGCGAGTGGGATGCGGTGATCGCCGACCTGCGCGAGCTGGGACTCGTCGTCCACCTGGTGATCATGATGGGCGGCGTGGACCCGATGGATCCGGCCGACGAAGACGCCACGGTGGCCCAGCTGCGGGTCCCTCTGGAGGCGGCCAAGCGCAACGGAGTGGCCCACGTTTCCGCCACCTCGGTGGAGCTGTGGATGCAGGAAAACGCCCGCCGCAAAGAGGGTGCGGAGTTCGAGCAGGCGGTCGCGCAGTTGGTGAAAATGCACCTGCGCGCCTATCGCGAGGCCGGGCTGGAGGGCTCCTGCGTCGAGGCCTGGCATGTCGAGTTCCTGCGGCCTGGCGAGTTCACGACCTTCACCGATGTCGGCCGGCTGTGGACCTTCGTGAAGGCCGCGAACGAAGCGTTGGGGAAACCGTTTTTCCGCTGCCTGGTCGATGCCTCGCACTGCGGGGACTCGCCCTTGGACATTCCGGCGCACGAGGCGCTGATCGCCGAAATCGCCGCCGGCGGCGGGCTGGGAATCATGCACGCCTCGGCGAAGACGACCCGTGGCTGCCTTTCGACCGACGATGGCTGGACCGCCGCCTTGTTGGCCGCGGCGGCCCGGACGGGCGAGCTGCGGCAGGTGTTCGTGGAAATGTTCCACCACGAGGATCCGGCGCTGGAGGCGCTGAGAAAACTCGATCCGGGGCATGGGATCGATACCCGCGACGGGCGCGGTTACGACCAGGTGGTGGCCGACGGGCTCGGCACGGTGGCGCGGATGCTGAACGGCTACGTCAGCCGCGGCTGGCTTCCTCCGGCGGGTTCGTGAGGTCCACGAAATGCCGCCGCGAGCTGAGCAGGTGGCGGCGCATCGCCTCGGCCGCCTGGCCTCCGTTTCCCGCGACGACGGCATCGAGGATGGCGCGGTGCTGGGCGATCACCTCGCCATACCAGTCGCTCTCGGTGCGGTTGGCCTGGGCGAACTCGATGCAGGGTTTTTCCAGCGCGCCGAGCATGGCGGTGTAGAGCTTGTTGGCGGAGGCCTGGGCGAGCGCCACGTGGAAGGCGATGTCGGCCCGGCTGAACTTCGCCTGCGTGCCGGCGGAGGCTTCCATGGCGGCGATCGCCTGCTCCAGCCGGGCGAGCTGGCGCTGGCCGGCCTGGGTGGCGGCGAGGCGGGCGCACTCGCTTTCGATCAGGATGCGGAAGTCGATCAGCTCGAGGAAATCCGAGGTATCGGCGAGCACCGAGTAGGCCTCGAAGGCGGTGCCGAGGGGATCGAGCGAGGGCAGCGCGATGTAGGTGCCGGAGCCCTTGCGGGAAACGAGCATGCCGCGCCCGCGGAGCTGCTGGATGGCCTCGCGGATGACGGTGCGGCTGGCATCGAAGCGCTCGCTGAGCTTCTCCTCGGAGGGCACCCGCGAGCCGGGCGGCAGGCTTCCCGAGAGGATTTCCTGCTCCAGCTGGCTGGCGATCTGGGCACTGAGGCGCGGCATGCGGCGAATGTGGGCCGGGATGCGGGTGGAGTCGATCCCGCTCACAGGCATTCGCCGGATTCCGCGGCGGGGGCGAAAAAGCCGGCCCGCAGGCGGCGGCGCGACATCAGCAACAGGGCGGTGCCGAGCACGAAGGCGGCGTCGTAGGCGATCCACCAGACCGGGTCGATGTAGAAGTCGCCCAGCACGGCATCGCTCCACGGGTGGAGCCACGGGATGCCTCCCGAAATGGCGTCGGCCGCGAGGTGGAGCATGCTGGCCAGCCACAGCGAGATCGCCACCAGAAGCCGGCTGCCTTTTGGAAAAAATCCGGCCGCAGCCGCCACCACCGGCACCAGGATCGCGAGGAAGAGCAGGGTGTGCGAAAAGCTCGCGTGGCGGGCCTCCAGCGACAGGTGCGGCGAGCACAGGTCCGGCAACACCCCGAACAGCCCGAGCGCCGGCAGCGACCAAGCCGGAAACGCCTCTTCGCGACCTTTGGAGAGCCGGTAGCAATCGGTGGCGAGGGCGATCGAGACCGGCAGCAGCGCGTGGGTTCCGGCGAGCATTGAGGCAAGCTGGCGCGAGAGCGGGCCGGGCACCAGACGGAAGCTGGGGTGCGGGCGGATTTCTGTTCACACTTCGGAGTTTACCCGCCGGGCAAGTTCCCTAGTTTTCACCGGGAAAGATGACCGGTGAGGTGGAGCGACGATTGGACACGCTGCAGGCGATGGAACTCGCCGAGGGCGTCGAAATCCGTCTCCGCATCGCGGGCCCGCTGCCCCGCGGAGGCGCGTTGATGCTCGACCTGATGTTTCAGCTGGTGCTGCTGGTGGCGCTCAGTTTCATCGTCGGGTTGCTCGGGATCTTGAGCGGCTCGCTGGCGATGCGGGGGCTCAACCTGATCGCCTGGTTCGTCATCACCTGGTGGTATCCGGTGCTGTTCGAGGCGGGAAAACGCGGCGCCACCCCAGGCAAGCGGATCTGCGGCTTGCGCGTCGTGCAGCGCTCGGGATCGCCGATCACGATCGGCCAGGCGATCCTGCGCAATTTCCTCCGCTATGCCGACGGCATGCCCTACATGATCGGCGGCATCATGGGCGTGCCGACCTACGGCTTCGCCCTGGTTTCCATGATGGCGACCCAGCGCTTCCAGCGCCTCGGCGACCTGGCCGCGGGCACGGTGGTGGTTTACGACCGGGCCGAGCCCATGCCCAGCGCGGTGCCACCGCCGGTGCAGGAAACGAAGGCCCCGGCGGTGGCGCTGAGCCCGGAGGAGGTGCGGGCCGTGGCCTCGTTCCGCGACCGGCTTTCGACCTGGTCGACCGGGCGGCAGATCGAGATCGCCGACCACGCCCGCGAGCTGAGCGGGACCACGGGGCCGGCCGGGGTGTCGCGCCTGCTGGCGATGGCGAAATGGTTGCAGGAACGGGACTAGGAACGTGAAGGAAGCGGACTTCGAGGCACGGCGCGAGCAGGCGTGGCAGGAATTCGACCAGCTGGTCGGAAGCCTCGAGCGCAACCAGAAGCCGCCGGGCGTGCAGGAGCTGCCGCGGCGTTTTCGCGAGGTCTGCGCGGACCTGGCGCTGGCCAGCCACCGGATGTATCGCAGCGCCACGCTCGAGCGGCTCAACGCGCTGGTGATCCGCGGCTACAAGCTGCTCTACCGCCAGCGCCGCGGCGGGGCCGAAAAGGTGACCCGTTTCGTGGTGCGGGAGTTTCCCGCCGCGGTGCGGGCCGACTGGCGCTTGTTCGTCCTGTGCTCGCTGTTTTTCTGGCTGCCGTTCTTTTCCATGCTGCTGATCGCGGGCAACGACCTCGACTGGGTGCGCGCCATCCTGGGTCCGCAGCAGACGGCGGCGATGGACAGCATGTACGGCAGCCAGGCGGACTCGTTGTCGAACATGCGCAAGGAATTCGGCTCGAACTTCATGATGTTCGGCTTCTACATCTGGAACAACATCGGGATCGACTTCCGCGTCTTCGCCGGCGGCGTGGTGGCCGGGCTGGGGACCCTGTTTTACCTGATCTCGAACGGCCTCAACATCGGCGCTGCCGCTGGCTACGCCACCTACGCCTGCGACCCGAAGGCCTTCTGGCCCTTCGTCGCCGGCCACTCGGCGCCGGAGCTGGTCGGCATGGTGATCGCCGGTATGGCGGGCATGAAGCTGGGCATCGGCGTGCTGCGCCCCGGCCGCATGACCCGCGGGAAATCGCTGGCCGCGGCGGCGAAGCAGGCGCTGCCGCTGATCATCGGGGCCGCCGGGATGACTTTCCTGGCGGCGATCATCGAGGGCTTCTGGTCGGCGCAGGATTTCCCCATCGCCACCAAATACGTCTTTGGCGGCGTCATGTGGCTCCTGCATCTGGCGTACTTCACGCTGCTGGGAAGGAGGGCCGCATGAGGATCGAGGCGGTGACCGCCGAGCTGCGCCCGCGCAGCGACTGGGAGGCGGTGGACCTGGGCCTGGCGCTGGTGCGGCGGGACTTTTCCCGGTTGATCGGCGCGTGGTGGCTGGGCATGCTGCCGGCACTGCTGGTGGGGGCGGGCCTGTGGTTTTTGCACCCGGTGTTCTCGATGCTGTTCTTCTGGTGGTGGGTGCCGGTCGGCTCGCGGCTGGTGCTGTTCCGGCTGAGCCGCGTGCTGTTCGGCGACCGGCCGGGCTGGCGCGACCTGCTGCGCGAGCTGCCGCGGGCGATGCTCCGTCGTTTCGGCCACCGCATGCTGCTGGCGCGCTTTTCGCCGTGGCGACCGCTGACCATGGCGGTGGAGGATCTCGAAGGCCTGCGAGGAAAAAACTACCGGCTCCGCTGCCGGACGCTGATGCGGCGGGGCGATTCGAGCCTGATCCTGATCTTCTTCTGGCGCCTCGGGCTGGTGGCCTGGCTGTTGGTGGCCCTGATCAGCACGGTGGTCCTTTTCCTGCCGGAGGCGGTGCGCCTCGAGTGGGCGGAATACTTTCAAACCTGGTCGGACAGCAGCGTGGACTCGGTCGCCCCGGCCGGCATGGCGTCCACTTGGCTGGTCTGCGCCGCGGCGGTGATGTGCCTGACGGATGTGTTCGCCACCGGGGCGGGCTTCGGGATTTACGTGAACCATCGTACCTGGATCGAGGGCTGGGACGTCGAGCTCGCCTTCCGCCGGATCTCCGCCCGGCTGGCGAAGGTGGCGGTGATGCTGCTGCTGGCTTTTTCCGGGATCGACCGGCTCGGCGCGCAGGAGCCCCAGGAAACGATCGAGCGGGTGCTGGCGGATCCGGCTTTCGAGGTCCACACGAAGACCACCCGCACGCCGGAGCTGTGGGACTGGGTGAAGCGGCTTTTCGATGGCCTGGGAAGTGGCGGCAGGACGGGCGGCGGCGTGTTTTCCGCGCTCGGATGGGTGCTGCTGGTCAGCGTGATCGTGCTCGGCATCGCCGGGCTGGTGTGGCTGGGCTACCGCTACCGCCATGTCTTCAAGCCACCGACCGGTGCGCGCATCGGGCCGTCGAGGCCGCAGGCGAGGGTGGTGATGGGCATGGAAGTCACGGGTGCCAGCCTGCCGGACGACATCACCGCCGCGGCGCTGGCCGCGTGGCGGGAGGGCCGGGGACACGAGGCGCTGGCCCTGCTGTATCGCGGCGCGATTTCGTGGATGATCCGCGTGCCGCGGGTGGAAATCGCGGAGTCCGATACGGAAATGGACTGCCTGCGGCGGGTGAAGGGGGCGTCGCTGGTCGAGGCCGGGTATTTCGAGCAACTGACGGAGGTCTGGAGCCGGCTGGCCTACGCGCGACGGGTGCCGGACGATGCGGTGGTGGAAGGGTTGGTTTCGCGCTGGCCCTTCGGGAAAGGAGGCTCGGCATGAGGCGCTGGCTGGGGCTCTTGCTGCTGGTGGCGCTCGTGCTGAGCAGCTGCGAATACAAGGAGGAGACGCGCGAAACCGGCCACAAGGGCAGGGCGCGGGCGAACCCCTACCTGGCGGCCGAGCGCTTCCTGCAGGAATACGGCTATCCGACTGGCGAGGGCCTGCGCTGGCCGAAGTTCGACTACCAGGAGGCGATGGTCGTCGCGCCGCTGTCGGTGCTCGAATCGGTGGGGCGGGTCGACACGGTGAAGAGCTGGGTTTCCGGCGGCGGACACCTGGTGGTGCTGCTGCGCGATGGCGAGGCCGGTCTCGACGACTGGAGCACGCACGCTTGGAATCCCCCCTTCGATCCCGAAGCGCCCCATGCCTTCGCCACCTGGCTCGAGCGGGCGGGCATGGAGATCCAGACGGAGGAGAAGAAATCGACCGACTCGATCCGCTTCGACGGCGACCGCTTCGAGGTTTTCATGGAGTCCGACCTGCGCCTCGAAAAGGGCCGCTACCTGCTCTCGAAGTCCTGGGGCGACGGGCGGATCACCGCCGTTTCCACCGCCGAGCCTTTCCGCAACCGCTACATCGGCGACTACGATCACGCCGAGCTGCTGCTGGCGCTGGCGAATGTGACCGGCTACGAGGGCCAGGTCATCTTCCTGCGTTTCGCATCGGAGTCGTTCTGGGCGCTGATCTGGGAAAAAGCCTGGCCATTTCTGGTCGCGCTGCTCGTCCTCACCGCCTTGTGGCTGTGGCGAAATTTGCCGCGTTTCGGGCCGGTCGACAGCCACGAGTCGTCCAAGGCCATGCTCGCCAGCGATCATCACCTCGAAGCGCTCGGCGGCTTTCACTGGGATCTCGATCACGGCCGCGGGCTGCTCGCTCCGCTGCGGGAATCGCTGATGGAACGGGCCCATCGTTTCGCCATCGCCAGCGGACGGCAGGATGACGACCTGTTTCAAGTCATCGCCGAGCGCGCCGACCTGACCCGCGAGCGCGCCGAGCGGGCGATGACGATCGAGCTCACCCGCGACAGCGCCAGCTTCACCCGCCTGACCGCCGACCTTCAGCAAATCCACCACTCCCTGCCATGAACGAACCGATGCCCGAAACTCCGCCACCTCCTCATCACGAGTCCGCGCCGACATCCGTGGTCCAGCGCATGCGCGAGCAGATCGAATCGGTGGTCCTCGGCCAGCGCGAGGTGGTCTATCAGGTACTCGCCGGCCTGCTGGCGGGCGGCCACGTGCTGCTGGAGGGAAAGCCCGGTCTCGGGAAAACGCAGTTGGTGCTGGCGATGGCGCGCAGCTTCGCCGGCCGCTTCGGGCGGATCCAGTTCACGCCGGACCTGATGCCCTCGGACGTGACCGGCTTCCGGCTCTTCGACATGAAAAGCCAGACCTTCCAGCTCCGGCAGGGGCCGGTCTTCACCCACCTGCTGCTGGCCGATGAGATCAACCGCGCGCCCGCCAAGACGCAGTCGGCGCTGCTCGAAGTGATGCAGGAGCGGCAGGTCACCATCGATGGCGAAAGCATGCCGCTGAGCCCGCCTTTCATGACGCTGGCCACCCAGAACCCGGTCGAACACGAGGGCACCTACCCGCTGCCCGAGGCGCAGCTCGACCGTTTCCTGATGAAGATCATCCTCGACTACCCGGAGCCGTCCGCCGAGCGCGAGATCGTGACCCGCTCGTCGGCCGAGGCACCGGGCGACTCGCCGGTGGCCCAGGTCGAGGCCGTCGCCACGCCGGAGGACATCGTCCGCGCCCAGGCGGAAACGGCCGCCGTGAGGGTGGTGCCGGAGGTCGTCGACTATGCCGTGGCGATCGTCCAGGCGACCCGTGAATCGCGCGCGGTGGCGCTTGGCGCGGGGACCCGCGGGGCCATCGCGCTGGTGCGGATCGGCAAGGCGGTGGCGAGGCTCCACGGCCGCGATTTCGTGACGCCGGATGACATCAAGGCCGCCTCGCTGCCGGTGCTGCGGCACCGCGTGCAGCTCGCCCCGGAGGTCGCGATCAGCGGCCAGGACATTGATGGAATCCTGAAGTCACTGGTCGAATCGGTGCCCGCTCCCCGCACGTGATTCCCACTTCCAGAGCGGTCGGGCTGGCCTCGTTGTGGCTGCTGGGCGGTCTCGCCGCCTCGGCCGAGCGGATGCTGGTGACGCCGTGGTGGCTGCTCGGCGTGGCCGTGTTCGGGCTGCTGGTCATCGACCTGCTGGCCGGCTTTTCCCTGAAGGGCATCACGCTGACCCGCGAGCTGCCCGGCCGCTTCGCCGTCGGCGAGCCGAGCGAGGTGCGGCTGAAGCTCACCAATGCCACCCGCAGCACGCGGACGATCGAGGTTTTCGACGGCATCCCCGAAGGAGCCGAGGCGCCGGCCATGCCCTGGCGGGGGAAACTGGAGCCCGGCGAGGTGGCGCGGATCGATCACCCGGTGCGGATGCTGGAGCGCGGCCTCGCCCATTTCCGCCCGATGCACCTGCGGGCTCTCTCGCCGCTCGGGCTGTGGTGGCGGCGGGAAACGACGGGCGCCCTCGAGGAGGCCAAGGTTTACCCGGACTACGAGCCGGTGGTCCGCTTCGCCCTGCTGGCGATGCAGGCGCGGCAGGACCAGATGGGGATCGTGCGCAAGTCGCTGGCCGGCTCGAGCCGCGATTTCCACCAGCTCCGCGAGTACCGCGAGGGCGATCCGCTGTCGCAGCTCGACTGGAAGGCCACCTCCCGCCGGCTGCAACTGATCAGCCGCGAGTTCCAGGAGCAGCGCAACCAGACCATCGTCTTCCTGGCCGATACCGGCCGGCGGATGCGGGCCATGGATGGCGACCTGCAGCAGTTCGACCACTGCCTGAACGCGATGCTGCTGGTCTCCTACATCGCGCTCGGCCAGGGCGATCGGGTGGGGGTGCAGTCCTTCGGTGGCAGCGACCTGTGGCTGCCGCCGGTGAAGGGTCGCCACGCCATGCCCACCGTGCTCGACCACCTCTACGACTACCGCACCACCCCGGCCCCCAGTGATTTCACCGCCGCGGCGGAAAAGCTGCAGACCCGCCAGACCCGTCGCGCCATGGTGGTGCTGCTGACCAACCTGCGCGGCGAAGATGCCACCGAGCTGGTGCCCGCGCTGGCAACGCTGACCCGCCGCCACCTCGTGGTGTTGGCCAGCCTGCGCGAGAACGCCCTGCAACAAGCCCGCCAGCAGCCCGTGGCCGGCTTTTCCGATGCCCTCAAGTTCGCCGCCGCCGAGCACTACGACCGCGAGCGCGCCCAGACGCTGGCCACGCTGCGCGGGCACGGCGTGGTCACGATCGACGTGCCGGCGCACGAGCTCCCGATCGCGCTGGCCAACCGCTACCTCGACATCAAGGCCGCTGGTCGGCTGTGAGCGGATCGAAAGCGCTTTGGGAAGGCTGATCGTTCACGCATGCGTGAAAGCGTAATGGCTCGCGGAAGGGCGGAGTGGGATGCTTGGGCGGTTGGAGCACAAGGGCTTCACGACATCACGGGCGCCGGGATTCTCCCCCCTCGGCGCCCGCGTTGTTTTTCCGGGGAAAGGCGGGCAGCGCAGGCTGTGACATGTCCGTGATCGCGTGATGGAGCGCCCCTAACGGATGTGAAAGGCTCCTCGGCGTAAGGGAAATGCACAGCCCCCCAGGGGCCCACGGGCGCCAGAAGTTTTCCCCTTGTGGCGTCCGTGGACATCCCTCCCTCCGCTTGATGGAAGGAGTCCCACGGCCAGCCGCGAAGTTTCGGATTTCCGAAGGGCCGGCGATGCGATTCAGTCGCCGCCGTGATCTACCCTCCGCTCGATCATCCCGCCTGGCTGGTGGCTGCCTTCCTGGTCGGCATCTGCGTCGGCTCGTTCCTGAACGTGGTGATCTACCGCCTGCCGATCGGGCTTTCGGTCAATGACCCGAAGCGTTCGTTCTGCCCCGGCTGCAAGTCGCCGATCCCGATGCGCCGCAACCTGCCGCTGGTCAGCTGGCTGGTGCTGCGGGGAAAATGCGCCGACTGCGGTGGGCGGATCTCGATCCGGTATTTCCTCGTCGAGCTGCTCACGGGCCTGCTTTTCACCGCGGCCTGGGCGGTGATGATGTCGCGGGTGCCGGCGGGTCAGTTCGTGGTGGCCGACCTGGCGATCCTGCCGGTGTGGTTCCTGATCGCGGTGATGGTGTCGATCACCTTCATCGATGCCGAGCACATGATCATCCCGCTGGAGTTGTCGATCTCCGGCACGGTGGCCGCGGTGCTGGCGGCGGTGCTGCAGCCGCAGCTGACCGACCTCGCCGGCTGGCAGATCGTCGCGCCGGACTGGCTCGGCGGGCTCAAGTTTTCCGCGCTCGGCTGGGTGCTCGGTTTTTTCGGCCTGTGGGCCGTGGTGCTGCTCGGGAAAATGGCCTTCGGCAAGGTCGAGTGGAAACACGAGCAGCCCGTGGCGTGGCGGCTGGAGGATCCGGAGACCGACGAGGATCCGATCCTCTTCCACATGGGCGAGGAAACCCTGCCGTGGTGGGACATTTTTTTCCGCAAGTCCGACCGGCTGGTCATCGATGCCGACACGCTGGTGGTCGATGGCGAGGAAACGGAGGCCGGCCAGGTGGTGATCCACGGGGCCGGCGTGAAGCTGCCGGATGGCCGTGAGATCGCGATCGAAAACCTCAAATCGCTCGAAGGCACGGCGAAGCGGGCGGTGATCCCGCGCGAGGCGATGGGCATGGGCGACGTCCATCTGATGGGGGTCATCGGTGCCTTCCTCGGGCCCTTCGCGGTGTTCTTCTCGCTGATGGCCGGCTCGTTGCTGGCCATCGTGGGCGCGCTGCTGGGGCGGATCGGGTTCGGCACGCGGCTGCCCTTCGGGCCCTACCTGATCCTGGGCGCGCTGATCTGGTTTTTCGGCGGCTGGAAGGTCGGCGAGTGGTATCTGGCGGCGTTCCGGTGACACGAATTGATCGCGGCCCGGTCTTGATCGCGGGTCGGGGCTGTGTGTAGGACGGCCGGACCATGAGCGACGTCGTTTTGCTGTTCTCCGGTCAGGGTGCCCAGAAGGTGGGCATGGGAAAGGATTTCCACGAGGCTTCCGAAGCCGCCCGCGCGAAGTTCGCGGCGGCCGATGAGGCGCTGGGTTTCCCGCTCTCGAAGGTGATGTTCGAGGGCCCCGATGAGGAGCTGACCCGCACCTCGCGCTGCCAGCCGGCGCTTTACCTGCACGGACTGGTCGCGCTCGACCTGCTCAAGGAGCGCCTTCCGAATCTCAATCCGGTCGCCGCCGCGGGGCTGTCGCTCGGCGAGTTCACCGCCCACACCGCGGCGGGCACTTTTTCCTTCGAGGACGGACTGCGGATCGTCGCCCAGCGCGGCGGCTTCATGGAAGAGGCCTGCGAGGCGACCCAGGGCGCGATGGCGGCGATGATCGGCGGCTCCGATGAGGCGGTGGCCGACCTGGCGGCGGCCAACGACGTCGATGTGGCCAATTTCAACTGCCCCGGCCAGACGGTCGTCTCCGGCGACGAGGCCGGCGTCGATGCCGCGGTGGCTGCAGCCAAGGACAAGGGCATCCGCAAGGCGGTGAAACTGAAGGTCGCCGGGGCCTACCACAGCCGACTGATGAAGTCGGCCCAGGACAAGCTGGCCACCGAACTGGCCGCAGTTTCCATGCAATCCCCGCGCATCCCCGTGGTGTGCAATTTCGCCGCCAAGGCGGTCCGCGAGCCGGCGGAGATCCGCGATATGCTGGAGAAGCAGGTCACCGGCTCGGTGCGCTGGACGGAATCGATCCAGCAGCTCGTCGCCGACGGCCACACGACCTTCATCGAGCTCGGCCCCGGCAAGGTGTTGGCCGGCCTGGTCGGCAAGATCGCCAAGGACGTGACCGTGGTCAGCATCGAGGACCTCGAAAGCCTGGAGAAGGCGGTCGAGGCGCTTTCCTGAGCATCTCGTTGCGTGGAAAAGTTTCTTAGGCAAGGTGCGCCCGTGCAGGACGCTCCCTGTGCGAGAAACGAACGCGACGATTGATGAGTTTGGAAACCGAACCGACGACTACCGCTCCCCACCGGGTGAGCGATGAGGAAATCAAGCAGGCTTCGCAGTGGGTCCACCCGCTGCGGGCCGAGATCGGGCGCTTCCTGATCGGCCAGCAGGACCTGGTGGACCGCCTGATCGCCGTGCTGCTGGTCCGCGGCCACGTGCTGCTCGAAGGCGTGCCGGGCCTGGCCAAGACGCTCGCCCTGAAAACGCTGGCGCAGCTGGTGAACGCGGACTTTCACCGCATCCAGTTCACGCCGGACATGCTGCCGGCCGACATCGTCGGCACCCAGGTCTTCGACCCGCGGGCGGCGCGCTTCGAGGTGAAACACGGGCCGGTGTTCGCCAACTTCATCCTCGCCGATGAGATCAACCGCGCACCCGCCAAGGTCCAGAGCGCGCTGCTCGAGGCGATGCAGGAAAAGCAGGTCACGATCGGCGAGCAGAGCTTCAAGCTGGCCGAGCCGTTCTTCGTCCTCGCGACGCAGAACCCGCTCGAACAGGAGGGGACCTATCCGCTCCCCGAGGCGCAGCTCGACCGCTTCATCATGAAGGTGCTCGTCGATTACCCGACGATGGAGGAGGAAATGGCGGTCATCGACGTCGCCGCCAGCACCCAGGAAATGCCGGTGCCGGCGCCGGTGGTCACGCTCGACACGATCCGCCACGCGCAGCAGGTGGTGAACCGCGTTTACCTCGACGAGAAGGTGAAGCGCTACATCGTCAGCCTGGTCCACGCGACGCGGAAGCCGGACGATTTCGGCCTGAAGATCGGGCCGTATCTGCGGGTCGGTGCGTCGCCGCGGGCCTCGATCGCGATGACCCTGCTCGGCAAGGCGCGCGCTTTCCTCGACGGCCGGTCGTACGTCACGCCGCACGACGTGAAATCGATCGCCCCCGACGTGCTGCGGCACCGGGTGGTGGTGTCCTACGAGGCCGAGGCGGAGGGGCTCGATGCCGAGCATTTCATCCGCCAGATCCTGGACGAAATGCCGGTGCCCTGAGGAGATTTTCGATTGAAGATTGTCGATTGACGATTGGCCTGATGGCGAAAACGAAAAAAGAGCGGCGGCTGGAGGAGGAGAACGAGGCGCGGGTGTCGGAGATCATGGCCCGGGTGCGGCGGATGGACATCCGCACCAGCCGGTTGGTCGATGACCACCTCTCCGGCAGCTACGCCAGCGTGTTCAAGGGGCGCGGCATGGACTTCGACCGGGTGCGCAACTACGTGCCCGGGGACGACGTGCGGGTGATCGATTGGAACGTCACGGCGCGGACCGGCGATCCTTTCGTGAAGATGTTCACCGAGGAGCGCGAGCTTACGATTTTGCTGATGATCGATGTCAGCGCGTCGTCGGACTTCGGCTCGGGCGAGGCGAGCAAGCGTGAGCTGCAGACGGAGATCGCGGGCGTGCTCGCCGCCTCCGCCATCCGCAACCGCGACAAGGTCGGGCTGGTGCTTTTTTCCGACGAAGTCGAGCTCTACATCCCACCGGTCAAGGGCCGGTCGAACATCCTGCGGGTCATCCGCGAGGCCTTGTTTTTCCAGCCCGCGGGGCGGGGGACGAACCTCAACGGTGCGCTCGATTTCGTGAACCAGGTGCTGCGGCGCAAGGCGATCGTGTTCCTCATCTCCGACTTCCGGCTGACCGGAAATCACACGCCGCAGGAGCTGCGCGGCAAGCTGGCGGTGACGGGCCGGCACCACGATGTGATCGCCATGTCGGTGAGCGATCCGCGCGAGGAGGAGCTGCCGGACGTGGGCGTGTTGCGGATCGAGGACGCGGAAACGGGCGAAGTCGTCGAGCTGGATACCAGCAAGGCGAAGGTCCGCGAGGCGTATCGCGAGCGGTCGGTGAAACGCCGGCAGGAAATGAAGTCGGCGATCCGTGGCAGCGGAGTGGATCACCTGGAAGTTGCGGCCGGGGGCGAGTGGCTGCCGCAGTTGATGAACTTTTTCCGCCAGCGGCGGAGTCGGGCGTGATGAAGGCAGTGCTGCGACATACGGCGCTACTCGTCGTGGCGTCCGGCGCGCTGTTGGCGCAGGAAACGGAGGACATCCGCGGGCCGAAGCCGCTGATCGAGATCCCCGAACCGCCGCAGGCGACGCCGTGGATGACCTACGGCCTGATCGCCTTGCTGGCGGTGGCGGTGATCGTGGTGCTGGTGTGGCTGCTCCGACGGAAGTCGGTGGAGGTGCTGACGCCCGAGCAGCGGGCCCGCAAGGAGCTCGACGTCCTGAGAAACGACGGCCGCGGCATGGCGGCAGGCGATTTCGCGGAAGCGGCGAGCGGGGTGCTGCGGCGCTTCATCGAGCAGCGCTTCGGCGTGGCGGCTCCGAAGCGGACGACCGAGGAGTTCCTGCACGAGGTGACCCGCGGAAGCCACGGGCTGGAGGATCGGATCGACTCGCTGCGGGGCTTTCTGCGCTCTTGCGACATGGCGAAATTCGCGGCTGAGGAGCTCGACGAGCTGCAGCGCGATGACCTGCTGGTGAAGGCCCGGGGTTTCATCAACACCCCGGTGAGGAAGGAGGACGCCGCATGAGCGGGACCGCCTTCCAGTTCGCGAATCCAGGATGGTTGTGGCTGCTGCTCGCGCTGCCGGTGATCGCGATTCTGCGCGGACGTGCCGGGCGGGCGGTGGCGTTGCGGCTGCCCTCGGTCTCGGACGCGCGCCACGTCGGCGGCCGGCCGCGCTCGAAAGTGGGCGGGTTTTTGCGGGCGCTGATGCTGCTCGGGCTGGCCTTGCTGATCGTGGCGCTCGCCAGGCCCCAGCTGGGTCGCGGGCGGACGGAGATCGAGACCAGCGGCATCGACATCGTGCTGGCGATCGACGTTTCCGGCTCGATGGAGGCGATGGATTTCAAGCTCGACGGCCAGCAGGTCAACCGGCTGGAGGTGGTGAAAAACGTGGTCGAGAAGTTCGTCGGTGAGCGGCCGGGCGATCGCATCGGGATGGTGGCCTTTGCGGGTCGACCGTATCTCGTGAGCCCGCTGACGCTCGATCACGACTGGTTGAAAAAACGGCTCGACGAGGTGCAGATCGGTCGGGTCGAGGACGGCACGGCGATCGGTTCGGCGATCGCTTCCTCGGTGAACCACCTGCGCGACTCGGAGGCGAAGTCGCGGATCGTGATCCTGCTGACCGATGGCGTGAACAATGCGGGAGCGGCGAACCCGGTCACGGCGGCGGAGGCGGCGAAGACCCTCGGGATCAAGATTTACACGATCGGCGCGGGCATCGAGGGCCAGGCGCCGATGCCGGTGCGCGATGCCTTCGGTCGCAAGCGCTATGCGATGATGGACGTGGAGATCGATGAAGAATCGCTGCGGCAGATCGCCCAGCAGACCGGCGGCCGATATTTCCGCGCGACCGATACCAACTCGCTGGCGGAGATCTACGACTCGATCAACCAGCTTGAGAAAACCAAGCGCACGGTGAAAAAGTATGAGGACTACGAGGAGTTGTTCCTCTTCGCCATGCTGCCCGGGCTGGGACTTCTGTTGATCGAGCGGCTGCTCTCGGAAACCCGCTACCGCCACCTGCCATGAACGACCCCATGCTCCATTTCGCGCATCCCCTCTGGCTCGCCGTCGGCGCGGTGCTGGGGGTGTTGAGCGTGCTGGGATTTCTGAAAGCCGATCGCCGACGCCGGGCGGACCTCGACAAGCTGGCGCACCCGCGTTTCCACGACCGGCTCGTGGCGGGATGGTCGCCGGCGCTGCGCTGGACGCGGCGCGGGCTGTGGCTGGCGGCGGTGATGCTGCTCGCCGCGGCGGCCGCACGACCGCAGCTCGGCTACGAGTGGCGGGAGGTGAAACGGCGGGGGATCGACATCCTGTTCGCCGTCGATACCTCGCGCAGCATGCTGGCCGAGGACCTGACGCCGAACCGGCTCGAGCGGGCGCGGCTGGGCATTCTGGATTTTCTCGACCAGCTCCAGGGCGACCGCGTCGGGCTGGTGCCCTTCGCCGGCACGGCCTTCGCGCTGTGTCCGCTGACGCTCGATTACGATGCCTTCCGGGAATCCCTCAACTCGCTCAACACCGACCTGATCCCGCAGCAGGGCACCGACCTCGCGAGCGCGATCCGCGAAGCCGAGCGCTTGTTCGACGCCGAGGAAAACAACCACCGGCTGCTGGTCCTGATCACCGATGGCGAAGACCTCGAAGGCGAGGCACTCGACGCGGCGAAGAAGGCGGCGGAGAGCGGGACGACGATCTACACGGTGGGCGTGGGCGCGGCGGACGGGCAGACGATTCCGGTGCGGGATCGATTTGGAAACACCGAGCTGCTCCGCGATGAAGCGGGTGAAGTGGTCAGGACCAAGCTCGATGCCAAGACTCTTGAGGAAATCGCCAGCGCGACCGGCGGGCTCTACGTCCCGCTGGGTCGCGGAGCGGAGGGGCTGGATGCGATCTATCAGCAGCGCCTGGCGCTGGTGCCGAAGAGCGAGCTGGCGCAGAAGCTGGAGAAGGTGCCGCTGGAACGCTTCCAGTGGCCGCTGGGAATTGCGCTGGGGTTGCTGATGCTGCAGGCGGTGATGGGCGAGCGGCGGTTTGAAGGAAAACGGGCTTCCCTGGCCTCGGTGGCGCGACGGGTGAGGCCGGCTGCGACGGGGGTGCTGGTGTTCTTGGCGGGTTCCCGGCTTTTCGGCGCCGAGGCGGTGACGAACTACAATGACGGCACCAACGACTACGCCAGCGGCGAGTTCGAGTCGGCGGCGGAGAAGCTGAAAAGTTCGCTGGAGACCTCCGACCTGGAGCTTCAGGAAAAGGCCTACTACAACCTTGGTAATTCGCATTACCGGATGGGCCAGGCGGAGAGCGAGGCCGACAAGAAGATCGAACAATGGGAGAAGTCGGTGAAGGCTTTCGATGACTCGCTTTCCCTGAACCCGCAGGACGAAGATGCGAAATTCAATCGCGACTTCGTGCAACGGAAGCTGGAGGAGCTGAAACAACAACAGCAGCAGAAGCAACCGCAAGATCAGCAGGATCAGCAAAAACAAGACGATCAACAGGACCAGCAAAAGCAGGACGATCAACAGGACCAGCAAAAGCAGGACGGTCAGCAGGACGAGCAGAAATCCGGCGGAGGAAAGGACTCCGAATCCGATGAGCAGAAATCGGATCAGCAGCAGGGAGAAGACTCGTCGCAGGAATCCGGGGACAAGCAGAAGCAAACGCCCGGACAGGAAGGAAAGTCCGCGGAAGAGGGCGGGAATCCCGACGACCGGCTGAAGGGACAGGAGGAGCAGAAACCGAAGGAGGCCGGCGAACCCCAAGGCGAGATGGGCGAGGCCAAGGCAAGCAAGGGTGAGCAGGGCGATGGGCAGGCCGCGGCGGCAGCCCGCAAGCCCGGCGAGATGTCGCGCGACGAGGCGGTGCGTCTTTTGCAGAGCCTGGGCAATGATGAACGCGTGGTCATCCCGGTGCCGCTCTCCGAAGAGAACCGGGAACGCCTGAAGGGCCGAACCGGCAACCGCAAAACCTGGTAGAGTGATGGCACGAATTCTTTCCCTATGGCTGCTCTTCGCCTGGTGCGCGCTGCGCGCCGACGGGGTGAGCGCCGAGCTGTCCACCGACACGGTCGAGGCCGGTCAGGGCGCCATGCTGACCTTGCAGGTCGAGGGCAGTCATCTCGATGAAATGCCGGGCGTTCCCGAAGTGAAGGACCTGATCGTCAATCCCCGGGGCCAGTCTCAGAACGTGCAGATCATCAACGGCCGGATGAGTCGATCGATCCAGTTCAGTTATGTGGTCGGCTCGCATGTGCCGGGCGACTACGTCATTCCCTCGATCCCGGTGAGGATCGGCGGGCAGGTGCTGAAAACCGAGCCCCTGAAGCTGACCGTGCGACCTTCGGCCAGCGGCGCGCCCCAGGGAATGGACGACGAAGAGGAGGCCGGCCAATCCGCCGATGATGCGGACTTCGGGTTCCTGACCTTCGGCATGGTGAAGACGGACCGGAAACACGTCTACCCCGGCGAAATCGCCCCGGTCCGGATCCAGGGCTATTTCCCGCTCGGCGCGAGGGTCACCCCGCGGGGAAATCCGCACCCCGAGGGCTCGGCTTTCACCCTCCATCATCTCAGCGACGAACCGAAGCAGGAGATCAAGGTGATGGATGGCAAGCGCTACAGCGTGATCACCTGGTATGGGGGGCTCTCCGCGACCAAGGCAGGCGAATATCCGGCGCGCATCGTGTGGGACGTGACGGTGGCGGTGCGCGATCGCGCGGCGAGGCGGCGTCCCTCCGGCATGCCTGATCCTTTCATGGGAGGCTCCCTGCTCGACGACTTGTTCGCGCCGGTGGTGCAGAAGGATGTGGAGCTGAAAACGCCGGACCCGCCGACCCTCGAGGTGAAGGAGCTGCCGGTGGACGGGCGGCCCGACGACTTCACCGGAGCGATCGGCAGCTTCGAGTTCAAGGACGTGTCGATTCCGAAGGCGATGCGCACCGGCGAGCCGGTCCGGATCGAGGCCAGCATCGCCGGCAAGGGCAACTTCGCGCTGCTCGAAAAACCGGAACCGCTGCCGGCGGACGACTGGAAAACCTATGCCGGCCACGACGAGTTCGTGCCCGGCGATGCGGCGTCGTTCGGGGGCACCAAGCAGTTCGACTTCAATGCCGTGCCGAAGGTTCCGGGGAAGCGCGACTTGAAGCTCGGCTTCAGTTATTTCGATCCCGACCAGGGCGAATACCGGCGGGTGGAGTCGGAGCCGGAGCCGGTGGAAATCACCGGCCCGCCGATGGTGGACGAGCAGCCGGAGGAAGCGCCCGAGATCGCCGAAGCGCCGAAGACCGAGGAACCGAAACTGGCACCGATCCGGACCGATCCGGGAAAAGTGAAGCCGTTCGAGCCGCTCACGGAAGCCGCTTGGTTCGTGCCGACCGCGGCCGGCTGCGGAGCGCTCTCGCTGGCGATCCTGATCTGGGGCGGCTGGCGGCAGCGGCGCGATGACCCATCGGTCCAGGCCCGTCGCGAGGCCCGCCTGGCTGAGGCGCGGGCTCTGGCCCGGGCCGATGAGGCGGCGAAGGCCGGGGATGCCGCCGCTTTTTTCGAGGCGGCACGCGAAGCGCTGGCGCGGCGGGTCGGCGAGGTGGCGGGGATCCGTCCCGAAGCGGTGACGCTGGCGGATCTCGAAGGCCGGGTGGATCGCGAGGTGACCGAGCTTTGGCGCCTCGCGGACCGGATCGACTACTCGGGCGAGGCGGCCGGTAGGGACGACCTGCCGTCGTGGCTGTCGATGCTGGAGCGCGGGATGAAATCGCTTACCGGGGAGGTGCAAGCGGCATGAAGTGGATCTGGATGCTCCTGTTGATGGTCGCCACCACCAAGGCGGACGAGGTTTTCGACCGGGCCAATGCCGACTACCGGGCCGGCCGTTTCCGCGAAGCGGCGGCAGCCTACGAGTCGCTGCTCGATCGCGATGGGCCGAGCGTGGGCGTGCTGCAGAACCTCGGCAGCGCGTATCATCAGCTCGGCGATGACGGCCGGGCGATCCTCGCCTTCGAGCGGGCCTTGCTGCTCGCCCCGCGAAATCCGGATCTGAAGGCGAACGTGAAGCGGGTGAGGGATCGCGCGGCGGTGTTCCCGATGGCACCTGAGAGCCGGGCGGAGAAGTGGGGCGGCTGGATGGCGGCGCGGACCGGGTCGTGGCTGGCCCTGCTGGGCATGATCGCGCTGCCGGCGGCGGCGCTCGGCTGGGTGCTGCTGCGTGGGAAGCCCGGTCGCTGGACGATGATTCCGGTCGGCGTGGGCGGGGCCGTCCTCGCCGCCGGATCGTGGCTGATGCTGCAAGCGTGGCAGCGGACGAAAACCGAGGGCATCGTGGTGGCCCGGCCGGCCACGGTGCGGATTTCGCCTTTCGAGACTGCCGAGGAAAAAGCCAGCCTGCCGGCCGGCCGCGAAGTGATCCTCGGCGCGGAGAAGGACGGCTGGTTCTGGGTCCGCGTGGAAGGTGCCGACACCCGCGGCTGGGTCGCCGCCTCGGAGGTCGAGCCGCTGGTGCCGCGCTGACTATTTGCGGCGCAGCAAGGCGGCGAAGGCACCGTCGGTGCCATCGCGGTGCGGCAGGGCTTGCCGGGTCCCGACGAGTTCGAACTCGGGATGCCGGACAAGGAAGCCAGCGATGAGGTCCTCGTTTTCCTCCGGCTCGATCGAGCAGGTGGAATAGACGATCCGTCCGCCGGGCTTGAGGCAGGGCAGGGCGGTTTCGAGGATCGCGGTCTGGATCTTCGTCAGCTCGGTGATGTCCTGCGGCTGGAGACGCCAGCGGACATCAACGCGGCGACGGAGCACTCCGGTGTTCGAGCAAGGAACATCGAGCAGGATGGCATCGAAGGCGCCGTGCCACTTCTCCGGTGCGGGCCGGGTCCAGTCGTGGCAGTCGATGCTTTCCGGCACGATGTGCAGCCGCTCGAGGTTCTGCCGCAGGCGGGGAAGGCGCTTGTCGTTGGAGTCGGTGCAGGTCAGCCCGCTGCCGGAGCCTTGGGCGGCGGCGATGAGAAAGGCTTTCCCGCCCGGTGCCGCACAGGCGTCGAGGATGCGCTCGCCCGGCTGCGGAGCCATCAGCTCGACGCAGTGACGGGTGGCGGGATCGGTGATGTAGATCGCGCCGCTGGCGAGCAGGTCGGTGGGGATGGGGCCGTTGATTTCTTCGAAATCGGCGATGCTGGACGGTGGAGGGGCGATGGTGGATGGGAGAAGGGGATTGACCCGGGCGACGGTCGGGGCGGGCTGGTTGTTGAAAAGCATCAGGTCGAGGGTGGCCTCGGGACCGAACTGTTTTTTCCAGCGGTTGTAGAGCCAGTCGGGATGCGAGCAGGCGATGGTGGGGGGCAACTCCGAGAGGTCTAGTAGTTGTTTTTTCGAGGCGGTCGCCTTGCGCATCACGGCGTTGATCAGGCCGCGGACGGGCGACTTGCCGAGGTTCACCGTTTCGAAAACGGCGGCATGGTCGGGGAGCTGGAGGATCAGCAGCTGGCACAGCCCGACCCGCAGGATGTCGCGCGTTTCGTGGTCGAGCTTCCCTTTCCGCAGATGGCCGATCCATTCGTCGAGCAGCCGGCGGTGGCGCAGCACGCCGAGGACGATGGCGTTGAGCAGCGCGCGATCGGGCGCGGACAGTTCGTTGCGCGAGGCGTGGCGTTCGATGAGGCTTTCCGCATAGGCGTGGCCCTTGGCCCAGGCACGGAGGATCGAGACGGCGGCGCGGCGCGGAGACTTCATGAACCGGAGACAAGCCGGAACCCGCGCCGAAGCAAGCGCGGATCAGTGCCCGATCCAGTGGGTGCCGAAGAACATCAGTGCGGCCAGCGCGAGGAAGAGCAGCGCCAGGAGGACCTTGACGGTGGCGGTGAAGCGCGTCTGGACGCGGATCAGGGCCTCGCTCTTCAGCCCCGCCCAGACGGCGAGGAAGATGACGACCAGCGGCAGGATAAAGGCGAGGTTGTAGAGGATCAGCAAGCCGAAGGCGTTGGCGCTGCCCTGCTGGATCTGATAGATGATGGGGGCGTAAACCTGGCCGGTGCAGGCGAGTTCGAGGAGGGAAATGACGATGCCGGCGACAAAGGCGGCGATCACGAAGCGGCGGGCCTTGGCACCGGTGCGGATGACGCTCCGAATGCGGGTTTTGAGAAACGCGGGCAACTGCAGGGTCATGTCGGCCGCCCGGCCGCGCCGGGCCAGCCAGGCATCGCGCAGCGACAGCACGGCGGCCAGCAGTGCCAAGCCACCAAAGACGGCGTTGAGCCAGGTCTGGATGCCGGAAACGTGCTCCGTGATCAGGGCGAGGAAACGGTGGAGCGCGAGGCCGGCCGCGAGATAAGCGAGAAAAACCGCCACGATGAACGAGGCCCCCACGATCAGCATTTCCCGCGGGGTGCGGCGTGCGACCTGGAGATAGGAGAGAAAGAAGATGATGGTGGCGAAGGCGCACGGGTTGATGCCGTCGAGCAGTCCTGCGGCGAGGACGATGGGGAGCGTGAGGGATTCGAAGCGCTCCCGGATGCGGGTGTCGGCCAGGTCCATTTCCGTCTCGCCGACTTCCGCCCAGTCATCATCCTGCGGTGCGTCCATGGTGGCGGAGAGCAGCGGGCCGAGCGTTCGCGGCAGGATGTCCGCCCCGACCAGGAAGCCGGTCTGAACGAAGACGGATGGAGCGATGTTTTGGCGGTCTGAAGGGACCCCGAAGCGGTCCCCCAAGGCTTGGTTGAGCAAAGTGCCCCGGGCTTCGAGGATGTTGTGTTCGTCGATTTGGAGCAGGGGAAACTCCTTGCGCAGGTCGTCGAGATAATCGTGAACCTGGGCGCATTCCTTGCAGCCGGGCTTGAAGAAGTAAACGAGTCGCAGCGAGGTCCGCTCGGGTGCGAGGTCCTGCTCCTCGCCGGCTCGAGTTTGCTGGCTGGCGGTGCGGGCGTTTTCCTCGCGGGAAACGAGGCCTGAGAAGCTGGCGAAGTCTCCCTCATCATCTCCGGCATCGGCGTTGACCGCGGCGCTGATTTTCTGGATCCACTCGGGGCTCAGGTCGGTGGTGTCGAGCGACGAGACCACGGGGGCGAGGCCGGCCCCAAGGCTTGAGTCATGATCGGACATCCACCTGGCGAGCCGGTAGGAGGCACGCGCATCCGCGGGCTGGCGGGCGATAAGGGAGGCGAAGCCGTCGGCGTCGATGGCTTTGCCGTGGGACAGCAACGCGAAGGCTGCCTCGAAGCGGTTTTCGGGAGAAGGGTCGCTCTTCGCCATCCGGACCAGCGCCGCCTCGGCCTCGACATGGAGACGGCGGCGACTGCGGACGGAATCATACGAATTGTCCGGCAGGGCGTGGGTGTCGTCGAAACGATGCTGCCACCGGGTGGGCATCGTGCCGGTGGCCTCCGGCAGGGCAGCCCGGACCCAGGGCGAGGGGTCGTCGAGCAGCACTGGCAGGGCCGAAGTGAAGGAATGGGGAGAGATCTCCGCCAGCCGTCGAAAGGCGGCGCGGCGGATCCATGGATCGGAGGATCCGACGGCGAGTTTCTGGACGAGTTCCGATGACCCGCGCTGCGCGGCGATCAGCGCGAGCACGGCCGGACCAGTCGGCGGGTGGTCGGAGCGGAGAACGCGTTCGGCCCAGGCACCGACCACCCGCGAGGTGCCTGAGTTCCGGGCGACCCGCTCGAAGCTGTAGGAATACACTTCGCCGGGCTGCAGCGACGACCCCTCCCGTTCCAGTTCCTCCAGAACCATGGCGGTGAAAGGAGTCAGGGTGCTGTTGGATAGGGCGGAGCGGGCGGCCGCCGTGCGGATTTCGGAAACCGGCTCCCTCAGCAGTTGCCGCAGCAGGGAGAGGGCGTCGCGGCTGCGGGGGTTGTAAAGGTCTTCGGCGATTGCCGACTTCTGGGCGGTGGACAGTCCGGGCAATTGACTCAGGAGCGCCTGGAGACCGCCTGCGTGACCGGCTTCTCCCAGGGCGAGGGCGGCTCGAAAGGCCAGCGGTGAGTCGTGATCGATCTCCTTCTGGAGTTCCCCGGCGATTTCTCCCAAGGCACCGGGGATGACCGGTGCGTCCGCCGGTTCTCCGCCGTCCAGCGCGGATCGGAATGCCTCGTAGAGCGGGTCGAGCGGCGTCGGTCCCTCGGGCCGGGAGTATTCCTCGAGAAGGTCGGAGAGGGCGGGGTCGTTGACCTCGATGGCGGGCAGGTCGATGCGTTCGATCACCGCGCTCTTTTTCTCCGGCGAGCCGTCCTGCAGGGCGGTCAGCAATGCCGTGGCGACGCGGGGTTTTCCTACCAGGTCTTCGTCATTGGAGAGGAAACGGAGGGCCGCGCAGGCGACGTCGAGGTCGGGGTCGGAGGCGAGCAGGACAACATTGTCAACCAGCTTGGCATTCGATTCCGCGGCGCGGACGACCGCCAGGCGGGCCTCGGCGGGATAGTCCGCCAGCGCGGCCAGCATGTCGCTGTCCGGCGAGCGGCCGAAGGCGGCATAACCTTCGAGCACCGGGCCCACCATTTCCGGCCCTGCCAGAAACATTCCCTTCAGCTTCGGCAGGGCCTCGGTGGCCGATAGGGCCCCGGCGGCCTTGATGGCCTGGTAGCGGACGAATTCATCCGGATCATCGAGCAGGGAGACCACCTTTTCCCGGGCATCCATGAGCCGCCGGGCGGAGATGAATTCCACGGCGGCCGTGCGGACGCGCCAGGCCGGGTGGTCGAGCAGCCGGATGATGCCTTCGTTGACCTTCTTGTTGCCTTCGGTCTTGTTCGCGACCGAGGAGCCTCCGAAGGACTGGTTCCTTTCCCCCGAAAGCGCGAGGCAGGTCTGGATGGCGGAAACGAGAAGGTCCTCGTCGTCGCGATCCAGAAACGACGCCGCGAGGGAAAGCGATTCGGTGCCCGCCACGTCCTTGAGCTGACGGAGCGCCCCGTGGATGACGTTGGAATCCGGCTCCTTCGTCAACACGGAGGCGACCAGCGGCACCGCGTGGGAGCCACCCGAGGCGAGCATGGCATCGATCGCCGATTCACGGACCAGCGAGTCGGGGTGCTGGAGGTAATCGCGCAGGATGGGCAGCGCGGCGAGGCCCGCGGAACGCAGCGAGCCCAGCGCGGACAGGATCTGGTCGCGGTTTCCGAAGGTCAGATTGCGGGCGAGGTTCGGGGCCTGCCCGCCGAAGGCACGGGCGAGAACGATCTGGTACTGGGCCTGCCGTACTTTGGCCCGGCTGCCCTCCGGCAGGGCGGGGGACGATTGCAGGAATTCCTCGAGGAATCCCACCGACCCGAGGCCGTCCGTCTCGAGCATCTGGCGCGCGCGGGCGGCCTTGTCGCGGTCGTCCGAGAGCAGATCGCGCAGGTAGCCGCGGCGCTGGTCGTCACCGAGCAGCGGGCCGGCCGCCTCCGCCTCGTGGTCGGATGCCGCCCACTGCTGCCACCGGGCCAGAGCGCCGGCATTGCGGGGATCACCCGGCGGCAGCCAGGGATTGAACGAAAAATCCCCTCCCGCCTGCTCCTCGAGGATTTCGAGCGCGCCGAGGCGCACGGCCAGCTCGCGGTCTCCGAGCGTCTGGATGAGGGCCGCCGCGGGAAACGGATCGAGCGCGCGGAGCCGCGACCGCAGCACGTTCTTCGCGGTAGGGTCGGCGGTCAAGGGCAGCACTTCCGCCAGCACCCCGGCGTCCGGCATTTCCGCGGAGCGGAGTAGGCGGGCCACCTCGGCGGAGGGCTCGGGGCGCAGGGCGTCCTGCGCGGTCGCGGGAAGCAGCGCGAGCAGGCAGGCCAGGAAATGGAGCGGCGTTTTGATCGTGAAAAAGGGGCCGGGAATCAGTGCAGCAGGGCGTAGGCGAGAATGTTGGCGTTCATTTCCATCGCGTTTCCGATCTCGTTGCCACCGCAGCAGCAGCAGCCTTCGGCATTGGAGCTGTCGTTGAGGCCGTCGGTGGAAAAGACCACGACGATCTTGTCATCGTGGGTGATCCCACGAAGCCGCGCGTCCTGGCCGCCGTGGGTGAGCTTGAGGTCCTTGACCGGGAAGACGGTGCGGAAGATCTCATGGTCCATGGGGATGTCCTTGAGTGAGTCGGCACCCATCAGGCGGCGGATCTCCCGCTCGAAGGCGGCGGACCAGTCGGCATTGGAGCACGAAGGCGAGGCGACGAGGAAGCCGCCGCTTTCGAGATACTTCTTGAGGTGCTCACGCTCGCTGGAGGAGAGGGTGAAGTCGCCCTCGCCGGTCATGATCACGAAGGGGATGCGATAGAGTTCGTCGGAATCGAGCTTCACCGGCTTGAACCGGCGCTCGGTGGCGATCGAGGTCTTCTGCTGGACGACGGTGAGGAATTCGTCGCTGAAGCACTTCGAGGTCTTGGTGCCGGCGTAGATCAGGTTGCCGCATTCGACCGCGCCTTCCTTGGCAAGGGCGGGCAGCATGCCGGCGATGAGCAGGAGCAGCGTCTTCATGGTGAAATGAGGGGTCAGTTCTCGGGGGTGAAGTAGGTTTTCACGGCCTCGCGGTAAGCCTCGGGGACGGCGTCGAAATCCGGCCTGGCCTCGCTCGCGCGGGGCGTTTCGGTCGGCGCGAGCGATTCGGTTTCGGCGCTCAATTCCAGCGGGCGGCTGGGGGCGCCTTCGCCCGTGCCGCGGCTTTCCGCGGCCATGGAGGCGGGCTGGAAAAACATCCGCTCCGGTCCGACGACCGGAATGTCGAGCATGCCGAAGCCCGGCTGCGCGTGCCCGGTGGGACCGGTGCCCCCCATGCCGAATCCACCGCCTCCGGTGCCTTGGTTCGGCGACATGCCGGGGTTCTGGCACATCAGCCCCGCGAGGAGCTGGCGCATGGTCGAATGGACGTCCATCGGAACCGGGAAGTTCTCCGGAATCGAGCCGCGACACGCCTGGCAGAAAGCGTTCTCGGGCGACATCAGGCTCTCCAGCATGCCGCGGGCGAGCTCGGCACTGACGAAGGCGTCGTTGGCCTGGCCATCCCGCGCGGACTCGGAGGCGAGGTCCATCACCGAGGCCGGATCGGCGAGCTTCAGGCGTTGGATGAAGTCGAGCGCCGACTCGCGAAGCGGGGCCAGCTCGGGGCGCTCCATCGCCCCGGCCCGGCGGGAGAGTTCCTCGGCGAATCGGCCGAGCGCCTCGCGGTTCTTGCGCTGGGTTTCGCCGAGCGAAGGGAGCTGACGGCGGTTGGTGTCGTTGCCGCGGGCGATTTCCTTGGCGAGCGTGTGGATGCGTTCTGCCACGGAAACCTGATTTGCGTGGATCTGGCGGAACTTGGCCGCCATTTCGAGAACTCCTCCGGCTTCGGCGAGCAGTTCGGCATCGCGCTTGAGGGGCGCGATCGCCTCCCTGCCGGCCCCGAGACGTTCGAGCATCTCGTCGATTTGGCGCGCCCTCTCGCCGGCCGCCATGCCCGGCTTGAAGGCCTCCAAGGCTGAGAGGTTCTCACGCAGCCGGGCGGCGTTGCCGGCGGCGGCTTGCTTGAGTCGTTCGTCGGTGGCGAAGGCGGGGAAATCCTGCGCCAGCTGGTCCATCAGCCCGGTCGCGCGGCGGTGCTGATCGATCGCCTTTTTCAAGGCTTCCGGATCTCCCTTTTGCTTCAGCTCCTCCAAGGTTCTCCGGGCCTCGCGAAGCGCCTCGGAAATCGCGCGGAAGCGGGCGTTGAACTCTCCCAGCGTGGTCTTCGCGCGGATGCGCTCGGCATAATCGGACTCGGAAATGATCCGGATGCGGGAGATTTCCGATGCTCCCTGGCCGAGCATCGACGGATTGTGGTCGGAGGCCTCGAGAAACAGCTCGATGGTCTGTCCGGGCTCGACCCCGACCTGGCCGAGGTCGAGGGCCTCATCGAATTGGTACTGCGTTTCCCGTAGCGAGGGTGCGACCACCCGGGCGCGGTCGCGGAAACCCTGGAGCGTGCGCACGAACTGGACGCGGGAGAGCCCGAAGTCATCCTCGGCGCGGCCGGTGAGCGGGATGCGGGTTCGCGGCGTGGCGAGGAGGAGGCGTGGCGGGGAGGAAAGATCGACCGCCGGCGGCTGGTCGGGCACCGCGCGCAGGGCGAGCTGGAGCGGGGCCTCGGCCGGCGTGCCACGCACATCGCGCAGGGCGGCCGAGAGGGTGCCCGAGCTGGCGACGGTCCAGCGGAAGGCGATGGTCTCCGTGCCGATGACCTCGCCGCGGATCATTTCGGCGCGCGGTGGGCTGCCGGGAGTGGCGGCGGAGGTGAAAACGAGATCGCTCGCCGCAAGGGGGCGGTTGCTGGTGAGTTCGAGCGTCAGGGTGGACCCTTCGAGGGCCGAGATCTGGTTCGAATCGAGCGGGGTGGTGACCGCCTCGTTGCCGATGTAGGACGGTGGCGCGATCGTGACCCGGCCAGCCAGGACTTTCGGTTGGAGCAGGCGCTCGACCGGCAGCCAGCCGGAGCGGGCACGGCCGCAGGCGAAGGCGATCGAGATCGGCTCGGTGACCCCCTCCAGCGTGCGGGTGAAACGGGTGGCCGATTCACGGAAGGCGGGCAAGCGCTGGACTCCCGACGAGCCCTCGACGCGGACGAGGCACTCGACGGGGAACTCCAGCTCGCCGCCGGTAATCTCGGCCGTCAGGGCGAGGTCGCCGCCGTACAGGCACTGGGGCTGGGCGGGATCGATGACGAAATCGAGCGGGCTCCAGGGCGGAAGGTCCTGCGAGGGATGAGTGAGCCGGTGCGCCACGACGGCAAACGCGACCGGGCGGGTCATGGCGAGAAGACCGATCGGCAGCAGGCAGGCCGCCAGCAGCATGGCGGCCCGGCCGATCATCTGCCAAGGGACGAGGGACTTGCCCGGCAGGGTGCGCAAGCTGGCTCCGGTTTCCTCGAGACTGCGGGCCGTGAGATAGCCCTCCAACGGCGACTCGGTCTTGCGGCGGGAGAGGGAGAGGGCGGCGGATGCCCGCCCTCGAGGATCCGCGGCCCGCCGGTCGGCCAGCGCAGCGGCTCTTTCCCGCGACAGACGCAGGGCCACGACCGCCGCGACCGCCGTGAATCCGGCTGCAATCGTCAATCCGAGCCCGACGAGCGCCTGCCGCGGGCCCGGCTCAAATCCGCTCCAAGTATCGGCCAAGCCCAGCAGCAGGGCGAGCGTGCCGGCGACAGCCAGGCCCGCCAACACGGCCGCGGCGAGCCGGCCGAGGCGATGCCAGCGGCGGATTCGATCGAGGGCGGAGAGAAAGGACATGGGAAAAATCGGTTAGGCAAGGCCTTGGCGGCGGCGAAGATACCATTCAGCGGCGAGCAGAAGCGCCAGCAGCAGGGCCACGGGCCAGGCGGCCCACGAGGACTCCCAGACCGCCCCCTGACTCCGGCTCGTGGGGGGAGTCGGCTTGAGGAAATCATCCAGGAAACCCGCCACCTGGCCGGCTTCGAGCAATCGCCCGCCTGTCCCGTCCGCGAGGCGGCCGAGGAAGGCGGGATCGGGGCTGAGATCGTCGTTTTCCTCCCGGGGTGAAGGGACGCGGAAGGTCAGCTCGGGCGTGGGGGGCGCGTCTTCCCGGGAGTCCTCGACCCGCAGGTTCCAGGCGCCGGGAGCATCGGGGGTGAAGCTTGCCCGCCAGGTGGGGTGGCCGCCGGGATCGGGCACGGCACCGGGCTGCAGCCGCCGCGTCCTGCCGTCGGGCGCGGTGATCGTCACCCCAGGCGGCGGCGGGGTTCCGCCACCTCGATAGGAAAGCGTGGCGGTGACCGGCTGGTCGATGGCACCGGCCGATGCCGGCAGCCGCAGCGAGAAATCCTGGCCTGGCAGGAACTCGGAATAGGAGGCCATCCATTGAATCAGCTGGGTCCAGAAATCCTCGTACATGTTTCCCAGCTCGCGTGCCTCGGGGTAGAAGTCCCACTTCCACAGCCCGTCCCCATTCACCAGCCCGCATACGCCTTGGCCGTAGCGACGGACCAGCAGGGCCGGCGTTTTCCCCGAAAAGGCGGCTCCCTCGGCTCCCTCGGCGAGAATCCGCGTAAAAGGCTTCACAAAGGAGACCGTGCGCGCGTCCTTGAGCGGGGGAAGCTGGCTCCAAACCGAGGCCTCGGGCGGCGGCAGCACCTCGCCGAACAGTCCGGACGCCCGACCGTCTTCGGAGGGATGGAAATGGAATTCATCGATGCTGCCGGCGGCCCAGGTGACCGGTTCGAGCGCCTCCAGCACCGGCATGGCGGAGGTGGTCGGCTTGCCGCGGGCGAAAAGAACCGCGCCCCCCCGGTCGCGGACATAGGCTCGGAGGGCATCGAGCCGGGTCGGCGTGAGGAAGGCGTCGACGTTCTTGCCGAAGATCACGAGGTCGTAGGCGGAGAGCTCGTCGAGAGTGTCGGGGAAAATGGCGGTGTCGGTCTCGGCGGCGTCATTCTCTCCGGAATCGATGCGGAAGTAGCGGTTCTCGGACAGTCGGTGGACCGAGTGGACTTCCATGTGCGACTGCTGGCGCAGAAGTTGGGCGAGGAACTTCGAGTCCCAGTAGGGCGCTCCCTCGGCCAGGAACACGCGGGTCCGGGAGTGGAGCAGGCGGATGTTCACCGCGGCGCGGTTGTTGCCATGGCGGACCTCGCCGGGCATGACCTCGGTCCGGAGCGACCAGCGAGCACCGGCCTCCGGGGCGGCCACCTCGAAATGGCCGAAGACCGGCTCGCCGGCGGTGAGGTCGATGGCGGTCTGCGCCAGTTCGTTGCCTTGCTCGTCGGCGAGCACCACCGTGGCCCGCCGCGGCTCCAGGCCGGAGAGTTCGAGCTCGAAGGGAATCTTCACCGTCTGTCCGGTGAAGACGGTGATCGTGGGGCGGGGCGCGCGCAGCACCAGGTCGCGCAGGGTATCCCCGGCACCTACGGCCACGGCGAACAGCGGGGTGGCGCGCGAGCGGAGGCGGAGGGAGAGCGCTTCGAGGGCCGAATCACGGACTTCGGCGGTCTGGCGGCCGTCGGAAAGCACGATCACGCCGGCATGACGGATCCCACCGGCCGCAGCCTCGCTCGTGAGCCGCTCCAGCGAGCCGATCAGGTCGCTGCCCTGGCCATCGGCCGGTGGCAGATCGGCCGGAGAGTCGAGCGGCTCGCCAGGTGCGGAGTCGAATCCCACATAGCGGACCGGAGTGCCATCCGGCAGGCTCTCCGCGATGGCGCCCGCGATTTCCACGGCGGAGTCGCGGCGGGTGGCACTGCCCAGCGGCTGGGCCATCGAGGCGGAACGGTCGAGCATGACCAGCCAGGGCGATTCCTGGGAGCTTTTCGGCCGTACCCACTCACCGGGATTCAGGAGCAGTAGGGAAACCCCGAGGGCGGCGGTGGTGCGGAGCCCGGTGAGCAGCCCGCGCAGGGATCCGCGGAGCGAGGCCGAGCCACGCCACGAAAGCCATGCCACCGCCGCCACCACGAGGGTGAGCAGCGGCACCAGCACGGGCCATGGGAGGGGCGGATTCACGATCGGGCGGGGCGGAGCGAGGGCTGGGCGATGAGCGATTCGGCAAGCAGGAACAGCAAAGCGAGGGCGATCAGCCACGGCCACAAAGGCAGGCCAGCATCGAGGGCGGCGGTTGGGTTGCGGGCTTCAAGGCGGCGGCCATCGCTGAGCGCGGGGGGCTCGGCCATGGAAGTCAGGGCAGATTCGGATTCGGGGAAATTGACGGCAGTGTAGTGGACGGTCTGGCCGGAGAGGGACCACGGGTGCAGTCCCAGCTCCACGGGCGTCGCGGACTGCCATTGGGTGGACTCGCCGGAGGGGGCGGAGACCAGAGGCAGCGGTTCGCCGTCGCCGCCATGAAACACGGGATCGCCCGCGGCGAGGGGGTCGATCCAGATGGCCGGCTCGCCGGGTGGCGCCTCGAAGTTCTCCGTGGCGTGGTCCGGCAGCAGGTCGAGCAGGATTTCCGCCATCGCCGGGACGAAGATCGACTGGGTGGGCCAGGTCGACTTGGCAGGATCGAGCGAGAGATTGGCGACGAGCAGGGGCAACTCGCGGTCGCGCAGGATCGCCGGGGCCCCATCGCTGAAGCGGGCGAGGACCGGTGCGGCTGCGGAAAGCCGCGCCCGTTCGCGGAAACGTCCGCCGAGAGGGTTGCCGAACTCGCCGCTGTCGAAGAGGCGGAAGGCGGGGACGTCCGAATCAGGCGAGGCTTCCCAACCGTCGTCGTTCGTTTCCAGGCCGGCGGAGGTCGGAGAACCTCCGTCGATCCCGAACAACTGGTTCAGGCTTTGCTCCGACATGGAGCGGGGAAATACGATGACTGCCGTACTGCCGGACGCCGCCTCGCGGAGGGCGTGGGCGGCGGTGCCATCCCAATCGACGACCGCAAGCAAGTCGCAAGCCGGCGGCGGGTTGAGGCCGCCGGCGGGCACGGTATCGAGCCAGGGCAGCGAGGCGGCGACCCGTTGGAGGGTCGAAGCGGCGGGCGATTCCTGCTTGCCGGCAATCGCCATCTTCAGGGACTCGCGCACGCGGACCACCGCATGGCGCTGGTCATCGGCGGTGAAGGCGTCGCCATCAACGCCGGCTGTCAGCGGAAGCAGCCCGGCCGCCCCGCAACGGACGCGGAAGCTGGCCTCGGCGGATCCGTTGGCGGGCAGGTCGAGGGGCTGGGATTGGCGGGAGCCGCCGGCATCAAGCGTGAGGTCGAGGTGCCGCGGCTCGGGCGAATGGTTGTCCAGTCGGCACTGCACCACCAGATCGCGCCCGGCCACGGGGGCAGCGGGCAGGGGTACCAGCGAGGCCACGCAGACGTTCGGCACCGCACCGGCCCCGACGGGCACGAAGCGGACCTGGACGCTGTCCGGCACGGCCGGAGCGGCCTTTTCCCAGGCACTCGCCTGGAAATCGGAAAAGACGTGCAGCTCCCGCCGGCCCTCGCTGTGGGCGAACTGGCGCAGGGCCAGCTCGAAGGCGGCGTCGATGGCGTTGGCCTCGGAGCTGACGCGGACGCGGCCGAGTTCGCTGACGAGGAAGTCGAGGTTCGGTCCGGGCTCGGGAAACACCGCGTCGGGTCGCGAGTCGATCCACACGACGTTCGCCCGCTCAGGATCGGCGGATTCCAGAAGCTCGGCCGCCATCGCGGTGGCGGCATCGAAGCGCGACGTGCCACCGGCGCTGGCAGCCATCGATCCGGAGCGGTCGATCAGGCAGACGATGGTGCGCTTCTCGCCCGGCAAGGGGGCATTTTCCGAAAGCAGAAGCGGGCCCAGAAAAGCGCTGGCGAGGGCGAGCAGGGCGAGGGTGCGCAGCGCGAGCAGCAGCCAGTCCTTGGGCCTTTTGAAGCGGCTGGTGAGGCGCACGACCTTGCGCAGGAACTCGACGTTGGAGAAACGATAGACCGGCGGCTTCGCGCGGGCGAGCAGGTGGGCCAGCAGCGGCAGCCCGGCGAGCGCGAGCAGGCCGAGAAGAGCGGGGTGCTGGAGGAAAACGGACATGGAAGAAAAGGCTGGGACGCTGAAATGGGGAAAATCTGAAAGTGAAGATGATGGGGTGGAGAGGGGTCGGTGAGAACGTCAGCGTTTCAGCATCTCGGTTTTTCAGAGTTTATTTCAAACGATCGAAGAGGGTGAAATAGCTCTGGTCGGTGGGCACCAGCGCGTAGTCGGCCCCGCGTGAGGCGGCGAGTTCCCGAAGGGCGCGGGAGTGCTCGAGAAGCTGGTCTTTCCACGCTTGGCGGATGGTCTGGGGATGGACAGTGAGGCGCTGGCCGTTTTCCATGTCGGTGAAGCGGGCCAGGCCGCGGTTTCCGAGATCCATCTCGGCCGGATCGAGCAGGTGGAAGAGGTGGATCCGGAAGCCGCGGTGGAAATAAGGATTGAGCGCGCGGAACAGCTCGGCGGGCTCGCAGAAAAAGTCGGAAAGCAGCACCAGCGTGCCCTTGCGGCGGAGCAGGGGGTGGGCGCGCCGCAGGGTCTCATGGATCGAGGTGCCGGAGCCGGCGCGATTGTGCTCGAGGGCGCTGAGGAGGTCGTTGAGGTGGCGCTTGGTCGAGCCGGGCGGAAGGTGGTCGCGGATGCCTTCATCGAAGAGCGTGAGCGACACGCGGTCGGTCTTCGAGATGACCAGCCAGGCCAGGCAGGCGGCGAAAAAGGAGGCGTATTCGAGTTTGCCCAGCTCGCTGCCTTGGCCGCGGAAATCCATGGACGCCGAGCAATCGAGCAGGATGTGGCACTCGAGGTTGGTCTCCTGCTCGAAGGTGCGGAGGAAAAGGCGGTCGTTGCGGGCGAAGACCCGCCAGTCGATCCGGGCGAGGTCGTCGCCCTGCGTGTACTGACGGAATTCGTGGAACTCGATGGACGAGCCGCGCTGCTTCGAGCGGTGTCGGCCGGACAGGTAGCCCTCGACCATTGCCTTGGCTCCGAACTCGTAGTTGCGGAGCCGGCGGATGTCTTCCGGCTTGAGATAGCGGGACGCGGGCATCGCGGATCAGAGGGCGGCGGCGAGTTTGGCGACAATGTCGTCGGAGGTGATGCCCTCGCCGGTCGCATTGTAATTCGGGATCACGCGGTGACGCAGCACCGGCAGGGCGAGGTCGCGCACCTCCTGGATCGAGGCCGCCGGTTGCCCGCGCAGCAGGGCCAGCGCCCGTGCGGCGCGGGCCAGACATTGGGAGGCACGGGGGCCGGCCCCGAAGGCGACGTAGTGGTTCACCTCCTTGTCGGCCAGCTCGGAGCCTGGACGGGTCGAGTGGACGAGCTGGAGGATGGACTGCACGACCGAGTCCGGCAGCGGGACCTCGGTGGTGGCATCCTGAAGCGCGAGCACGCCGGCGGCATCGAGGAGCGTCGAGGCCTGGGGAGTGCCGCGGCCGGTGGTGCGAGCGACGATTTCCTGCTCCTCGGCGAGGCTCGGGTAATCGATCCGCAGCTCGAAGAAAAAGCGGTCGAGCTGGGCCTCGGGCAGCGGATAAGTGCCTTCGTGCTCGATCGGGTTCTGCGTCGCGAACACGGTGAAGGGCTCCTCCAGTGGACGGGTCTCGCCGCCGACGGTGACCTGCTTTTCCTGCATCGCCTCCAGCAGGGCGGCCTGGGTTTTCGGCGGCGTGCGGTTGATCTCGTCGGCGAGGATGAGGTTGGCAAAGATCGGCCCGGCGGCGAAGCGGAACTGGCGCGAGCCGTCCTCGCCCTGGTGGAGGATTTCCGAGCCCACGATGTCGGTCGGCATCAGGTCCGGGGTGAACTGGATGCGGCGGAACTTCAGTCCCAGGATGCGGCCGAGGGTGGAAATGAGGAGTGTCTTGGCCAGGCCGGGGACACCGACCAGCAGGCAGTGGCCCTTGCAAAGCAGGGCGGTCAGGAGGTGCTCGACGATAACGTCTTGGCCGACGATGACGCGCGCGGTTTCCTGGCGGATGGCGGCGACACGGTCCTGGACGTCCTGCCACTGGGCAGCGGGGTTTTCAGTGCTCATGGGGTCATTCGGTGAAGGGGGTGGAATCGGCGGCGAGCTCCGCCACGTCCTGGCGGGTCAAGACCGTGAAAAGGATGTGGGGGAGGTAGAGTTGGTCGGATTCGAGGAACTTGGCGAATTCGCGGAAGGCGGGGAATTCGCCATCCTCCTTGTCGCTCAAAGGTGTCGATTTGCCGTTCTTGAGGCTCCAGGCGATGAAATTGTTGGAGTTGCCGATCGTGACCGCCACGAAGGCCTCGGCGTCCGACTCCGTGACCTCGGGACGGTTGGCCATGAAGTGGAGCCATTGCTTGTCTTCGGGGCGCATGGCCTCGGCCTGCAGGCCGAGGGGGGATTTGTCGGGTCCGGCGACGAGCTGGAGGCCGGACCACTCGGTGGCGTGGCCGAGCAGATCGATGGCGATTTTTTCGATCGATCCGGCATCCAGGACCAGGCCGGGTTCGATGCCGAGCGCTTCGATCACCCCATCGGCAACGTCCGGATGATCCTCGCTTTTTTCCGCGACGACGGTGGTGACGGTGTGGCGGGAGTCGAGCAGCGAACGGGGCGGTGTGTCATCGCCTTCGAACCCCCCCACCCATTCGAGCCAGGCCACCCTCTCGTCTTCGGACAAGGCGTAGACCCTTTGCCGCAGGTCGAGGGGGGATCGGGCCTCATCGGCGATTCCGGCGATCTCCTTTTTCCGCTCGTCGGAAACATGGGCCGCCGAGGCGAAATCCGGCAGTTCCCCGCCGGCGAAGCGTGCCTTGGCGCGGGTGAGGACGATCCCGCTGACGGACCGGTCCCCCAAGGAAGCCTGCGCGTTGACCTGCTTCGACGTGTCCGGGTTGTGGACGAATTCGAGGACGAGCGCGGCCGCCGTGGAGGTGCGACGGCATCCGTAGTAATTCAGCCATGACGTCTTGACGTCCGGGGGCAGCTCGGAATCGTCGGCAAGCAAGGGCTTCCATGAGGCGGCCAGCGTGTCGGGAAGGAGCGGTGGATCGACCGCGCCATGGCGGGAAAGGTGATACATCAGTGCCTGCAGCAGCCTGGCCCGCGGCTTGGGTTCCACTTCGGACGCCGCCTCGGCGAAGGGCGCGAGGAGATCCTGGCTGGGAATGGAATCGATGGCGGCGGAAAGTTCGGACCAGGCCTTGTCCTCATCGGGATTCTTGATCACGCCGGTGAGCAGGTCGGAGACGGAGGCGGCGCCCACCAGCACGCCCAGCTTCTTGATCGCCCCGTCCGCGCCGCCCATCCGGCGGATTTGCCATGAGCTTGGATGGTCGCTCAGTTCCTCCTCGGACAGCCCGCCCAGCTCCGCCTCCAGCTTGGCCGCAAAGCGGTCGAAGAACTTCCGCCCCTCGGCCTTGCGGCGGGTCAGGTAGGTGGTCGCGGCTTCAAGCACCTCCAGCGGATCGCCCTCCAGAGCGAGCGATTCGAAACGCGCCGCCGCTTCGGACGTGTCTGTGGAGGCCAGGAAACCCAAGGCCTGAAGACGTTGCGAGTCACTGCCTTCCGCCACATAGGTGGAGCATAGTTCGACGAGGGAGTCATTCCGGTGCGACGTCCAGAAATCGACCGCTGCTTTTCTCAGGGTCTGCCGCGGCAAATCGTTGGAAGCGAAGTCTTCGTTGGGATCCGGGATCACCGGCGCCAGAAGAAGCCGGGCGACCTCGCCGCGTGACATCGGCCTCGTCATTTCCGCGTAAGCGCGCTGGACCCGCTCGGCGAGGCTGTCCGAGGAGCTGTAATAGGTCGAACGCGAACCCGGATTCCGGAGGCAGGTCAGGGTCTCGTCGTCCGAGACCGCGGCGAGCAGGATCACCGCATCCATCTTGAAAGCAGTCACTTTTCCGATCGGGTCGGTCGCCTTCGATGGATCATCGCCGGGCGAGGCCAGGAGCCAGTTGCCTTCGGGATTCCGCAACGACCCACCTTCCCGCATCGAACGGAGAATCCGACTCCGGAGCTGCGGGGGATAGCCGCTGAGGTCCACGCCCTCCGGAAGAGTCATGGGTTCCGCCGGTGGGCTCATCCAGACGTCGATCGCCTGCCGCGCGGCGGAGGAAAGTTCCAGGTCCGGCAGCTCCGGCGCGGGGATGGGCTTCTCCGCGGCCCGATCACCGGTCGGGCCGGCCAGCCTCGCCACCGCGAGGCGGTTTTCCCAGCCCCGGGGAAAGGTGGCGAGCAGGTTTTCAAGGCCTTGGTGGTAGGCCTGCCAATCGTAGTCATCGAAAAAAGCTTCGGCCAACGCCTCGTAGCGGGAGTCGGCGATGTGGGATACGGCGGCGTCGATCAGCGGCGTGGGCTCCGGAGCACAGGAAAAAAGCAGCCGTGCGAGCTTGGCGGCATCGTCCGGCCGACCCGCGGCGTGAACCTGCGCGGCGAAAACCAGCAGGCGCCCCGGCAGCTCGGGCCGGCCATATTCCAAGCAATCCCGCAGGTCTTCCAAGGCACCCTCGTCCCCGAGGCTCTTGAGCAGAGCGGTCATGTCGGACTCCAGCAAGGACTCCCGTTTCCTGGGGGGCACGGCGGCGGTCCTGTCGTGCGGATGCTGTTGGCGGTAGCGATCCAGCATGGTGCCCAGCGCGGAGGCGAGCTTGCCGGGTTTTTCGGGCGAATCGTCCTCCTTTTCGTCCGGCTGCGGATGGCTGGTGATCCCGCCGAGGTCCAGCAAACGGCCGTCGGCAGTTTTCCAGAGCTCGCCGCGGAGATGAGCACCGAGTTCGCTGAAAGGGTAGTCCTTGGTATAACTTTCCTCCTGCCAATCCTTGGGAGCCTTGATCCATTCCGCCCCGGAAGTGTCCGGAACGCCCAACTCGAACAAGCGGCGGAAGGCGGGAGAGAAGTCACCGTTCTCGGCGCCCGTCGCGCCGGCTACCGTGGCCCAAAGGACCAGCGGGAGCACCCTTGCTGACTTCACCATGCCTCGTTACCTATCCGGCCGAGAGCGAGGGGCAAAGATTGTTCTGATGAAAAAACCTCGTCGGCATGCACGTCGGCTGGGTGGTGCCCCGCCGGGCGCTGAGCTTCGGCTGCATCCGCGTCCCGAAGGACGTCCAACCGTTGATCTTCGAAAAATGCCGCCTCGGCACCAAGGTCGAGGTGGTTTCGCCTCCGATGAACGAGGCGTCGACGCCCGACCTTGCTGAAAAGGGTGGGGACGCCCGCCCTCCGGCGTCCGCCGCCTGTTGGAGGGGCCGGCGCCGCGGGACCACTCGCGGTCGAGCGGGGGCGCTCGACCCTACCCCTTTAGCGGGTTCGCATCGGGATCTCAGCGTCGCGACCGCAAAGGAGGCCAGTCGAATCGGACGGCCCGAAGTCAGATCATCCCGAGCTTCATTTTCCCTTCCTCGGAAATCATGTCCTGATTCCAGGCGGGGTCCCAGACGAGTTCGACCTTGGCGTCATCG
Source organism: Haloferula sargassicola (assembly GCF_040362925.1). Taxonomy (NCBI): domain Bacteria; kingdom Pseudomonadati; phylum Verrucomicrobiota; class Verrucomicrobiia; order Verrucomicrobiales; family Verrucomicrobiaceae; genus Haloferula; species Haloferula sargassicola. The sequence continues at coordinate 361,635 of NZ_BAABRI010000001.1, forward strand.
ACGCCTTCGATGGTCATGATTTTCGACTGGGCGTCGGCGGCGATCACGGGGCCCATGCCGCAGCCGGGGGCGGTGAGGGTCATCTTGATGCCGACCACGGTCTTGCCTTCCTCGTCCGCCACCGTGCAGTCGTAGACGAGGCCGAGGTTGACGATGTCGACCGGGATTTCCGGGTCGTAGACGCTCTTGAGCTGGGCCCAGACCTGGTCCTCGACCGGAGCGTCCTTGAGGTGCTCGGCTTCCTCCCGCTTGTGCTTTTCGGCCTCGAGATCGATGCCCATGGCATCGGCATCGGTCGAGGAAATGCGGGCCAGGCCGGCGGAGGTGGCGACGGTGAAGGTGCCGCCGAGCCGCTGGGTGATGTAGACGGGCGTGCCGGCCGGGAGCGTGATGGTATCGCCGCTGGGGATCTGGATGGCATCGACCTCGCGCTGGAGCGTGATTTCCTCTTGCATGGGGCGACTCTAGGCATCGACGGGCCGGGTGCAAGCGGCTTGCGGTGGAGGGGAAAGGGTCCATGCTGCGGAAGATGAGTCGAAGGGCGAGACGACGGGCGGGCAAGGCCGCGGGCAATCCCTCGTGGCTGCGGGTGATCCTGACCCTCGGGGCGGTGGCGCTGGTGGGCATGCTCGGCGCGTGGGTGGGGCTCCGCCAATGGCTGCACAGCGATGATTTCCGCCACATGCTGGAGGCGGAGACGGGCAAGGGCATGAAGGCGGAGGCGACCTTCGGGGCCTTTCAGTGGGACGGCACGCTGGTGCGCACGCCCTCGTTCACCGCCGAGGGGAAAGAGACGCTGCGCCGGGTGGAGGCGGACAACCTGTCGCTCGACATCGGACTGGGAAAAGTCCGCGAGGGCGTCGTGCAGCTGCGCGATGGCCGGATCGGACGGCTGCTGGTGGAGGTGGATCCGGGTGCCGGGGAGCCGGCGCCCGCGCAGCCGCCGGAGGGCGGGGTGCCGAGGGAAAAGCCGGCCAAGTGGTATGACGCCTTCACCCCGGACGAGGTGGAGCTGACGGGGCTCGAGATCGGCGAATCGGCGCTGACGGTGGATCTGAAGGAAGGGCCGTTTTCGGTCGCGGGAGCCCGCTGGTCGATCCGGCCGGGTCAGGCGAAGGGAGCCTACGAGGCGATCGGGACCGGCGGGGTCGTCCGTTTCCCATGGGACAAGCTGCCGCCGCTGCGGATGGAGCAGACCCGCCTGCGGTATCAACAGGATCGGGTGTATCTGAGCGAGGCGTTGTTCCGGCTCTACGACCGGGCACAGCTGCGGCTCACCGGCGAGGCGGCGCTGGACGGGGGCGGCTATGCCTTCGATGGCATCCTTCAGGACGTGGACCTGGCGCAGGTGCTGCCGGAGGACTGGAAACGGAAGCTCGAGGGCGAGCTCGATGCCACCTTCAGCGTGCGCACGGAGGGCGAAGATCCGGTAGTGAAGGGGCACGTGGATGTGCAACGGGGCGTGCTGACGGGACTGCCGGTGCTCGATGCCCTGGGCGCCTACGGCGGAAATCCGCGCTTCCGGCGCCTGGCGCTGTCCGAGGCCTCGGCGGATTTTCTGCGCAAGGATGGCAGCCTGTGGCTCAGCAACCTGGTGCTGGCCAGCGAGGGGCTGATGCGGGTCGAGGGCGAGGTGGGGATCGGTCCAAGCAAGGAGCTGGACGGCCGGATCCGGCTGGGGCTCACGCCGGGCACGCTGGCCATGATCCCGGGTGCGGAAACAAAGGTATTTCTCCCGGGCGAGCGGGGCCTGCTGTGGACGACCGTGCGCTTGTCGGGCACCACGGAGGATCCCGATGAGGACCTGACCGCGCGCCTCATCGCGGCGGCGGGGCTGCGGATGTTCGAGGTCCTGCCGGAGACCGGTGAGCAGGTGTTGAAGTTCACGCGGCGCGCCGTTTCGCCGGAAACGTTGCGGGAGCTGGCCGAGCATCCGGAGATGATCCGGCAGGGCAGCGATCTCATCGAGCAGACCCGGAAGGCTCTCGATGGCGACGGTGACCCGATCGAGGAAGCGACCAAGATCCTGCGGGATGGAAAAGACCTGTTGGATGTCGGGAAGTCGCTCTTCGAGAGCATCCACGGCGGCGGTCAGTAAAGGCGCGGGAACGGGGCGGCGGGCATCGACCGCCGGGCAGGAGGGGTGAAGCGGTGTTTCGACTGGAGAACCGCTGAGTTCCCGGCAGCGCGACTCCGCAGGGGGCCCTACTTTGCGAGCTCTCAAAAACCCCACGAAATAAAGGGTGCGAAAAGGGGCGGCGGGCATCGACCGCCGGGCAGGGGGGTGAAGCGGTGTTTCGATTTAAGAACCGCTGAGTTCCCGGCAGCGCGATTTCGCAGGGGGCTCAACCTTCAGAGCACTCCAATCGCCCGCGAGAACTGCGATCGGTCGCCACCCAGCCCGGCGGTCGATGCCCGCCGCCCCTGCGGCTTGCCGCGGTCTTTCGACTGGGGAACCGCTGAGTTCCCGGCAGCGCAATTTCGCAGGGGGCCCTACTTTGCGAGCTCTCAAAACCCCACGAAATAAAGGGTGCGAAAAGGGGCGGCGGGCATCGACCGCCGGGCAGGGGGGTGAAGCGGTGTTTCGACTGGAGAACCGCGGAGTTCCCGGCAGCGCGCCTCCGCAGGGTGCTCAACCTCCAGAGCACTCCAATCGACCGCGAGAACTGCAATGGAACGCCACCCAGCCCGGCGGTCGATGCCCGCCGCCCCTGTGGCTTGCAGCGGTCTTCCGACGGGGGAGCCGCTGAGTTCCCGGCAGCGCGACTCCGCAGGGTGCTCAACCTCCAGAGCACTCCAATCGACCGCGAGAACTGCGATGGAACGCCATCCAGCCCGGCGGTCGATGCCCGCCGCCCCTGTGGCTTGCAGCGGTCTTCCGACGGGGGAGCCGCTGAGTTCCCGGCAGCGCGACTCCGCAGGGTGCTCAACCTCCAGAGCACTCCAATCGCCCGCGAGAACTGCGATCGGTCGCCACCCAGCCCGGCGGTCGATGCCCGCTGCCCCTGCGGCTTGCCGCGGTCTTTCGACGGGAGAACCGCGGAGTTCCCGGCAGTCCGACTCCGTAGGGTGCTCAACCTCCAGAGCACTCCAATCGACCGCGAGAACTGCGATGGGCCGCCACCCAGCCCGGCGGTCGATGCCCGCCGCCCCATCACCGATGACCGCCGTCTCCTTTTCGACTCATTGAATGGTGAGCTTGCGGCCCTTGCCGGATTTCCAGGCGCGGACGGCGCTCTTGAACAGCGCATCAAGGTCGGCACGGTCGAGGATGCGGTACTCGATCATGCCCGCATGGGTGGTGGTCGGATAGGTCTTCTGCGCCATGTTGTGGGCGTCGATGCCGACCTTTCCCGCGGCACGATCGATCAACTCGCGCCCCCGCTGGGCGGCCCGCGTGACCCCGCCGCTGGAGGTCGCCTCGGCCAAGGGCTGAATGAAATAGAACCGCGCGATGGCCCGGCCGTTGGTGTCGATGTTCACCTCGTTGACGATCAGGTTTCCATCGAGCAAATACTCCTGCATGCTGATCGAGGAAATCCGGTCGAGTGCCACCAGGTAGGTTCCGCCGGGGAGGGAGGCCTCCCAAAAACCCCGGTCGTTGAGGTCGTCGGTGACGTTCTCGTTTTCCGGGGCCTGGTCCTCTTCTCCCTGGTTTTGGCCGTTCGGTTGCTGGGCGAGGACGGGTAGCGCGAGGAAGGCCAGAAGCAGCAGAAAAGGCAGGCGTTTCATCCGGGCAATCAACAACACCCCCGGGAAAAACACCAGAGTGGGGACAGGCATTTCGGAAAACTTAAATATTGAAGCAGGCCTTTTGTGACGTATTCGTAAGACATGGTTCGATTCCGCCCCAATGTCGCCGGTCTGATGGTTCGTCCGCAGGGCGATCTGTTGATCTGCGAACGCTGGCAGATTCCGGGCGCATGGCAGTTTCCGCAGGGGGGCGTGGATGCCGGTGAAGGTCTGGAGGAGGCGTTGAAGCGGGAGATCCGCGAGGAAATCGGGCTGCGGCCGCGGGATTACCAGATCCTCAACTCGTCGGGGGGCTACTGCTATCTTTACCCCGAGGAAGTCCGGGGGAAAAAGGTCAAGAAGCACGGCTGCCAAGGACAGGAGCAGACTTATTTCCTCTGCGAGCTCGTCCCCGGCGCGCCGGAGATCGATACCAACCAGAAGCCGCGCGAGTTCGGCCGCCACCGGTGGATCTGGCCCGATGAGTTCGACCTGGACTGGCTGCCTGAGTTCAAACGCGAGGTCTACCGAAAGGTGATGCAGGATTTCTTCGCGGTGAAGCTGTAAGAGGTCCGCCGGGTCTCCGCCACCGCCTGCGGCAGCAATTCTAGAACGAGAGGGGAAACCAGGGCATACCCCGAATCCACGGGAGAAATGAGGGAACTCTGCGACGGAGGCTGGGCGCTCTCGATACCGATCTGCTGAACTTCCGTGTTTTCCGGGGCTCGACCTGGTCCATGCCGGTTGTCCCTGGCGTGGAGTCTTTGGTTCGCGGCCGCATGACGACAAGGGCTCCCGTTCCCACGATCAGCACTGCGGCCACCAACACGGGCGTCCATGATTTCATGGTGATGGATGGTTCGAATAGGGCATCGAGAGTCAATGCCGAAGCTTATTGCCACCTGCCTCGGTTCATGCTGCTCCGACATGTCGCCGGTCCGTGGGTGTTAATTCTCTCCATGATCCAGCGGCAAGGTCGCCGAGTTCGAGCTGGCCGATGGCCACGCGGACGAGGCGCAGGGTCGGGTGGCCGGCGGCGGCGGTCATGCGTCGGACCTGGCGATTTTTTCCCTCGGTGAGGGTGAGGGAAATCCAGCGATCCGGGATTTCCCGGCGGACCCGGATCGGGGGATCACGCGGGGGGACGTCGGGCTGGGGATCGAGCAACTCGGCGCGGGCCGGGGCGCAGCGATGGCCTTGGACGACGATCGAACCGTTGGAGAGCTTTTCCAAGGCGGCAGGGGAAGGAAGGCCTTCAACTTGGGCGAGGTAGGTCTTCGGCTGCTTCGAGCGCGGGTTGAGGAGGCGGTCGACCAGCGGCTTTTCGTCGCTGAGCAGGAGCAGCCCTTCGGAGTCGCGGTCGAGGCGGCCGATGGGCCAGACGTTTTCCGGGAAACCGAACTCGGCGAGCGTCCGCTGGCCGGGATGGTCGGGCGTGAACTGGCTGAGGACGTCGTGGGGCTTGTGGAAGGCGAGGAGCATCGGCCGGGACGGAGCGTGAAGCGATGAGGGGGCCGGGGCAATGAGGATTGGGTTCGTGTCGAGGGCGGCGACGATGCTAGCGTCTGCTCATGCCGCGCCCGATCTGCCCGCGGGTGGTTTCCGGATCGCCGGCCGCCACCTATTTCAAACCCGCCGGTATCCCGCTCCGTGAACTGCGGGAAAACCAACTGACCCTCGACCAGTTCGAGGCGCTGCGGCTGGCAGATCTTGAAGGGCTGGGCCAGGAAGAAGCGGCAGGGCGGATGGGGATTTCCCGCCAAACTTTCGGCCGCATCATCAAGCAGGCAAGGGTGGCGGTCGCCCGCAGCGTGGTGCGGGGCGAGGCCCTGCGCATCGACCGCGGCGCCTGAACGGGCGCGCTGACACAGTTGCCCTCATGGCGGGATTGCCAGCCGCCGTAATGAGCATATGCTCAAAACATGGAAGCGGAGCGCAACCGGAGGAGGAAGTCTTCGATTCATGAATCTTGTTTCGCCTGTGGCCCTCTTTCCACGATCGGACTGCAGGCAAGCTTCCGCGCGCATGGGCCCGGCCGGGTAATGGGCCGCTGGCACCCCGAGGCGAAGTGGGCGGGCTATGCCGGGATCCTGCATGGAGGCCTGGTGGCGACCCTGCTGGACGCCGCCATGGTACACGCCCTGTTTTCATTGGGGTGCCACGGCCTCACGGCTGACATGAAAATCCGCTTTCTACGGCAAGTCCGCATTGATGCGCCGGTGGAGGTGGAAGGGTGGCAGGAGCGGGCGAAGGCAGGGCTGCACCGGATGGAGTCGAGCCTCCGCCAAGATGGCTACCTGTGTGCCCAAGGGTCGGCGAGTTTCATGGAATACGACGCCACCCATTTCGACCCGCGAAACTGAATCTCCATCATGAATCCAACCCCTCCAACCCTGAAAAAAACCGCCGTGGCCACCGAACTCGGTCGGCTTTCCGCCCACTTCGGCCGCACCGACGTGTTTGCCGTTTTCACGGAAACCTCGCTGCCCTTCGATCATCCGGTTTACCGCGTGAACACCCGCCCGGAAGATCCGGAAGGGTCTCATCATGAGGACCATCACCGTGCCGTGGCCGAGCTGCTGGGCGATTGCTCGATCGTGATCTGCGGCGGCATCGGCGACCGTGCGGCCAACATGTTGAAGGCGGCCGGCATCCGGGTGCTGGTCTCCACCCGTGAGGGCTCGGCCGAGGAAATCTACCGGGACTTCCGTGAGGGGAAGCTGCCGGTAGGGAAGGTCCACCGCTGCTGCTGTTCGGGGCACTGATGCACGCCTCCAAGGCGCGGGACTAGCGCCGCTTCTTGCCGCCCATGCCCTTGAGCAGGCTGTCGATGTCGCCCAGGTCTCCGAGGTCGCCGAGCTGGCTCATGTCGGGCATGCCGCCGCCCTTGCCGAGCCCGGGAAATCCTCCCATGCCGGGGAAACCGCCCTTGCCGGGCTTTCCGCCGCCCATGCCGGGCATGCCGCCCATCATTTTCTTCATCTTGTTCGGCGAGCGCATCATCTTGCGCATTTCGCCGAACTGCTTGAGCAGGCGGTTGACCTCGATGACGTCCACGCCCGAGCCGGCGGCGATGCGGCGGCGGCGGGAGGCCTTGATGATTTCCGGACGGCGACGCTCGTCGGGCGTCATGGAAAGTACGATGGCTTCCGTACGTTTCATGCGCTTCGGATCGAAGGCGGCGTCGGGCAGCTGCTTCTTGATCTTGTTGAAGCCGGGCATCAGCGCCATCAGGCCCTTCATGTCGCCCAGCTTGCCGATCATCTTCATCTGGTCGAGGAAGTCGTAAAAGTCGAACTGGCCCGTGGACAGGCGCTCGATCGACTTCATGGCGTCCTTCTCGTCGATGCGGGCGGCGACCTGCTCGACCATGCCGACCACGTCGCCCATGCCGAGAATGCGGTCGGCCATGCGGTCGGGGTGGAACTCGAACAGCTGGTCGAGCTTCTCGCCTTCGCCGACGTACTTGATCGGCTTGCCGGTGACGGCGCGCATCGACAGCGCGGCACCGCCGCGGGCATCGGAGTCGAGCTTGGTGAGGATGATGCCGGTGATGGAGACGGCTTCGTCGAAATGCCGGGCGACCGAGACCGCGCCCTGGCCGGTGGCGGCATCGGCGACGAGCAGGGTTTCCCCGGGGGATAGGAAGGCGTGGAGCCGCTTGAGTTCCTCGACCAGGCGCTCGTCGATCTCCTGGCGGCCGGCGGTGTCGAAAATGACGACATCGTGCGGCTGGGTCGCGGCCCATGCGAGGGCGTCGGTGGCGACCTTGACGACGTCCGTTTCCGAGGCATCGGGCGTGTAAACGGGCACCTCGACCTGGCTGGCGACGGTGGCCAGCTGGTCGATGGCGGCCGGGCGGTAGAGGTCGCAGGCGACGAGTAACGGCCGGCGGCCCTCGCGCTTGAGGCGGCCGGCGAGCTTGCCGGCGGTGGTGGTCTTGCCCGCGCCGTTCAGGCCGCAGAGGAGGATGCGGGCCTCGCCTTCGAGTTCGAGCGGGACCTGGTCGCCGCCGAGCAGCTCGGCCAGCTCGTCGTGGAAGATCTTGACGATCTGCTCGCCGGGTTTGACCGACTTGAGCACCTCGGCGCCCATGGCCTGCTCCTTGACGTGCTCGATGAAGGTCTTGGCGACGGTGAACTCGACGTCGGCCTCAAGCAGCGCGAGGCGGATTTCGCGGAGCGCGTCGGCGATGTTTTTTTCGGAGATTTTCCCGACCCCGCGGAGGTTGCGGAAGGTCTTGTCGAGCGAATCGGAAAGCGCGGAAAACATGAAGGCGGAATGGAATGAAGGGTTGAAGGAGGGCGGCTCAGTTCAGCGGCATGTAGGAGCCTTCGGGATCGAGGCGGAAGGTCCAGCGCAGCGGTTCCTCGACCGCCTTGCCCGCCTTGTTCTTCCAGGAAACCAGCACCTGGCAGGTCTCCGCGCGCAGGGGACGGTTGATCTTCCACTGCAGCTTGCCGGCCTCCGCATCGAAGGTGGCGGGAACCTGGCCGAAGCCGGCGACCTTCATGGTCAGGGATTTCGGGTCGAGGTCCTGGACCCCGGCGAGGTTGGCGGAAAGCACGGGCGTGCGGTTTTCGATCATCGCCCCCGGCTCCGGAGTCACCGGATAGGGCAGCGGCTGGGACGAGAGCAGCGGCGAGGAAGCCCCCGCGCCAAAGCGCACGGCGAGGTCGAAGATGTGATCGTGGGTGCCGAGCACGACGTAGCGGGGGAGCTGGAGGTCGTCGCTGTCGCGCGTGACCTTGTCGGGGATCACGGTGAAGAGGTGCCGGTAGCCGAGCTCGTGGGCGATCGGATACATCTCCTGGGTGTGATAGCCGCCGGGATAGGCGAAGGTGGTCACCGGCTGGTGGAACTTCGATTCGAGGTATTCCTTCGACTCGCCGAACTCGGTACGAAGGAATTTCTCGTAGGCCGCCGGACCCTCGCGGAAGTGCTTTTTCACAGTGGCCGGGTAGGGGTGGGAAACGGAGTGCGATCCGATGGAGGCGCCGTGCTGCTGCATCTCCTCGATCATCGCCGAGGTTAGTGCCTTGCCGCCGCCATCGATGTAGTTCTTGTAAAGGAACAGGGTGAACGGGTAGCCGAACTCCTTCAGGATCGGGTAGGCATCGGTGTAAACAGCCTTCCAGCCGTCATCGATGGTGATCACCGCGCACTGCTTCGGGATTTTCTTTTCGCCGCGGCGCCAGGCCTCGAAATCCTGCATGGCGATGACCGGGATGCCCAGGTCCTGAAGGGCCTGCATCTGCTCGCGGAACTTCGAGGTGCGGATGAGCATCTCGGTCTGAGGCTCCGTTTCCGAGAAATCGTGATAGCCGAGAACCGCCACGCGCACGCCGTCATCGCCGGCCGGCAGCGGCACGGCGACGAGCATCCGGGTGGCAAGGAGCAGGAAAAGGGCGACGCGGAACATGGCGCGGATAGGATGCGCGACGCCGGGCATTTCCGAAAGCGGGAATTTCAGGGCCGTGGAGAAGGTTTTCCCGGTCCGCGGCGCGAAAATCGATCCCTTCATTTGACCGGGCGTTAGAGCGGGGGATAGCTTCAGGGGCGAAGATTTCATGAAGTGTCCACGCTGCGTCCAGGTCATCCATCGGGGGGCGGAGGTCTGTCCTCACTGCGCCTTCTCCTTGTCGGCGGCCGATGAGCTTTACGGGACCGAGGGGCCGGAAATCGAGCGCCTCGACGACAAGGCAGGCCTGATGACGAGGCATGCGCACGATCACGTGCAGCGGGCGATCGATCACTTCGAGCGGAAGTTCCCGCAGCTCTGGTTCGCTGTGCACACCGGCCGCCCGCCGCGGGGGGGCGATCTGCGGCAGCACGGCTTCTGGCTGCTCAACCGGGCCAACTTCACGGATTTGCAAACCGGACGATCCCGCGAGGGCGGCGTCCTGTTGGTGATCGATCCCGATGCCCGGCAGGCCGGCATGACCTGGGGCTACCGGCTGGACGGCCATCTCGGCGAGGACGATACCTTCCTGGCGCTGAGCCGCGCGCACGCCTACTGGGTGGAGGAGCACTACGCGGACGGCATCGTGAGGGTGATCCAGGAACTCACCCGCGTGCTGATCAAGCGGGCCCGGCGGGCCAAGCGCCTCGGGCGCCGGCGGAAAGGAGGTGCGGCATGAAATGGCTTTGGCTTTGCGGGTTGTTGGCGGCGTTGCCGGTCTCCGGACAGGAGCAGATCGAGTCGGCCGAGGGCGGCAGCAAGCCGGTTCCCGGCGGAGTGCTGGAGCAGTATTTCGCCGATCCGCCCAGCGGGTTCCTGATGGACCCGCAGAATCTCCTGCCCGCCGATGAACGGAAGGAACGGGAGAAATTCCTGCGCTACCACTCGGAGGACTCGCAGATCGATTTCTATCTCCTGCTTTTTGAGGGCGACCAGCAGCTGCCGGAAGGCGTGCGCATCGAGGAACTGGGCGAGCGGTTCTCATCGGCGGAAAAACCGGCGCTCATCGCGTTGTATTTCCTCGGCGAGCCAAAGCGGGCGCTGGTCGAGTTCAGCCCCGACCTGAAGGGAAAAGTCAGCCCGGCCGATGCCAATCGGATCCTGGTCCAATCCGTCCGGGCGGCGGAGGAGAAAGGCAATTCCTACGACCAGCTGGAGGCTTTCTGCGTCCAGATGGCGATCCGCATTTACTGGGTGGAGCAATCGGTGGGGCTTGCCGCCGCTCCTCCGTCCGAGCAGCCGCCGCCCGCGAAACCCAAGGATGTTCCGCCTCCCGAGCAGGTGCCCGATTGGCGATCGGCTCTGCAGAAAATGTCCGGCGAGGTGGGGGTGCCGGCGGTGGTGCTGGTGCTGGCCGTGTTCGCCGGGCTGATCGCGCGCTGGCTGATCCGGCGGCGGGAAGTGCATACCTTCCCCGTGATCCCCTGTGAAAGCCGCCTCGGAGGCGGGCACGGAGCCGGGATTGGCTCGGTGGTCACCTTCGGCAGCGCCTCGGTTTCCCCGACCACCCAGCGAGAGCAGACGCGCGATCCGCTGGGCGGCATCTGAGGTGGGGCGCAAGCCTCCGGCTTGCGAGGAGAGTTCGCCGCCTCCGGCTGGCGGCTCAGGAAGACCCCGGCTCGCTGCGCCAGCGACGCGCTCCGAGTTCCTGAAATTCCGCGTTCTCAGGGAACCTCCGGTCCGATCCTATTTCCCGCCCGCCCCGGCATTTAGTCATTGTCCAAAACCAACTGCGGCGTGTGGGATGCCGCGTCCCCGCATGAAGATCGGTATCGCCCAAATCAACGCCATCGTCGGCGACTTTCCCGGCAACGCCAAGCGGCTCCTCGCGGCCTACCGCGCCTGTCTCGACCAAGGCGCCGAGCTGGTGGTCAGCCCGGAGATGAGCCTCGTCGGCTATCCGCCGCGCGACCTGGTGCTGAAGAGCGCCTTCGTGCCGAAATGCCTGCAGGCCCTCGATTACCTGGCAGGGGAGATCGGCGAAGTGCCGCTGCTGGTCGGCTACATCGATTTCAACGACCCCGAGGACCGCGGCCAGGACCTGCGCAATTCCGCCGCCTTCCTTCACGAAGGCGCGGTGCGGGAAAAGCGCTGGAAGACGCTCCTGCCGACCTACGATGTGTTCGACGAGTGGCGCTATTTCGAGCCCTCGGAAAACAGCGAGCCGATCGAGTGGAACGGCCTGCGCCTCGGCGTGACGATCTGCGAGGACATCTGGACCGATGCCTACCTGCTGCGCCCGCTCTACGACCGGGAGCCGGTCGATGAGCTGGTGGAGAAGGGCATCGACCTGCTGCTCAACCTCTCCGCCTCGCCCTACCACTGCGGCAAGCCGGCGGTGCGGCGGAAGATGATCGCCGAGGTCTGCGACGGTGCGAAGGTGCCGCTGGTTTACTGCAACAGCATCGGCGCGAACGACCAGCTCGTCTTCGATGGCAACTCGCTGGTCGCGATGCCCGGCAAGGGGATCGTGTTCGAGGGGCCGGCCTTCGAGGAGGCGACCGTTGTGGTGGATCTCGAAAATACGGCATCCACCGTAGATCCGCCCGCCTGTGATGCGGAGGACCTGTGGAAGGCGCTCGTGCTCGGCTTGCGCGACTACGCGGGAAAGACCGGGTTTTCCTCGGTCTGCCTCGGCCTGAGCGGCGGGATCGACTCCGCCCTGACCGCCGCGGTGGCGGCCGAGGCGCTGGGCTCGGAAAACGTCCACGGCCTGACCATGCCGAGCCCGTACTCCTCCGGTGGCAGCGTCGTCGACTCCTTCGCGCTCGCGGCCAACCTCGGGATCCGCTGCGACGAGATCGGGATCTCGGACATCTTCTGCGAGGTGAAATCGACGATGGCTCCCTTGTTCGAGGGCCAGGCCTCGGACGTGACCGAGGAGAACATGCAGGCGCGGATCCGCGGCGTGCTCCTGATGGCGCTCTCCAACAAGTTCGGGCACCTGCTGCTCACCACCGGCAACAAGAGCGAGCTGGCGGTTGGCTACTGCACGATCTACGGCGACATGTGCGGCGGCCTGGCGGTGATCTCCGACCTGCCGAAGACCAAGGTTTACGAAGTCTGCCGCTGGCTCAACCGCGAGCGCGAAGTGATCCCGTGGAACACCATCGACAAGCCGCCGAGCGCCGAGCTGCGGCCGGATCAGAAGGACCAGGACACGCTGCCGGAATACGAGGTCCTCGACGCCATCCTCGAGATGTATGTCGAGAAGCAGCTGTCGGTGGACGACATCGTCGCCGCCGGCCACGACGAGACGCTCGTCCGCTGGATCCAGCGCCGCGTGGACCTCAACGAGTGGAAACGCCAGCAAGCCGCCCCGGGTATCCGCGTGACCTCGAAGGCCTTCGGCATCGGCCGCCGGATGCCGATCGTGCAGAGGTTCGTGGGCTGATTGGAACGCGAGCTTCAGCTCGCATCTTCCGGCGGCGGGCTGAAGCTCGCGTTCCACACGCCGACCCGTTCGGAGTGGTGTTCCCTACAGCTCACGAGGTGGAGGTCACCGTGCTCGATCCACCAGATCGCGCGTTGCTTGTAGCGGCGGGCGATGGCGAGGGCGGTGTCGCGGTCGGAGCGGACGGCCCAGCCGGGTTCGGCGTGGGAGCCGTCGGGTGACGAGCAGGTGACCCGGACATGCGCCAGGAGCCTTCTTTCCAGCAAGCGGCGGAGGCGGTGGTCGGCGGCGCGGTTCATGCGCCCGCTCCAGCGCCGATCCATGGGGTTGTGGGCGGTGACGATGGCGAACGCCGGCCAGTCGGGTGCTCCGTTTTCCCAGGAAAAACGGCAGTCGTAGTAGCCGGCGGGGAAACGCCCGGTCATGCGGGGCTGATTTCGTCGATGCGGGCGAGGAGGGCCTTGTCGAGTTCGGGAGCCTGGAGGGCGGCGAGGGAGTCGTCGAGCTGGGCGACGGTGCGGGCTCCGATGAGGGCGGAGACGACCGGTCTTTTCGCGAGGACCCAGCGCAGGGCGAGGTGGTGGAGCGGCATGCCGGCTTCCTTGGCCAGGCCGTCGAGGGCGATGAGTTTCTGGTGTTGTTCCTCGACCTGGTTGGTTTGGAGAAACCCCTCGGCGCGGGCGGCGCGGGAGCCTTCCGGGATGCCGTCGGTGTACTTGCCGGTGAGCATGCCTTGGGCGAGCGGGCTGAAGACGATGGAGCCGATGCCCTTCTCGTCGAGCCAGTCGTGGATGCCTTTGCTTTCGGGCCAGCGGTTGAGGATGGAGTAGGGGGGCTGGTAGATCAGGCAGCGGACGCCCATGTCCTTGAGGAGGGCGACGGCGCGCTTGAGTTTCTTGGGCGGGTATTTCGAGAGGCCGGCGTAGAGCGCCTTGCCCTGTTGGACCGCGGTGGCGAGGGCACCCATGGTTTCCTCAAGGGGGGTGTCCGGATCCGGACGGTGGGAGTAAAAGATATCGACGTAGTCGAGGCGCAGGCGGCGAAGCGACTGGTCGAGGGAGGAGAAGAGGTGCTTGCGCGAGCCCCATTCGCCGTAGGGCCCCTGCCACATGTCGTGGCCGGCTTTGGAGGAAATCACCAGCTCGTCGCGATGGCAGGCGAAGTCCTCGGCAAGGTAGCGGCCGACGTTTTCCTCGGCGCTGCCGTAGGGCGGGCCGTAGTTGTTGGCGAGGTCGAAGTGGGTGATGCCGCGGTCGAAGGCTCGGCGCAGGATGGCGCGAGCTTCGTGCTGGTCGTCGGCGTGGCCGAAGTTGTGCCAGCAGCCGAGGGAAATCTCGGGAAGAAGCAGTCCGGACTTCCCGCAGCGGCGGTAGGGCATGCGGCCATCGTAGCGGTGGGGATCGGCGGTGAACATGGTGGTTGTCAGGAAAGAAGTTTGTCGTAGTCGGCGTGGCTGCCAATCCAGAACCAGACGATCGCGTCGTCCTCCTGGACGGCCAAGGCGCGATACTTGATGCCGGCGTGGACGGACCAGAAGCGGCCGACCTTTTTGAAATGAAGCGAAGGGTGGTAGGGATCGTTCTTGAGGAGTTCGAAATTGGCGTCGGCGATGGTCCGAACTTTCTCGGGCAGACGATCGTAGGCTTGCCAGAATCGGGGAGTCGTGAGGTGTTTCATCGCTCGCGGACGTTTCCGGAACGAAGGTCGGCAAGAGCTTCGGTGGCCAGGTCGTCGAGGCGCCCGGTGGCGGCATCCATCTCGATGGTAGCATCCCAGCGAGCGGCCTCGTAGTGCGTGAACCACTCGCGAAAGGCGGACAGCTCTTCCGGGTTGAGCCGCTCGATGGCGACCTCGATTTCTTTCACGCTCATGGTGCGAGGCTAGGGTTGGGAACGCGCAGGGTCAATTTCGCCGGTCACAGCGTCCTAAGCGCGGCGATGCGGACGAGGACCGGCGGGTGCGAGTGATCGAGGAAGACGCGGGCAGGGTGGGGGGTGAGATTGGAGAGGTTTTTGACGGAAAGCTTCTTCAGCGCGGAGATGAGCGACTCGGGCTTGCCGGTGACCTTGGCGGCATAGGCATCGGCCTCGAACTCGTGCTTGCGCGACCAGACATTGCCCAGGACGCCGAGGATGCGGCTGACGGGGGTGAAGAGGATGGCGAAAAGCACGAGGCCGACGTGCGGGGAGATCTCGGCGACGAAGAAGGCATCGAAGAGCCCGCGGGCGAAGGCGGAGCCGGGATCGATGACTTTTCCCAAAAGGAAGAACAGCACGGCGGTCTGGACGATGGCCATGCCGATGCGTTGGAGGATGTGGCGGCACTTGAAGTGGCCGATCTCGTGGGCGAGCACGCCGACGAGTTCGTCGGTGGTCTGCTCCTCGACGAGGGTGTCGTAGAGGGCGATCTTCTTCGTTTTCCCGAAGCCGGTGAAGTAGGCGTTGGCCTTGGTCGATCGCTTGGAGCCGTCCATGACCGAGATTTCACCGAGGGGGAAGCCGCACTGGTCGGCCATGGTCTCGATCTCGCGGCGGGTTTCGCCGTCTTCCATCGGCTCGAATTTGTTGAAGAGCGGCAGGATGAGCGAGGGTGCGAGCCAGGTGAGCAGCAGCTGGACGGTGGTGAAAAGAAGCCACGCCCACAGCCACGCATTCGGCACGCTGCGGAAAATCCACAGGACACCGGCCAGGAGCGGCAGGCCGAGGATGGTGGCGAGGAGGAGGCCCTTGATTTCATCGGCGATGAAGAGCTTCGGTGTCATTCGGTTGAAGCCGAAGCGTTCCTCGATGACGAAGGTCGAGTAGATGGAGAGCGGCAGGTGGATGAGGTGGTTGGCGAGGAAAAGGATGCCGAGGAAAGCGAGGCCGGCCGGGATGCCGTCGCCGAGCCAGCCGCGGCAGAACTGGTCGAGCCAGCCGAAGCCGCCCGCGAGCCAGAAGACGAGGAGGGCGAAGAGGGAGACGAGCGATTCGATGATCCCGAAGCGGGCGCTGGCGCGGGTGTAGTCGAGCGACTTGGCGTGCTCGGCGGGGTCGAGGATGCCCTCGAACTCGGCCGGCACCTCGGGCCTGAGGGCGCGGAGGTTGAGCAGGGTGACCACGAAATCGAGGTTCCAGAGCAGCAGCAGGATGATGAGGATGGCGAGGCCGAGCGGGTTCAATTCCATGTCGTGCCGCCAGCATGCACCGCCCGGCGTTCGCTGCAAGGGTGGGGAAGACCCGGCCGGGATTTGGGAGATTGGCGGGCGGAGGAAGAAGCCGGATCATGGGATCGCCGCGGGATCGCCGCGGATTTCGCAGAGGGACGCAGACAAGGGGTTCAGGACCACTTCAACTACGACAAGCGTTCTCGATGCGCTCGACTTCGGCTATAGCTTCACGGGTGAGCATATTTCTGAAGCGAATGTCATAGCACACCAACCGCCTGACGGCGGCCGCGCGTGGACTGGGGGTTGAGAGTTGTAATCACGGGAAAAATTCGACTCGGAGCGGGTCAGGCGGTTGGGTGCTGCGACTGTAGCCTTCTTCATTCCTTGACGTATGGCTCAGGACTTCCGTCCGAGTTCTTCGGCGATCCCGATCAAAATGCCCTCTGGTCCACGAATGTAACAGAGCCGGTAAATGCCTTCGTAGTCGACGACTTCATCGACCACCGTCGCACCAAGCTTGCTTAGTCGCGCGAGAGTGTCGTCGATGTCTCCGACGGTGAACATGACGCGCAGGTATCCCAATGAGTTCACAGGTGCGGTGCGGTGATCGGACGCGATAGCTGGAGCTTCAAAGCGCGAAAGTTCGAGGCGGCTGTGGCCGTCGGGAGTGCGCATCATCGCGGCCTCAACGCGCTGATCACGCACTCCGGTGACGCGACCAGACCATTCTCCTTCGATGCGCATTCGACCTTCAAGAGCCAGACCGAGTTCAGTGAAGAACGAAATGGCAGCATCGAGGTCTTCGACTACGATGCCCACATTGTGCATTAGCGGCAGTGGAGAGATTGTCACAAGTCGTGGATTTGTTTCTAGGCAACGTCCGAGGCCTGGCACCCGCTACCGGGAGCCCCCCTCCGATTTTGGTTGAGGTTTGTCGCCACCCTCCGAATCCGAACGGGTAGCGGATTGTGGTGAGCCTTGTTCGCCTTTTTGGATTATGGAGTATACCCGCGTATTGCGGAGATTACCATGCAAGTTCCGACGGTCGTTCCGGATGGTGCCTTCAAGCTCGAAACCGGCTCGTTCGGCCAAACGCCAACTTGCTGTGTTGAGGTCGTCTGTCGTCAGGAAAACGCGGGAGGCCCCCAGATAGTCGAGCGCATGGCGACTCAGCGACCTTACGCCCTCGGTGATCAATCCTCTCCCGCAAAAGGAGGTCCTCCCCCAGTAACCAACTTCGAATCGGCCGAGTTCCCAATCCACATCGTGAAGCCCGCTTCCTCCGATCAGGGAACCGCAATCCTTGGTGAAGAAGAAGACCATCAAATCTTCATTAAGATGGAATCGCCCGTAGGCTCTCCTGCACGACTCCTCGGATTCCTCGATGGTGGGCGGAGGTGTCACCCACGCCAACCAAGGAGACAGATGATCTAGAGACTCGGTAATTGCCTGATTGAAGAGCTTCCCATCTCCCGGACGTGCAACTCGAATAATGAGCCGCTCGCTTTCGATCTGTTCAGGGAGATGCATTGGGAATCTATGGTGAACGTCAGAGGACACCCAGCCCCGCTGCTGGAGCCGATGCCCGATTCAGGGTGGCAGATCCGAACCCACCCTCAAGCTCCAACTCGAAGCGGGCAGGGGGGGGTGCTCGCGAGCGTCACGCGGTGGATCTCGCGGCGACTGAGGCTGACGGTCAACGAAGCCAAGAGCAAAGTGGTTCCGCTCGCTGAAGCGTCGTTCCTTGGGTTTCGCATCCTGGGCGAGAAGGTCCGCTGGACGGATCGGAGCCGGGAGAAGCTCAAGGAGCGGGTCCGGGTCATCACCAAGCGCACGCGGGGCGTCGCCCCGCAGCGGGTGATGGAGGACCTGCAACGCTACCTGCGCGGGGCGGTCAACTACTACGCCCTTGGTATTCCTTATCATGAAATCGTCGAACTGGATTGATGGCTGCGGAGGCGGGTGAGGCTCTACCACTGGAAACAGTGGGGCAGGCCGCGCACGCGCCGGCGGAAGCTTCTCGCGCTCGGCATCGGCCGGGACGAGGTGCATATGGCCAGCCGCAGCCGGAAAGGCCATTGGAGGGTGAGCCGCAACAGCATCGTGCATCGGGCGATGACCGACGTGTGGTTGCACGACCAAGAGGTTCCCGACCTCGTGAAGCAATGGGAAAGCATTCGCTATCCTGACGGTCCGAAAGACACCGTCGGGACGGCATGACGCATTGGAACCGCCGTGCTACGGATCCGTATGGCCGGTGGTGTGGGGGGCGGGGGTTAGAATCCCCCGCCTACCCGATTCGGCTTGCTTGTTTGCGCCTAACCGTCGTGGCTGCGACTCTTGAAGCTCGGATGACAAGAAGTTCCTTGGTGCGGTAAATGGGACCAGCTCAGGCCGACCAATCGTGCGATTGATAATCAAAAGGGTCAGCATGTAGGCCAAAACACCAAATATCGCGCCGCCTGGCGTGGGATCGATCAACTGAAAGAGGGCGTAAGCAACCAGGAATGAGCCTATTCGGGCTAGCACTGTGGATCGAGGCCGAATGGGCTGGACCTGCAAGACGGCACCGCATCGGTGGCACCCTTCAGGCCGGGCTGCTGGCTCCTCTGCCCAGCGAGACAATCGAATCTCCAATCTCGCCTCACATGACGGGCACTCACCGATGAGGACTTTCTTCATTTTCTGCCGAACGTTAGAGCGGTGGCGCGGTGGCGCGGCGGTGTCGAGGATCCAGAGCGAAGCGAACTAGCAACGTCATGGGCCACCCAGCCCCGCTACCGGAGCGCCATCCCGATTCAGGATACAAGCCACTCACCCATCCTCAAGCTCCGACTCGCGGCGGGTAGCGGGGTTGGGCGACGCCTTGTTCGCCGTCTTTATTCTATCCCGCCCGCCAAGCCATCAAGAATACGATCGAGGGGGCAAGTAGCAGCAGAAACCATCCAGCCCACCGCAAAAACACAGGATGGGATCTCTCATCAATCAATCTACCCCTGCCCCAAAGAACACCTGTATAGGAGGCCATCGAATCCGGACACCAAATGCAGGCGAGCGGAAGCAAGAAATACGCAGCAGTTTTGAATGCCTGGCCCAATCCCTGGTTGTGCAGTGCGAGTGTGACCCAGAGCCCGTAGACTACTCCAGAAGCGATCCGATGGCCCCGCTGACTTGGATCGACTGCGTAGTCTCCTTCAAGTTTCATTTCGGAATTGTTTTTGGCATTGAGGTAGGGACGCCGGTCATCCGGCGCCCCTCGCAGATCCCGGCGTGCGGAGTTACCGCACCGGGCTCCTCGGATGGACGCGCTTCGATTCCGCGACGCCGTTGGTTGCTGTTTCTGACTTCATCGTTTACTCATGCTCTCCCGGCTTGTCGAGCCTCCCGCCAGCTTCAGGGCCATGGGGTTTCCAAGATCTTCGGCCGCGGCATCTTCCACCGCTCCCACGCTTCGGCAAACTCCGCCCAGGTGAAACTGCGTCGCTGGCTGCGGCGGTTCCACCATTTGAAGGCCAAGCGCCGGACGTGATGCAGCAGTTGCCACAAACGCACCGAATTCCCGATCACTCCGAAGTCGTTCCAGTGCCCTTGCAGCTTGCGGGACAGCGTGACGACCTGGTCGCGCAGCGGCACGCTGCGCGAGGCCTTCAGCCCCATCCATGGGACGTGACGGGCACGTCCTCCGGGATTTTGTTGTTCACGCGGTTTCTGCCGCGACATTTCCATGAGTTAGCTGACTTCATCGCAACACTCGGTAATGACTACCGGCTAGGTTTTGTCATATCTGGACTCTCACCAGATCAGAAGCGCCTCGCTTCGCTCGGCGCACAACGTCGAAGTGGCGGCACCCGCTACCGGGAGCGCCAGTTTGACTCAGGGTAAAGGGTTCTAATCACGATTCAATCTCCGAATCGCGGCGGGGTAGCGGGTTGTCCACCCACGCCTGTTCGCCTTGTTTGATCTTCGAACGGACTTCAGAGCGCGCCTCTCGTGCGACTTTCGCGTCGATGTAGTCGCCATCGGTATCCTCGCTCAAAAGATAGTCCAAGAATGCCTCACAGGCTCGCCACTGTGGCATCGTAAACCGCGCAAATCGACGATCGTAGCGTTCAGAGAGATTCTTGTCTTCTCGGTTGGGAGCGAGCTGGTAAATCGTCCAATCAACCAGACGAGAATCTGTGTCGCGAAAGTTCCGAATAACCCATCGCATTGCCGCGGGGAGGTAGTAGGGCACGCCATCGGCCGCTAAATGACTAAGTCCATCGACACACCGCAAGAGATGCTCTTCGGGGACATCCTGCCAGCGCCCAACATGATCTCGCTGCCTATGCATGCCGTCATTGTCGTAGTCGTAATTGTCGTGTTCCTCCGCCACATGCAACGTCAGCTTTTCGGGGCGCTCGACCCCGTCGAAAGCCAGTTCAATTGTGCTGAGCGGAGTCTCCATTTCTGGCGAGACCCTATGGCTGCGACTTGAAGCAATCGGGCGCCTCCGGGGTGGGTTGAAGGTTGGAAAGGAGGTGTCGTGGCTGGTTCAATCCGTGGGCTATCGCCCCGACACGAGGTCGCGGCGACCTATCCAACATCAATCGATCGCTACGAATGAAAACGAACTCAGACACGACCCGCACACTCTACCTCGGACGCGACGTCCATAAAGAACAAACGGTCATCGCGATCCTGGAGGCCTCCCGCGAGGCGGGACCCCGTCTCTATGGATCGGTCACCACCTCCCCGCACGCGCTGGAGCGCGCCCTGCGCCGCATCGCCAAACAGCAAGGCCGCAAGCTCTCCGACCTCCACGTCTGTTACGAGGCCAGCGGCTGCGGCTTCTGGATTGCCCGCAGGCTCCGGCAGATGGGCGTGCGTTGCGAGGTCATCGCCCCCTCGCTCATCCCCACGCGCTCCGGCGATCGCGTGAAAACCGACAAGCGGGATGCACAGACGCGGATTGAAACCGCAAGAGCGATAGCCACACCGCCCGCCCAACCCGCCTGGGCCCGTTCAACAACCGATAACTTCGGGGCTACCGCCCGAAGCTATCTTCGGGGTTCGCCTTGTCTTATTCGTAGCCATGGGGAGGCACTTCCTGCTCTGGAAACTTGCGTGCATATTCATCGCTCGACTCCCACCGCGGCCACCGTCGATCCGATGCAATCAAACGATCGACGCGGAAGAGCGAAATTCGCCGAGCATTCGGTTCCTCGAGAGTGAATGACCCATTCTGGGGTCGGTAGTCGAGTCCGTCGGCGAATGGGCTTCCGAGGGCAGAATCTGAGCCACCCCATGGAGCCAAGAGTGAACCGTAATCACGCGGGCCATCTGGATCACTCTCATGGTTTGCCTCTGCTGCGAGGAAGTGGATCGCCACAAAGTGTGCTTCGCGCTCACGCCGATCTGCCCGCAACCGCTGCTCCCACTGAGCTGGCCCCCAAAGTCCGGCCACTGAGTGGCTAAACTAAGCTATGGTGGAGCGGGTCGGCAGAGAGGTAGGATTGGATTGGATTCTCAAGCAAGGGTGGAGTGGCGAGGGCCCCGAAATGGGG